>FR884640.1:125287-127917 GCA_000436075.1 Eggerthella sp. CAG:209 | reverse complement strand
TTGGCATTGTGCCAACCCTCGTTTTTTACGATGCCTTGAAGTTTGATATGAACATTTTCTTATCGCATCATTAGTTTCAAAGTAAAGCTCTTCGCTTTGGTGAACGGAGGAACTCGAACCGGGATTTCGATCTTGGTAGATTTTTTCAGTGTTGACTTGTAGTGGGTGAAACAGTCGAATCCCTGCTTGCCATGGTATGCGCCCATTCCACTATCACCGAAGCCTCCAAAGCCCATATGGTTGTTGGCAAGGTGAATTACATCATCGTTGATAGTTGCTCCGCCAAATGGGATGGCTTGGATTATTTGCTCCTGCAGCACTTTGCTTTCTGAGAATAAGTAGCATGCTAGCGGATGACCGAAATTTCTTATATACGAGAACGCTTCATCAAGGTCACTCCATGTGATGATGGGGATTACCGGTCCAAATATTTCCTCTTTCATAACAGGGTCTTCGAGCGTAACGCCCGTGAGGATAGTTGGCTCGATTCGAAGAGTCGAGCGATCTCGTCCGCCACCAAATGCAATACGCGTTTTCGGTCCGTGGTTGTCAATAAGACCGCATACTCGATTAAAGTGATGTTCGTTAATCATATGGGGATAGTAATCGCATTGCAGAATGCGCTTTCCGTAGTATTGCAGCAAATACGTTGCTAGTTCGTCGGCGAAAGCGTCTGCAACGCTCTCATGCACGAGGAAGTAGTCGGGCGCCACGCAGGTCTGTCCAGAGTTGATGCATTTCCCCCAAGCAACTCGTTGTGCGGCTCGTTTGATGTTGGCGTCCGAGGCGATAATGCAGGGACTTTTCCCGCCCAGCTCGAGTGTGACATCGGTCAGATTTTCTGCGGCAGCATGCATAATCTGTCTGCCGATGGTTGGGCTTCCAGTAAAGAAGATTTTGTCGAAATGGATACTTAAGATCCAGTCGTTCATTTCGCTGCTTCCGGGAAGGCAGCGCACCAAACGCTCGTCGAAAACCTCTTCGCAAAGTTGTTGGAGGAAGGCGCTTGTCGACTGCGAAGTGCGTGAAGGCTTGAGCACTACACAGTTGCCTGCTGTGAGGGCATCGATCATTGGGACTAGCGCAAGCTGAAGAGGATAATTCCACGGTGATAGTACGGCAGCTACCCCATAGGGCGAGGCGTAGATTTTCGAGGAAGAAGGAAAGTGGGCCAAGGGTGTCGGGACGCGCTTGGGTTTTGCCCATCCATACATTTTTGATAGGCAAAAACGGATTTCGTCATACACGATGCCAAGTTCGGTGGCGTAACCCTCGAAACTAGACTTACCTAAATCTTCGGTAAGTGCCTGAAGCGCTTCTTTCTCGTGCTTTTTCAAATAAGAACGTAATTTCACAAGAATGCCTCGGCGGTAAGGCAAGGGCATAGTTGCTCCAGTTCGGAAAAACTCACGCATCTCATCGACTGCCACTTGTACATCTTCAGCGCTACGGTATTCGCGGGAGGGGAAGAAGCTTGTCTTGGTTGCGATTATTGGTGCCTTCGGGGCATGTTTTGTTTCTCTACTTTTTGAGCGGTTTTTTGTAGCTGCCTTATCATTCTTGCGCTGTGCTGCTGCGTTTTGCGTGGGGTGGTCCGCCTGAAGGGACTGGGGCTGATTTGAGGCGTCCGTTTTGGTCGCACTGCTCATACGCCTTGCGTTCGCACTCGAGGGGTGAGCCTTTCGCTCGTCGCTAACTGAAACTCTCTGCTTTGGTTGCTCTTTAGTTTTAGTAGTGGGGGTGGCTGAAGTGTTCTCGGGTGCCATCAGTATGCTGCCTCCAGGATTGTGAATGCTACTTCTTCGGTTATTTCCTGTTTATTGTATAGGGCAGCACCGTCATAACGCGCCTGTTTTGCGACAGCGGCAAGCTCTTTGCGGGAAATTCCCATTTCGGATAGCTTGGTTGGTACTCCATAAACGCGGCGGAAGAAATCATTCAATGAAAATAGCTCTGTTTCGAATAGGGCGTCTTTTTCTGCTGCGGTTAGACGTGCGGTGTCAAGGTTGGGTTTTAGCGCGCCAAGCAGCTCCCCGTATAAACCTTGATGGTATCCGTGCGTGCGGTTGAAATGTACGCAATGGGGAAGAAGGAGCATCATGGCTTGACCATGGGGGATATGGCATAAGCCCCCTAGGGAATGGCCAATTGCATGAATGAGCCCCACCATGGCGTTTGAAAACGATGCGCCCGCCAACAAGCTCCCCAAAGCCAGGTTTGTACGTGCTTCAAGGTTTCCCGGTTCTGCACAGGATAGAGCCAGGTTCTTGCTGATGAGGGAAATGGCCTGTTGCGCCAGTGCGTCGCTAATGGGGTTCTTCTGAATTGAAGTGTATGCCTCTATGGCGTGGGTTAGCGCATCTATCCCCGTGGTTGCTGTGAGCCTAGGTGGCAATGACGCAGTAAGTTTTGGATCGAGGAAAGCTATATGCGGGACTAAGCGATAGGATGTATAGCTCAGTTTTGCATGATTCTCGGTGTCTGCCACGACCGCAACCAAAGTGACCTCTGATCCCGTTCCCGCAGTGGTGGGTATGGCAATTAGGGGATCAAGCTCGTCTTGGAGTATTTCAGAGCCTTGGAGATCGGTGAAGTCTTTTTCTCCAACAGATACCGATGCGGCAGCTCCC
>FR884640.1:79980-125280 GCA_000436075.1 Eggerthella sp. CAG:209 | reverse complement strand
GGCAGCTCCCTTCGCGGTGTCGATAACCGAACCGCCTCCAAGCGCTATCCAGCCGTCGCATTTCTCTTCTCTATAAAGTGTTGCTACTTCATTCACAACATTGAGCGATGAATCCGGTGGAACATGATCGTACAGAGAATAGTTCACATCGGCTTCTCTCAATGGGGCAAATACTTGTTCGGCAATGCCGAGCTTTACCAGGTTGGCATCTGTAACAATCAAGGGTTTAGCTACGCCACGGTCAGCGATTTTGACCGGAAGCTTATGGAGAGACCCTTCACCGCAGATGATTTTAGTGGGGCAATGGAATTCGAAAGCATTCATTATTATCTCCGATACGATTTTCGCCAGCCGAAAAAGGCTTTCAGTATGACGGTGAATAGATACGTTACTGCTACGCCCTTGTCGTTGGGTCCGTGTGTCGTGAAATAGCGAGCTGCAAGTGCGTCTTGAAGCGTTATTGATCCACTGAATACCTCGAAAGCGTAATCTAAATCGCGAAACTCAATAGTGAGTGTTGGTTTTGCGTTCTTGCCCGATTTCCATGATTGTGTCGAGCATCGGACGGTTTTCGAGCGACTCCAGCCTGTGATTGCTATTTTCAGCGCAAATCCTTTTCTTAGGTACTGCGTTTCGCTCTTTGCTTTTTTTGAAAGCATGGAAAAAAGAGTCATAAGCAATGGCAGAAGAATCAGCAAAGCGGCAACGTATATTCGCTTAATTAAAGAACGCTGGGGATGAGTGTGCCGCGTTACGATCCCTCGTTTTGGTTGCGGCGTGTTTGGCATGAGCAACTCCGTTTAAAGGTAGATTATTAGTTAGATGGACTAAATAATATATCCCCATTTGGTTGTCGATCGTTGCGTATTAATAAAAGAATCAGATTATCAGCGGTAATGTCGGATTCATCTATGTAGTTCGTCGGCTAACGATTGCTAGTGCCGAATACGGATTGCATAAGCCTTCTCCCGATACCGTTTGGGGTTTGCTCATGATGGTGACTTGAGCATGCTAGCTTTTTCACGTCATCGGAATTAAAGGAGGATTCATGTCGATTGACGAATTGAAGGCTGCTTTCCCCAAGCCCGATCAGCTTGCGCCAGCCGATATCGAGGCGAAGGCGGAGGCGCTAGGCGTTTCGAAAACCAAGATGAGTTTTAAGCAATCATTCATGCTGTCAATTATGGCAGGCGCCTTTATATCTATGGGTGCCATGTTCTTTCTTCTTATTGTTAGCGACTCGGCCCTCCCATTTGCTGCGCAACGATTGATAGGTGGTTGCTTGTTCTCCCTTGGACTTCTTCTCGTTGTGGTATGCGGCGCCGAGTTGTTTACCGGAAACACCATGATTGTTATGAGCGCTGCAAGTAAAAAAATATCTTGGTCAGCTGTTTTGAAGAACTGGGTAGTGGTATTCCTTGGTAATTTAGTTGGCTCGCTTATCATGGTTGGTTTGGTATTTCTTTCTAACTACCAAGGAATGAATGGCGGAGCTGTAGGAACTACAATCGTAAGTGTTGCGGCTGGTAAGATGAGCCCTGATTGGCTTACCTTGTTTGCGAAAGGCATCATGTGCAATTTCCTAGTTTGCCTTGCGGTCTGGATTGCCTATGGGTCTAAAACCGTTGCTGATAAAATGCTTGGTATCCTTTTGCCCATTGCCGCATTCGTTGCTTGCGGTTTCGAGCACTGTGTCGCCAACATGTTTTTCCTGCCATTTGGCATTCTGCTGGCTTCTGCCGGTATAGCGCCAGCGGGAATTGATCCTTCTACGGTTTCTTGGGCTGGTGCGCTATGGAATTGGAGCGCTTCAGTTCCAGGGAACATCATTGGTGGCGCTCTATTCGTTGGTATGGCCTATTGGATTGCTTACCATAAAAAAGAGCAGTAATCATATTTTTTGCAATAAATTAGGCCCGACCTGCGGATGAGCTGGATCAACGGTCGGGCCTAATTGCTTTAAAGACACTATGATTCGAGCCACTTCAATAGCGCCTCACAATCGGAAAACGCACTGCTGTATTCGTGCCAGTCGGTTGAATTCAGCCCCTTTTCGCAAGAGTCGTCAAGCATTTGCACCAGTGGATCGAAATACCCTTCGACATTGAACAATGCGCTTTTGCCTCGAATCTCGCCAACTTTTGCTTGCGAGATAACACTGAAAAACTCATCGAGGGTGCCTATGCCGCCAGGCATGGTAATAAATGCGTCGGAAAGGGACACCATGGTTTCTTTGCGTTTTGAAAGGTTCTCGGTTTGAAGTTCCTGAATTCCAGTTACCACGGAACGGCCTTTGGCTGAAAGCCCCGTTGTAGTTACACCGATTACTTTTCCGCCAGCTGAGACGGTAGCTTTGGCTGTTTCACCCATCAGTCCCATATCGTATCCGCCGAAAACTAAGGTATGTCCACATTCTGCTATTGTTCTGCCGAGCTCTTGGGCGGCTGCGATATAGCAGCGGTCGATTTGGTTGGAGGATGAGCAGAATACGCAGATGTTCATTGATCTCCTGGCCTTATAGCGTTACGGAATGAAGCGGAGTGTACTGTGCGCCGTTGGGCAACAGGTCACTCCTAAAGATGGCAACGTTTGTTGCTCGAGTAGTGTCGGGCATTGGGTAATCTTTTATTTGCTGAAGGGTCAAATGGGCATGTCGCGCTAGTGTGATATGCGGCTTGAACTGCACCTGGTCATAGGGCAGCCCTTTTATGGTTAGTTCGGTTCTAATATTTTTTGCTAAATGCATGAGTGCCGGGGTGGGGGAGATGCCCATCCAGAGTGTTGCATCAGAAGGGCGACCAAATATACCCAGTCCTTCAGGATGCAGCGATATGGGAGCGAAATTGCGCGTTGCAAGTTCGAGTGCTGCCTGGGTTGCTGACAGCTGAGCATTGGTTTTGAGTTCTCCCATAAAGGCGAGTGAAAGGTGAAGGGAATTTTCTGTGACGAAATGACCCTGAATCGAAGACTGTAGATCTTGCTCGATTTGGGCAATGTTCGTTATGAAATCGCTCGGCAATTCAAGTGCGATAAAGGTGCGCATGTAATTCTCCTTCGCGGCTTCGTAACACTGTTTACTCCAACTAATTAGCTTAATGATCAATAATTGCTAATGTGTTAAGCGTTTAAAGACATCGCGAATGAATATCCGATCTGTTGGGGTATTATCAAATGACATGCGGCAAAAGCTTGCGCTTTTGCCGTTTCTTTACGTTAGAACGGGGATTACATGGACATTAATGAGTGGCTTATCGAGTTAACGGGAAATATCGATGGCTTTATGTACACCTATATTCTGCTCATTTTGCTTGTCGTTACCGGTGTTTATTTCACGATCCGAACCAAGTGCGTGCAAATTCGTTACTTGAAAGACATGTTTAGGCAGGTTACGGAAAAGAAGCATGTCGATGGTGAAAAGTCCATTTCTTCTTTTCAAGCGCTTATGGTTTCTACCGCGAGCCGTGTTGGCACTGGAAATATCGCGGGCGTTGCTACCGCAATTGCCTTGGGCGGTCCGGGCGCAGTTTTCTGGATGTGGCTCATGGCTATCGTAGGTGCCGCCTCCGCATTTATCGAATCTACCTTGGCGCAAATTTGGAAAATACGAGGTAAGGAAGGCGAATTTCGCGGCGGTCCTGCTTATTACATCGAAAAGGCTCTTGGCCATCGTTGGCTAGGCATTCTATTTGCTGTACTTCTGATCCTCTGCTATGCCTTTGGCTTCAACGGCCTTCAGGCTTACAATGCCTGCAGTGCTCTTGAGTATTACGTTCCCGACTATAACGAAAACGGTTTGGCTATGATCGTGGGTCTTCTTTTGGTCCTCATGACTGCAACCGTGATCTTTGGTGGCCAAAAGCGTATTAGCGTAATTACTTCTATTGTTGTTCCTGTCATGGCACTTGCTTATATAGCTATTGCACTGTGAACCACCATTAGTAATATTGCTTGGCTTCCAGCTGCTTTTGCGGTGTTGTTTGAATCTGCCTTTGATTTTGAATCGATATTTGGAGGTTTTGCCGGTTCGGTAGTTATGCTTGGAATCAAGCGCGGCTTGTATTCAAACGAAGCTGGTATGGGTTCTGCTCCTAATGCCGCAGCAACTGCTAGTGTTTCTCATCCTGTTAAACAGGGTCTTGTACAGAGCCTCTCTGTGTACATTGACACTATTTTGATTTGCACTTGTTCTGCAATTATGGTTTTGATTTTCTATGTTCAGGATCCTGCTGTTGCCGTAGGCCTCAATGGCATGCCCCTTATCCAGATGGCCGTTAACAATTCCGTGGGCGTAGCTGGAATCCATTTCATTACTTTTGCGATCTTTGCATTCGCTTACTCAAGCCTTATTGGCAACTATTTTTATGCGGAAAGCAATTTCCGTTTCATTTTCCCAGAGAGCAAAAAGGGACTGTTCGCATTCCGAATTGCCTGCCTTGCTGCGATTTTGTACGGAGCTGTTAACAGCTTTGATCTTGCATGGAATCTGGCTGACATATTTATGGGCTTTATGGCCATTGTTAACCTCATTGCAATTCTGATTTTGGGTAAATGGGCACTTCTTGCTCTTGACGATTATTCGAAGCAGAGGAACAGAGGACTCGATCCCGTGTTCCTTGCCTCTTCTATTCCTGGACTTCCCGAAACAGATTGCTGGCATGAAGAGCATCTTAAAGACTTTGGCTCTGGCCCGATGAAAGAATATTTGGAAGAGTCGGTAGATATGGATTTCGCAGGCCTAAAGTAGATTTCGTCCAGTGCAAAAAAAGGAGCCGTCTTCCGGCTCCTTTTTTATATAAGGCTTTGTATAAGCGAACAAATGTTTGTTTATCGTGATATTATGTCTAGTCGAAGAGCCAAGGTAGGGAGGCGCAATGACGGACGTTCATAAGCTTATCGATAGCATTTTGTCCGATCCTCGCCTTGCTAATAGCCGTGCTTTTTCAGGAAAGATGTACGAAGATGAGCCGATATTGCGCACTGGATCTCAGATGAAGAACTATCTTCCTCAGCGCTATCGCGACATGAAGGCGCTCGCGAGACCGGTTTACGATGGCTTTGATTACCGTAGGCCTTCCGAGACAGAGCTGTTTGTCTTGCAGGCTCGTTTTATGGAAAGCTGGGAGGACGATTTCCCTTTTAACGGTTCATTTGAGCGTTACTACCCAACTTATTCCATGATGAACGATTCTCAATTGCGAGGCTATTTTTCGTGGCGTACCCATGTTCGAAAAGGCCAGATAGAAAAGACTTCGCTTTCATTTGCGTTTGTGTATATATATGAACTCATAAACTGCGTAGGGGCTTCAACGCCCCAAGAATGTTTCGATCTTCTTTATGCTTTCTGGATAAAATATCGTGAACTTGATCCTGAGATCGATCGTTACGTTAAATCTTGGCTACGCGACTTTGTCATATATCATGATCTTTCTCCTGCTCTTATTGAAAGCATTGTGGATACTTCATTTGAGCTGGCTTTGATTGTTGCGCAACGCGCTGAAAGCGTTGCAGGAACCCCTGCTCAGAATCAATTGTCCGAGGAAGAGCTGTTTGACGCTCTGTGCCGTCTTTCTTCTTATCGCATCGACAAGTCGTGCTTTGCCCGGGATCACCATGAAGAGTTACTTCGAGTTGTATGTGATTGTTTTTTCGATCTGTGCCTTCATTGCGCTAAGCGCAGAAAAAAGGGCTTGGTGGATTCTTGGTTCGGGTCTCGCAGTGTTTCGTCGCATGTGATGTTCCCCGCAGCTGTGTTTTATGAATCCGAAATGCACAGTGATTGCTTGTATCGGGTAAACGATGTCCATGCTTACTCTTGCAGAAATGGGCGCTGGTCGGGATTACGTAATTACCGTACTGCCGACCGTAACTCAGAATTGGGGTCAATGCTTGCAACGATCGATCGCCTTATGCGATTGTCTATCGACTATGGCCATCCAATCAAAGAGTACGAACTCCCAAAATATCTTTTGAAAATCGTCAATGCAAATATCTCGGCATGGCTTACATCTCGTCATAAGGCAGAATCAAGATTGGTTTCGATCGACCGATCTCAACTTGCTGGTATTAGGAGCCGTTCTGCTGTTACGCGTGATCAGCTTCTCATTGAAGAAGAACGATTTGACAGCGATCGCTTAGATAAAGGCGAGCTGTTCTTGTCCAGACAAGAGGATCGTAGCTTAGAGCAAAGCGAGTCCGTGAAGGAAAACGATTTCGAAGACACCATCATCACGGAAGCCTTCAGCGCCGACGTCGTTCCGGTCATTCGCCAGAATCCTGCTTTGCGTGTGGTCGCCGACGAAACGGTATCTTCCTGCAACTTGCCGTATGGCCTTTCCTCTACTGAATTATCTTTTCTGCGCGTTTTGATCGATGCTGATAAGCGTGTTGAATGTCCCTCGCCTGTAGAGTCCGAGGATATTATTGTTGATTCTATCAACGAAAAGCTATTTGAATTGCTTGGTGATATTGCCATAGAGTACGCCGATAACGGTCCAGTGGTAATCGAGGATTATCGAGATGACTTGAAAGGGGCCTTAGGGCTATGAGCAAAGAAGTAAAAGTTCCGCGCCGCATTGCAGCTGTTATTCTCAATTCACTTAAAGGTGGTGTTGTTCCTCGAATCGGTCTGCCATATATTACCGTAGGCCGTGAGGTTGAAATTCAGGCTCTTCTTCATGATCTTGACCTGATTGCGGATGGTGGAGCTTCCTTTCGCTTTCTTGTTGGACGTTATGGTTCCGGAAAGAGCTTTCTAATTCAAACCATTAGAACTCATTCTATGGGTGAGAATTTTGTTGTTGCCGATGCCGATCTGTCGCCTGAGCGTCGTTTGCAGGGAGGCCAGGGTCAAGGTCTTTCTACATACCGCGAGCTTATTCGCAACCTTTCTACCAAAACACGTCCTGAAGGTGGAGCCCTGGCTTTAGTTCTCGATCGCTGGGTGATAAACATTCAACGTAAAGCCGCCGAAGAATGCGGCAGCTCTTCAGGAACGGTATATGATCAGGCGTTTCACAGCGTCTTAGAGGCTTTTTTGGAACCTCTTTGTGAATTGGTGCATGGGTACGATTTTTCTGCTGTGCTTAAAATATATGCATTTGCGTTCGCAGAAGAGGATATGGAGGCTAAGGCTTGCGTTGTGAAATGGCTCCGTGGTGAATATCGCACCAAAACGGAAGCGCGCAGAGAGCTTGGCGTTAATGCTTGTATTGCAGACGATTCATGGTACGACTATCTGAAGTTGTTGGCTGAGTTCTTGACAGGAGCAGGCTATAAGGGCTTGGTTGTAATGATTGATGAATTGGTAAACCTTTACAAAATACCCAATTCGGTTACTCGCCAAAACAATTATGAGAAGATCTTGACTATGTACAATGACACGCTGCAGGGTAAAGCGCATCATTTGGGCATTATTATGGGTGGTACCCCTCAGTCGATTGAGGATCGCAGAAGGGGGGTATACAGCTATGAGGCTCTTCGGAGTCGATTGACCCAAGGTCGTTTCGCCAGTGAGGGGCTTTCCGATATGCTTGCTCCTGTTATACGCCTGAATCCTCTAACCTATGAAGAGCTGTTGGTTTTGATAGAAAAGCTTGCCGACATACATGCAGGCTACTTTGAGTATCAGCGTTCATTGACGGAAGATGATCTTGTATCTTTCTTACAGATTGAATTTGGTCGTGTCGGCTCGGATTCCCATCTAACCCCGCGTGAGGTAATTCGCGATTTCATTGAACTGCTAGATATTGTGTATCAGAATCCTGACGCTTCAGTTTCATCGCTTTTGGGTTCAAGAGATTTTTCGTTTGCTAAACCAGCTTTGCAAGAACAGGAAGTAGCGCCCTTGTATGCGGAGTTCAAAATCTAGGGATGGAATACTGTGAGTGCTTTCGATAGATTTGCCCCTTTTATCCAGGACTATATTTATGCTCATGATTGGGAAAGCTTGCGTGGCATTCAGGTAGCTGCAGCCGATGCGGTGTTTAATACTGACTGCAATGTGCTGTTAACCGCTTCTACCGCTTCGGGTAAAACCGAGGCGGCCTTTTTTCCTATTCTTACAGAGTTTTACGAAAATCCCCCTTTGTCTATTGGCGCATTGTATATCGCTCCTTTAAAAGCCTTAATCAATGATCAGTTTGCTCGTTTAAGTGAGCTTTGCGAGCAAACTGATATACCTATATGGCGATGGCATGGTGATGTATCAGCCTCCCAAAAGGCCCGATTAACAAAGCAGCCTTCAGGGGTTTTGCAGATCACGCCAGAATCCTTGGAGAGTTTGCTGATACATAAGCATGCTGCGATTGGGAAGATGTTTGCCGATCTGCGTTATATCGTGGTCGATGAAGTTCATTCTCTGTTACGCGGCGACAGGGGTGGGCAAACGCTATGCCTGATAGAGCGCCTTTCTCGTTTATCGGGCTCGAATCCAAGGCGAATTGGCCTTTCTGCCACCATTGGAGATCCGAATACTGTAGGCGCTTTGCTTTCTGCGGGAACTAACCGCACAACAATCATTCCCCGGTTTAACGAACCAAAACGTACTTGGCGAATTTCCATGGAGCATTTTTATACGACTGGTCCTCAGGCCCCCGAACGGGATTACGCGGTAGCAAATGCTGATGATGTGGAGTTGGTAGGGGTTGAAACTGTAGCGTCACGAGCATTGCCGACTGCCGGAAAAACGGGAGAAAAATATTCTTCCGATGGGCAGGGTAGGCGAATTCTCCCCATAGATGGCTCAAAAAGTCACGCGCTTGATGTCCCCTCTGACGTGGCCCCTCGTTTTGCCGATCCAGGGTACGGGTATCTTTTTGAATATTCGCGCGGTAAGAAATGTTTAATATTTGCAAATAGCCGTGAAGAAGCTGAGGGAATTACTACTTCGTTACGCTCCTATTGCGAGCTCAGGCACGAGCCCGACAGGTTTCTTATTCATCATGGCAATCTGTCTTCGACGTATCGTGAAACCGCAGAAGAGCTTATGAAGGACGATTCCTTCAACTTAACTACCGTTACAACCGCAACCTTGGAGCTTGGCATCGATATCGGGAAGCTTGAACGTGCATTTCAGGTTGATGCCCCTTTTACTGTTTCTTCGTTTTTGCAACGCATGGGTCGTACCGGTAGGCGCGATCTTCCTCCCGAGATGTGGTTTGTTATGCGTGAAGAAGAGCCCGAGCCTCGTAGCCTTATGCCCGACACTATTCCTTGGAAATTGTTACAGGGTATTGCTTTGGTGCAAGTATATACCGAAGAAAAGTGGGTAGAGCCTCCTCGGCTAGATCGACTGCCCTATAGTTTGCTGTACCATCAGACCATGTCTACACTGGCAAGTTGCGGTGAGCTTTCTCCAGCCCAGCTTGCTGAACGCGTATTGTCGTTGGCGTATTTTCATCGAATAAGTCTTGATGACTATCGTGTTCTGCTACGACATCTTTTAGGCACCGATCAAATACAGGCAACAGAAGCTGGCGGGCTTATCGTTGGTTTGGCTGGTGAACGTATAACAAATTCATTCAAGTTCTATGCCGTTTTCCAAGACGATGAAGAGTTTTCCGTACGTTGCGAATCGCAGGAATTGGGCACGGTTGTATTGCCACCACCGCCCGGCGAACGCTTGGCCATCGCTGGCCATGTCTGGCTGGTTGAAGAGATTGATCGAAAACGTCATTTGGTTTATGTGAGCAAAGTGAAAGGCAAAGTGCCTGCTTATTTTGGCGAATGTGCAGGTGACATCAATACCAAGATACTGAAACGTATGCGACTGGCTCTATGCGAATCTCATTACTATCCTTATCTAATGACTAATGCCAGAGCACGCCTTTCTCTTGCTCGCAGAGTCGCTAAAAATGCTGGGATTATCGAAAAGCCACTTATTAATCTTGGCGGTGATACCTGGGCGCTGTTTCCGTGGTTAGGAAGCTATGCTTTTATGGCATTGGAACGTTTTTTGAAACTCCGATGCGGTGAATCATTGGGTTTGCGCTCAATGAAATCTTGCAAACCTTATTATCTTCAGTTTCGTATGGATGCCGAAGAAAAGCAGTTTTATGAGGTATTGGCTCGAGAAGCACAAATTCCTATTGCTCCAATGGAGCTCTTGTATCAAGGGGAAGTGCCTTATTTCGAAAAGTATGATCTTCTTTTGCCGAAAGAGCTCATTCGAAAAGGCTTTGCGTGTGGGGTGCTTGATGTTGAGGGAATGCTTTTGAGGGTGCGACAGTGGTGCGGCCTTTCTTCCGTTTCTCATCAAGGCATTGTAAAGTCGGAATAGTCGTTATCATGGTTTTGAGATAACCATTTTAGGAGGGCCGCTCGGTGGATAAGGTTACCAACTATTTCAAAAGCTGGAATTATAAGAAGCACGCAAAGCTATGCTGTACCGTTTATTTGACGTTGTTCGCTATCGATATGACGTTGGGTTACGTCGTTGCGAAGAAAGTTTTGCCCAAATAAGCCCCCATTCTTGCAGTCACTTTGTATAACTGGGTTGTTAGAAAGGTCTGATGTCATGATACGACCCATAATGACAAACGAGTTTTTTCTTTCCCAATCTTCCGATCTCGCTTCGATCGCAGATGACGCTGTTTGTGACGACTTGCTTGATACGCTTGAGTTCCATAGGGATCGATGTGTGGGTTTGGCTGCGAATATGATAGGCGTTCGTAAACGCATCATAGTGTTTGATGATTCGGGCAAGCATCGTGTGATGCTGAATCCTGTAATAGTTGAAAGTGAAGGTGAATATGAAGCCGAAGAAGGCTGTTTATCCCTTGAAGGTGCAAGAAAAGCTCTTCGTTATCAACGTATAACTGTTAAGTTTCGCGATAGAGATTTTGTTGAGCATAAGGAGCGTTTTGCTGGATTTACCGCTCAGATTATTCAACATGAGATTGATCACTGTAACGGAATCTTGATCTAGCGGTACAGCTTGAGCTTCTTTTGCGTTCCTGTTTCGATTCACTCCGCTATTAGGTGTAAGTGTTTGGATTTCTCTTTCGATGAGATTTCTGGACTAAAACCAGATTCAAGCTAAAGGACCCTCCATTTCCTTTGCATAAGAATGGAGGGTCCTTCGTTTCTTAAAGGGTATTGACGTTATTGAAGCTTGCTTTTACAGATGAACTTGAATGAGCTTGGGGCGGAAACCGTTGTCTTCAAGTGCCTTGACAATTCGCTGCTTGTGTTCACTACCAAATGCTTCGATAGTCACACGTAGCTCTACGGCAGCGTTGCGGTTTGCGGTAACAAACTGGTTATGATCGAGGCGTACAACATTACCGTTGCAGTCGGCTATGGTTTGCGCAACACGCACCAATTCGCCGGGGCGGTCGGGGAGCAGCACGGAAACAGTGAAGATGCGGTCGCGCCGAATCAGGCCATGCTGTACCACGGAAGCCATAGTAATTACGTCCATGTTGCCACCAGAAAGAATGGAAACAACTTTTTGACCCTCAAAATCAAGATGTTTTAATGCAGCAACAGTCAGCAAGCCGGAGTTTTCGACAATCATTTTATGGTTTTCTACCATGTCAAGGAACGCAACGATAAGTTCGTCATCTTTGATGGTGATGATTTCATCGAGGTTTTCCTGTATGTAGGGGAAGATTTGGTCACCTGGTTCCTGCACAGCAGTACCGTCAGCGATAGTGCTAACGCGGGGGAGTTTTACCACATGACCCGCTTCAAGTGAAGCTTTCATGCAAGCTGCCCCTTCGGGCTCAACGCCGATAACTTTGATTCGTGGATTGAGCATTTTCGCCAAAGTGGAGACGCCTGTTGCGAGTCCGCCGCCTCCGATTGGCACCAGGATAGCGTCTACAAGAGGAAGCTCCTGTACGATTTCCATGGTAATCGAGCCTTGGCCTGCTGCCACAATGGGATCATTGAAGGGGTGGATGAACGTTAACCCTCGTTCTTCGGCAACTTCCATGGCATGAGCATACGATTCATCGTACACATCGCCTGCAAGAATAACCTCAGCACCCAGTTCCTTTGTGCGCTCAACCTTGATGAGGGGCGTTGTGGTGGGCATTACAATAGTTGCATTAACTCCGTATTTGCTGGCGGCATAGGCGACGCCTTGTGCATGGTTTCCCGCCGAAGCGGTGATTAAACCTCGCTGACGCTCATCATCGGTGAGTGTGCTGATTTTGTAATAAGCTCCACGTACCTTGTAAGCGCCCGTACGCTGCATGTTTTCAGGCTTGAGGTAAACCTCGTTGCCAGTTTCCTTGCTGAAGTTAGGGCTATAAATCAGTTTTGTTTCTTGAGTGACTTCTTTAACCTTTTTGGCAGCTTCTTCGAATGTGCTTAGCGTCAGCATGGGCGTCCTTTGATCTTTACGGTTTTGCGGCATCAATAAGAGCCTTTCAATAAGCAAAAGGTTACTATGGATAACGTACCTGTTGCATGACGTATATTATGCGCCACCTTTTCCTAGGAGGAAACTATGCATTCTATTAGCACCGAAAAAGCACCTGCAGCTATTGGCCCCTATTCCCAGGGCGTTGTGGTAAACGGCCTGCTGTTTGCCTCTGGCCAGATTGCTCTGAGCCCCGAAACGGGCGAATTGGTGGGTTCCACCATCGAAGAGCAGGCTGAGCAGGTCATGAAGAATGTTGGTGCATTGCTTGCTGCTGCTGGTACCGATTTCGACCATGTGGTGAAGACCACCTGCTTCCTTGAGGACATTGCTGATTTCGCTAAGTTTAATGCGGTATATGCAAAATCGTTTGGCGAAAAGCTTCCCGCTCGTTCCGCCGTCGGTATCGACAAGCTTCCTAAGGGCGCTCTGATTGAAGTCGAGGTTATCGCTTCTGTAGAAGACTAATCAGGGTCGTCCGCGATTTTGGGGTTGCTGGGTGTTTGCTCAAGACTCCTGCTGCCTTGTTCAAATAAAGGCTTGCATTAAGCAAGCCTTTATTTTCATGCGGTCGCTGCTTTATGTTTTTGATTAAGATTGCTTTCGAAAAATCGTTTCAGGAATTGCTTTTAGAGTGTCATTCGCAAACACCCATGTAACTCCCAAGAGCGCTACTAATCCGATTAGTCTTCTGACTTTTTAGCTGGGCATGGGTTGGGGTGTGGCTTTGTTTTGTTTCTGCAGGAGGAACTTTGTCCCACGGAACCGGAAAACTCATTATCATCCCTACGCCGTTGGGCAATTTGGGGGATGTTACTACGCGTACGCTTCAGGCGTTTGAGGCTTGCGACACGATGTGTTGCGAAGATACGCGTGTTACGGGAAAGCTTTTAGCTGCTCTCGGTATTGAGAAGCGGCTTGAGCGGTTGGACGAGGCGACGGTTTCCAAGCGGGCTTGTGAGATTGTTGGTCGAGTTCTAGATGGTGAAGTGATCGGCTTCGCCTCAGATGCGGGTATGCCGGGGGTTTCGGACCCTGGGCAACGCTTGATTGACGAAGCGCGTAATCAGGGCGCTGCGGTAGAGGTGCTACCAGGCGGTACGGCGGTTGCTACTGCCTATGTGGCTAGCGGCTTTCCGACGCAGACGTTTTATTTCGGGGCATTTTTTCCGCGGAAAGACGGAGAGCGGAAGCGTGTGCTTGAAGGCTTGAAGCAACTCGACGCTGCCTTGATATTCTACGAAAGCCCCCAGCGTATTGTTTCAGCGCTGGGTAGTATTGCTGAAGCTTTTCCGTTGCGTAGGGTTGCAGTATGTCGCGAGCTCACTAAAGTGCACGAAGAGGTATATCGCGATTTCGCTCCTTCTGTACGCGATGAATTTGCTCTACGTGCCGAAACAGGATCCATCAAAGGTGAAATCGTTATCGTGATCGATGCGCCTACTGATGAGGAGCGTAATGCCGCTCACGACGAACAGGCTAATGATGCTGCCGTTCGCGCGCAAGAGCTCATCGCCGAAGGCGCTCTTTCGAAAAAAGATATCGTGAAAACCTTGCGAACCGAATTCGGCATCAGCCGCAATGAAGCCTATGAGCTGGTGATTGGGTAGTTCTCTGGCTTTTGTTAGGCTTTGTTCCGTTATAATTTGGTTCATCAAGAACGTGTAGTCGTTCATGCATAGGCTAAACCCTCTCTATTTTTAGGGGGGGGGTAGTTTGTTTCAGAGCTTTAGACTGAATCTTCGACCCCATAGTTTTCGATTGCGAAAGGAAAGGGGTCGCAATGAAATTCAAATGTTCCGTTATAGTTTTTTGCTTTATGCTCTCAATTGCTGCATTAGCTGGATGCGCTAATAGTAATGAGAATAACGAATTAGGCAAAGCAGCCGCAACGGGAGCTGGGTCTATCGTTGAAAAAGCGAAAAGCGAGATTGATGGCATATTCCAGGTGTCTCTTGGTGAGACATTTACGTGTCCTAATCGCTACCAGATCCATTTTGACTCATATGAATTCATGGACGAACTAAAAGTCGGTCATGAAACTCTTATGCAGAGAAAAGATGGGGTTTCATATTTCGTGGTTAAGGGTCGAATTAAAAACCTTGGGCCAGACGAAAGCATGGTTGGTTGGGGCTTTCCTCGTGGCATAGATACGAGTTTTGTCCTCAATGATCAATATAAAGTTGAGGGCGAGCCAACTGCCGTGTCAAACCTTGGCTTTGAGCCTAACATTAAACCTTTGGTTGATACTGGATTCTGGTCTGTTGCGGAAGTTTCATCGGACTTCAAAGAACAGTTTGAGAATTGCAAAATGACACTGAACGTCAATCGCGAACAAGAGTATAAAGATGGCTCGCTCCAATGGACGGGAGACGAGGAAGTAGTTTCGTCTTATGTCCTCTCAATTTAAAGCTACCTGTTGCGTCTATGTGCATACTGAAGGCACAACAGGTATCATCTCTCATCTATTGATTTGTGCTCTCCTTGTCTCTCCTCTTCGGATGGAGGACATTAATGTGGAGGCTCAAGCTTTTCTTGCATTGCGTTGCTCTATTTAAAACAGGGGTGCGGCCATTTATGGCGACCGCACCCCTTTTCATTTGATGATTTTACGATGTCCTAGTATTTATAGAATCCTTCACCGGCGTTGATGCCTGTTTTCCCCGCATCAATGTATTCCTTTAGCAAGGCAGCAATCTTGCCAGGAACAGTTTCGGGGTCTTTTGCTTCGGGATTCATGATTACGATGTTGTAAGCCGTGGTGAGTCCAACAATGTCTAGAATGCGGAAAGGACCAAGCGGAGCACCGGTGCCAAGCTGCCACGTTTTGTCAATGGTTTCCGGGTCAGCTACTCCCGTTGCGAGTAGGGCTTGTGCCGAATTCAGGAATGGGACCAGAAGGCTGTTCAGAATGTACCCAGGCTGCTCCTTCTTCAGTTGAAGGGGGATCATGCCGAGGGCTTCAGCGAACTCAACCACTTCCTTGTATGCCTCAGGGCTGGTTCCTGCGTGTCCCATTACTTCGGCAGTGTTGTTTCGCCAGATTTCGTTAGCAAAGTGAAGCGCTAGGTACTTTTCAGGGCGTCCAGTGCTCTCAGCGAAAGCACTGGGAAGCATGGTAGAGGAATTGGTTACAATAATTGCTGATTCGGGAAGATATTTAGCCATGGTCTGGTAAAACTCGACTTTTTCGGCTGGGTTTTCCGCAATGGCTTCAATCACCAAATCGGCATCTTTGGCTGCTTCTTCGTGACTCAAGGTAAATTCAATTCGATCCATAGCGTGCGCTGCTTTTTCGATGAGCTCATCGATTTGGGCTTTCGTAAGCTTGGGATTGTCGGCAAGACCGCGGCAATATGCCTGAGGTTTCGTTTTCATAGCCTGAAGTGTTTCGAGGTAGATTTTTTCTACACGTTCAAACTTTGGTTTTGCACGGCCGATAGAGGATTCCATGCGGAGCCAGACCTTAACGTTGAACCCCTTGTAGGCTGCCTGGAAAGCAATCTGGCTTCCCAATACGCCGCCGCCTGCAACTACCACGTTTTTGATATTCATTGGTAAACCTTTCGTTGGGCTTGAAAGCGTTGTTTACTCCGCGGAGAGAAAACGAATTCGAATGTGTCAAGTATGTTCGCGGTGCGTTTCAATTGTGGTTTGCATTTCCGAACGGTATGAATTTGGCTGGCGAACGTACCTAACTAGTTTGACGTCATGCGAATTCTTCTTCATATTAGATGTGTTTGTTGCGTTTTAAAAAACGAGAGATAACGTTGATTCGTGCTTGATATTTTGACCATTGCATAGATTATGTGACGTGATGTTGCTAAAGAATGATGCTTGATATTGTTTTAGCGGTATTGCTTTGCTTCGAAAGGCTGATGGTTGATGTCTGCGCTTCATAATAAATATCGACTTCTTCAAGATCTGCTACGTTCATATGGCAATGTTGCTATAGCTTATTCTGGCGGAGTTGATTCCAGTCTGCTGAGCTATGTTGCTCATGAAGCATTGGGGGATAATGCGGTTTCCCTTACCGCCGATACACCGGTAGTGCCGCGCAGCGAATTCGCCGATTCGCAGGCTTTTTGCAAGCGTTACGGCATTCGCCAGGTGATATGTCACCCTAATCCCATCATGATGGAAGAGGTGCGTTTCAATGCGCCGAACCGTTGCTATGTATGCAAGAAAGTGCTCTTTAGCAGTTTGTACGAGGAAGCCGCAAAACTGGGCGTTGAAACCATTGCTGATGGTTCTAACCTTGATGATCTGGGCGACTACCGCCCTGGTTTGAAAGCGCTGGAGGAACTGCAGGTGAAAAGCCCCCTGCGCGAAGCGGGCTTCACTAAGGCCGATATCCGTGCGCTTTCCCGTGAATTGGGCTTACCCACGTGGAGCAAGCAGTCGAACGCGTGCTTGGCTACGCGCTTCCCGTACGGGACCGAAATCACAGCCGAAAAGCTTTCTTTAGTAGACAAAGCGGAGAGTGCTCTTTCGGGCATGGGTTTCACCCAGCTTCGCGTTCGAGTGCACAATGATATTGCGCGCATCGAAGTGCCGGCCGAACAAATAGAAACGCTGTTGCGCGATGAAAACCGCACATCTATTGTTGATGCTTTAAAGGAACTGGGCTTTGCTTATGTTACGCTCGATTTGGCTGGTTACAGAACCGGCAGCATGGACGAAAGACTAGGCACGGTGCCTTCCAACGCATAGGACGGAATTCTAGGTGAGCAACGAGCAGGAACGCGTTATCTGCGCTATGAGCGGTGGGGTTGATAGCTCTGTCGCCGCAAAGCTTTTGGTGGATGCAGGCTACGACGTCATGGGCGTAACCATGAAGTTGTTCGATAGCGATGGCGTTATCCTAGAAGAGGGAAGCCGTACCTGCTGTTCTTTGGATGATGTGGATGATGCTCGTGCGGTGGCTTTTGGCTTGGGCATTCCCTACCAGGTGTTCAACTATACCGACACGTTCGGTACGTGTGTGATTGATAGATTTTGCCAGGCGTACTTGGAGGGGCACACACCCAACCCCTGCATTGATTGCAATCGCTTCTTGAAGTTCGGTGCCCTGCAGCAACGCAGGCGCGAGCTTGGCTTTGATTATGTTGCAACGGGCCATTATGCTCGTCGCGCTTACGACGAGGAAACGGGGCGCTACCTGCTGCTTCGCGGACGCGACCCGAAGAAAGATCAGTCGTACGTTCTGTACCACCTTACACAGGAGCATTTGAAGCACATGCTGTTTCCTGTAGGTGAGCTTGAAAAACCGCAGGTACGTGCGGTGGCGCATGAAGCAGGTTTAGGCAATGCTGATAAGCTGGAAAGCCAGGATATCTGCTTCGTGCCTGATGGCGACTATGCCACGTTTATCGAGGAGCACACGGGTGCAACGTTTGTGCCCGGTCCTATCGTGGATGAAACGGGCGCCGTGTTGGGCAAGCACAATGGTCTAGTTCATTACACCATTGGGCAACGCAAGGGTTTGGGCGTTGCCGCGGGCCATCCGTTGTTCGTTCTGAAGAAGGACGCGAAAACCAACACGCTGGTTGTGGGGCCCGCCACTTCCGCAGGCGTGCACGAGGTCGTTGCCAACGATGTGAATCTTATCTCGGTAGCGGAAATTGCCGAGCCTCTTACTGTTGAGGCTAAGGTGAACTACCGTGCAACACCGCGTAAGGCGGTTGTGCGTATGAAGGGCGAAAAGCTTATCGTCACCTTCGAAGAACCGGTTCGTGCGGTTGCACCAGGGCAAGCCATGGTTTTGTACCAGGGCGATGTGGTTGTGGGTGGCGGCACCATTGAATCGACGCGATAGAGTGCCTATGCGTAACGCCAATCTTATCTACTTGGACAACGCGGCAACTACGCGGATGCACCCTTCTGTGTTCCACGCCATGGAGCCGTACCTGCTAGGCAACTACTTCAACCCCTCTTCTCTCTACGGCCCAGCTCAGCAGGAAAAGATGCAGCTTGAGAAGGCGCGCACGTATCTTGCTGGCACTATTAATGCGCGTCCTTCGGAGATTCGCTTTACCTCTGGTGGGAGCGAAGCCGATAATGCTGCGCTCAAGGGTATTGCGCTCGCAAATCAGGAAAAAGGTAAACACCTCATCGTTTCCGCGGTTGAGCACCATGCGGTTCTTGAATCGGTGCATTGGCTAGAGCGTAGAGGCTTTGAAGTGACTTACCTTCCGGTAAATGCCGAAGGCGCGGTGTCCCCTGAAAGTCTTGCATTAGCGCTTCGACCTGACACTGTTTTGGTTTCCGTTATGACCGCCAATAACGAAGTGGGAACCGTCCAACCCATCAAAGAGCTTACGGCGCTAGCCCACGAGCATAATGTGCCTT
The DNA here is from genome assembly GCA_000436075.1 of Eggerthella sp. CAG:209. Classification (GTDB taxonomy): domain Bacteria; phylum Actinomycetota; class Coriobacteriia; order Coriobacteriales; family Eggerthellaceae; genus Anaerotardibacter. Next base: position 106,562 of record FR884640.1, on the reverse strand, counting down.
TCCATACTGATGCGGTTCAAGCGTATGCCCATATTCCTTTAAACGTTAAAAATCTGGGTGTTGATGCTCTTTCTGTATCGGCACACAAGTTCCACGGGCCTAAAGGCGTGGGCTTCCTGTATTGCAAGCGCGGGCTGAAAACCGAGCCGCTTATCAGCGGTGGAGCGCAGGAACGAGGCTATCGTGCGGGCACGGAAAACCTGGCAGGCATCATCGGTATGACGGCTGCAGCTCAATTGGCGTTTGGTGCAAAAGGGCTTGAACCAACGGAGGCGGAATCACTTTTCGCAATGGAAGCCGCGTCAGCCCACGTGCGCACCTTGCGCAACAAAATGCAACAGTTTATCTGCGCTAATATCCCAAATGTGCAGGTTAATAGCTGCAGAAATCGTTGCCTGCCCGGCATCTTGAGCGTTTCCTTCAAGGGAGTTTCCGGCGAAGCACTACTCGCGCTTCTCGATCAACAGGGGGTGTGCGCTTCGGCGGGCTCCGCATGTGCATCAGGCTCACTTGAGCCAAGCCACGTACTTACCGCAATGGGCGTTCAGCCTGAATGGCTTCGTGGTACGGTGCGTTTCTCCTTTTCGGCCCTAACCACCGAGGCTGAAGTTGAAAAAGCATGCGAGATCCTCCGCGAAGCGGTACAGCACCTCCGTGCTGTTAGTGCACAATAGTTGGTTTACGCTGACAGGGAATGTTGGGAACTATTTGAGAACCATGGAAGTAACAAACGAGCAGGGCTTAAGCCGTGAACAAATAGAAGAGGCGCGGAACAATAGAATTTCCCTTCAGGGGGCTTGTCGAACGGCGCCAAGCGACAACGTGCGGCTTCGCATACACGTCCTTGCCAGCGGCAGTAAGGGAAACGCCTCCCTTGTCGAGAACACCGCAACCGGGGAAGGCATATTGATCGACTGCGGTATCTGCAAGCGCGATGTGCTTTCACGATCGGCTGAAGCAGGTTTCGATCTGGGCAAGCTCAAGGCGGTTCTTGTCACGCATGAGCATTCCGACCACACGAAGGGCCTTAAGGTTCTTTACCGCGAGTTGGCAAAACGGGGTTTGGAGGTTCCTTTATTTGTAAATCAGGCTACGTATGCAAACAGCAAGCCTATCCAAGAGGCAGCTCAGTTCACTGAAGTTGTTGGCTTAGATGCTGAAAGCCAGCTTTCCTTGGCTGGCATTCAAGTGTTCGCTTTCAGGACATCGCATGATGCCGCGTGTTCTTTTGGGTTTCGCCTCTGGGCAGAAAACGATGTACTTGGCTTCATGACCGATACCGGTGTAGTTACCGGAGTGGCGCATGAGGCTTTGCAGGGCTGTCGTATTCTGGCCCTCGAGGCTAACCATGATCCTGCAATGCTCAAAAACGGTCCTTATCCACGCGCCTTACAGGAACGTGTTTCCTCTGAGCACGGTCATCTGAGCAACGGGCAGGCTTCTGAAGAGCTAAAAAGCCTTCTGCATCCCGGTCTAGAAGAGGTGATTGCGATGCATATCTCAGAGAACAACAACACCTACCGTATGCCTGTGGAATGCCTTCGTGGGGTGGTGCTGCGGGAAAGCCATCCTGCTACAGTGGTATGCGCATATCAGCAACGATTGGTCTCGCGTTAAAGGCGCATCGATTCCGCTATTGCTCCACGGCGTGGTTGTTCGGGTTAGTGATGAGCCAAGTCGGCAAGGGTTACGCCATCGACGTAATCTTCGATAACCTTATCGAGGCCTGCCCAGAAGCGTACTGCATTGCATTCGAATCCGCGTTCGCATCCAGTTTCTAAAGCGCTGCATGCAACGGGGATCGTGGTGCCTTCCACAGCACGTAGCACATCACCGGCTTTAATTTCGCTTGTGGGTTTCGCAAGGCAGTAGCCACCGTTTTTGCCTCGCATTCCCTTGATAAGTCCAGCTTGTGTGAGCGGACGCACCAATTGTTCAAGATATTTAAGGGAAATGCCCTCAAATTCCGCGATTTCACGGAGGGAAACCTTCTCTTCGGGTCCGCGAAGGGCAAGATCGATCATGAAGCGCATTGCATAACGGCCTTTAGTGGAAATCAGCATGCGAGTCCTTTCCTGAGCTGACGATGTACCGTCAATCGATAATTCCTTTGCGTTTATTGCAAATGGGCTGCAACGCCTTGACATTACCCCCGAAGCGATTATTTTAATCCTAGCAAACTAGTATGATTAACGAAAGGCAAACATGATGACTGACGCGAATTCACTTCTTGCTGTTCAGGGGATCACGGTCTCGGTTGACGAAAAGCCAATTCTTCGTGGCATCGATCTTACTGTTGGGGCAGGAGAGACCCATGTGGTAATGGGTCCGAATGGCGCTGGTAAATCGACCCTTGGTCGTGTTGTCATGGGAGACCCCGAATATACTGTTGATTCTGGTTCCATCATCTTTGATGGGCAGGACATCACCGAGCTTTCGCCCGATAAACGTTCTCGCGCCGGTTTGTTTTTGAGTTTTCAGGCTCCAACTGAAATTCCAGGCGTACCAGTGTCTAGCTTCTTACGCGCTATGGTGGCAGACCGCGAAGGTTTCGACATGAAAGGCAAGCGGTTCCGTAAGCATGTTCGTGCTTTGGCTAAGGAGCTGAGTTTCGACAATTCATATCTTGACCGCGAGTTAGGCGTAGGCTTTTCGGGCGGCGAAAAGAAAAAACTCGAAATGCTTCAACTGCTTCTTCTTGAGCCCAAGTTGGCTATTCTCGATGAAACCGATTCCGGTCTTGATGTTGATGCCTTAGGCGTTGTTTCGCGCGGCATAGAAACGTACAAGAAGAACACCGGCGGTGCGCTTGTTGTCATTACGCACAATACTCGAATTCTTGAACATTTAACTGTCGATCGGGTTCATGTTGTCGTCAATGGCAAGGTGGTAGCGGAAGGCGATGCTTCTCTTATCGACCAGATCAACGAACAGGGCTTCGAACGTTTTGAGTCCGAAGCGACCGCTGAATAGGAGGCATCTGTGGCAAAGAAGCGTTCTGAAATAGCGGATGTTGATAGGAGCCTGTACGATTTTCGTTTCAGTGATGCTGACGCGGAAAAACTCGCTGCGGGTCTTACTCCTGATATTGTTCGTGAGATATCTGCAAAAAAAGACGAACCTGATTGGATGCTCGACTTCCGTCTAAAGTCCCTCGAAACCTACCATCGCATGAGCAAGCCTAATTGGGGCCCTGCTATCGATGGTTTGGACATGGACAATATTGTTACGTATGTCAAACCGGCAACCGATCAAAAAAGCGATTGGGATAGCCTCCCGGACGATGTGAAGAGTACTTTTGATCGTTTAGGCATCCCAGAGGCGGAGCGTTCGTACTTAGCGGGCGTTGGTGCCCAATACGATTCCGAGTTGGTGTACCACAACATGCAGGACACCGCTGCCAAAATGGGTATTGTGTATTCGGGGATCGAAGAGGCTCTTAAAGAGCCAAAATGGGAAGCGCTTATTCATGAGAAGTTCATGACGCTTATCCCTCCAACCGATCATAAATTCGCCGCTTTGCATGGCGCTGTGTGGTCGGGTGGCAGTTTTGTATATGTACCCAAGGGAACAAAACTTGATTTTCCTCTGCAGAGCTATTTTCGTCTGAATGCCAAGGGTGCGGGCCAGTTTGAGCACACTCTTATCATTGTTGAAGACGATGCCGATCTGCACTTTATCGAAGGATGCAGTGCACCCAAATACAACGTTGCCAACCTCCACGCTGGCGCCGTAGAGCTTTTTGTGGGTAAGCGCGCGAAATTGCGTTATTCGACTATCGAAAACTGGTCGAAAAACATGTACAACCTGAACACTAAGCGCGCAATCGTCGACGAGGGCGGTGCCATTGAATGGGTCAGTGGTTCCTTCGGAAGCCACGTCGGCTACCTCTACCCAATGTCTATTCTTTCTGGCAAGAAAAGCTCCTGCACGTTTACCGGTATTACATTTGCAGGCGCAGGACAGAATCTCGACACTGGCTGCAAGGTTGTCCTCAACGCACCCGATACTTCTGCTGCCATTGAAACGAAATCTATTTCTAAGGGTGGTGGTATTTCCACATTCCGCAGTTCCGTTGTTGCCACGAAAAAAGCTGAGGGCTCTGCGGCGAGTGTTTCTTGTCAATCACTTATGCTGGACGACATGAGCCGCTCTGACACCATCCCCACCATGGATATTCGTTGCAAAAATGTAGACATCGGGCATGAAGCCACCATCGGTCGAATCGGTGATGACAAGGTGTTTTATTTGATGAGCCGTGGCATCTCCGAAGAAGAGGCGCGTGGCATGATCGTTAATGGTTTTGCGGATCCTGTTTCAAAGGAATTGCCGCTTGAATACGCAGTTGAGATGAATAATCTCATCAAGCTCGAAATGGAAGGGGCGATTGGTTAATGGACGCTTCTAACATTGAATCTTTCAATGCTGCTGCAATGGAGGCGGTTAACGCAATGCCTGCTCCGACCTGGCATCGCCTGCGCGTGAACAACGAAAAAATCGCTTTGCCGAGTGGTCTTGAGCCAAGCTCTGATATTGAATTATCAATCGACAACATCGAGCTTGGCGAATCAGGTGCTTTTGATTCTGCGCTATTCACCTTCCAGCAGAAGCTTGATGCGCGAAATGAAGGCACGGTCGATACCCGCGCTGTAGTTGTTGCTGCTGCTGGTAATGAGAACCCGGAGAATTTGGACATTCCCGCTCTTTCCTCATATCAGCGTAAAGCCGTTCTTGAAGAAATCGAAAATAGTGTTTCCAAAGCGTTCGAAACAGGTATGGGAACCGAAGCATTCGCCTATCTTGAATCCGTTTCTGATGGTCACTTGGTTCTTGTTGCGCCTGAAAAGGCTGTAGGCAGTGCTACGGTTCGCATCTCTGCTAAAGACGGGATGGCCAATGCGGCATGTGTTGATGTTGTTGCTGCTCCTCATTCCAATGTCTCGCTCACGATCTCTTTCGAGGGTTCTTCGAGAGGGTCCGGTTTCGCGGGATGCGGTCTGCGCGTTTTTGCTGGCATCGGCGCAGAAGTCGAAGTTAGCTCTATTCAAGCACTTGACGGGTGCTGGACTGTTTTCGATGACTCGGGTTATGTGCTCGATGACGATGCGCATGTAGCAGTCACGCATCGCGTTCTTGGTGCCGATTCTGCATCGACCGGTCTTTCCGCAGACTTGCGCGGCAATCAGTCTCGCATTGATGTGCTAACGCGTTACCTCGGAGCTGAGAAGCAAAAGAGGGATTTCAATTATTCAATCAAACAACGTGGCTGCTTAACGGAAAGCAACCTTGATGCCAATGGCGTTCTGGCAGGTGAATCGAAAAAAACCTTACGCGGTACCATCGATTTTGTTCATGGCTGTAAAGGCTCTACGGGCAACGAGCGAGAAACGGTTCTTCTTGCCGATAAGAATGTCGTAAATAAAACAGTCCCGGTAATTTTATGCGATGAAGATGATGTTATGGGCAATCATGGGGCTACTATAGGCCATGTGCGTCCCGAACAGCACTTCTACCTTTCATGCCGCGGCTTGTCCGACAAAGCCATCGAATCTCTGTTTGCTGTTGCAGCTCTCGAAGAAGCGCATATGGCATTTAAAGATGACCGCATCAAGCATGGAATTGCACAGCTTGCTTTGGCGAAGGGTATCGACGCGAACGACTTTGATGATGCGGAAGGGGAGTGTTGCTAGTGACTCCCGATCAGATTAATGAGATTAGGACGAATCCTTACAAGGAGGATTTTCCTTTGTTGTCGAGAAACACCGATTTGGCATTTCTTGATAGCGCGGCAACCGCACAGCGTCCCAACTGCGTACTCGAGGCGCAACGTTCGTTCTACGAAACTATGAATGCTAATGCGCTGCGTGGCTTGTATCGCTTGTCTGTCGAGGCAACTGAAGCAATCAATGAGGCGCGGTCTACTGTTGCGTCGTTTATTGGAGCGACCCAACCGCAAGATGTTGTGTTCTGCCGCAATACCAGTGAAGCTCTGAACATTGTTGCAAAATCCTTTGGCCCCTCTGTTCTTGAGCCGGGCGATGAAGTATGCATTACTATCATGGAGCATCATTCAAACCTTATACCCTGGCAACAGGTATGTCGCGCCACTGGTGCTACTTTGGTGTATCTTCGTCCTGATGATCAGGGTATTATCACGCCGCAGGAAATGGACAGGAAAATCAATGAACGCACCAAGATCGTTTCTGCGACTCACGTTTCCAATGTGTTAGGCATCGAGAACCCTGTTGCTGAGCTAGGTAAACGAGTTCATGCAGTCGGTGGATACCTTGTCGTCGATGGCGCGCAGAGCGTACCGCATATCCCAGTCGATATAAGGCAAATCGATTGTGATTTCTTCGCATTTTCAGGCCATAAAGTATTTGGCCCTTTTGGCATCGGTGTTTTGTGGGGAAGGCACGAATTGCTCGACAGCATGCCGCCTTTCCTTACTGGCGGTGAAATGATTGATAGCGTTTCGGAGACCGATGCGGTTTGGGCACCCGTTCCTGAAAAATTCGAAGCAGGAACCCAAGACGCGGCAGGTATATACGCTACTGCTAAGGCTCTTGAATATGTTAATACTCTCGGTATGCAAACGCTTCAGGAGCGCGAGATGCTTCTCATGGAGTATCTAATGGATCGAATGAGTGAGCTTCCCTTTATCGAGATTATCGGCCATAAAGATGCATCGAAGCATCATGGCGCGTTGAGCTTTAATGTGAAAGGCATTCATCCCCATGATGTTTCCAGCATTCTCGACGGCTGTAATGTTGCGATTCGTGCCGGACATCATTGCGCTCAGCCACTGCTTACATGGCTTGGCGTAGAATCGTGTTGCCGTGCTTCGATTGCTTTTTATAACGATACGAACGATATTGATGCATTAATTTCTGGTCTCAACACTGTTTGGAGCATATTCAATGGCTAATGCCCCTGTAGGAAACATTTATACAGCTGCGTTGATGCAGCACAATTCTCATCCTGACTATAAATATGAGATGGAGGGGTGCACCTGTTCGCACGAGGGCGTTAACCCCAGCTGTGGTGATGAGCTCACTTTGCAGCTTCGTATTGAAGACGGTGTTATCGAAGAGGCATCTTTTGTCGGGAGCGGTTGTGCAGTATCTCAGGCTTCTGCCGATATGATGGCCGATCTCATTACTGGTGAAACTGTAGAAGAGGCTAAACGCTTGGTTGGCTTGTTCCTCGGGATGATCAAGGGCGAAGCCCTTTCTGAGGAAGACAAGGAAGATCTGGATGAAGCCGCTGAGCTGGAATCGATCTCTCGTATGCCAGCTCGAGTAAAATGTGCCGAATTGGCATGGCGTACGCTTGAAAAGCTGCTTGCTGACAAATAAGGCGTTCCCGCTTACCGATCATAGTGTCAAGTAAGGCGAAGCATCGGCTTCGCCTTACTATTTCGTACTAAAGTAATTGTAACGCGACGTCATGTCGCTTTTATTTATTAGAACCCAGATAAGGGGGACTGCCCATGGAGATGATAGGATTTCTGATCCTGTTCCCGCTAATAATTGCGGGCTTGCTGGTGGTGATACGCAAGACGAAGCCACGCAACATAATCGTATGCGTCGGTTCCGCTGCTATTGCCATAGCATCTATTGCCTTGGTTGTAATGAATATTGGAACAACTGGTACATATTTTACTTTCCAGTCGGACATTGTTAATTATGCATGCCTTGGCATCAGTGTGCTTATCGGTATCGTCGTCATCTGCTTCGGCGTAAAGTACAAGAACATTCCCGCCCTTGTATTGGCCATTGTTCAGCTTGCTGGCTCACTGGTATATGAGTTCTATTTTGCGCACGGTCTCATGTGTTACAAGGCTCTATACATTGACTCTCTGTCGTTAATTATGGCTTTGATCATTGGCATAATTGGTACGGGAATTTGCGTGTATTCTATCGGCTATATGCATGATTTCTATTTCGGCATCCATCACCCCGATACCGAACAGCCAGATCGTAGGCCTACCTTCTTTGCTTTGATGTTTGTATTTCTTTCCGCAATGTACGGCATCATCTTCTTTAACAATTTGATTTGGCTGTTCACCGCCTGGGAAGTAACCACACTTTGTTCCTTCTTGCTAATCGGATTTACCAAAACTGACGAGGCGATCGCCAATTCATTCCGTCAGATTATTATGAATCTTGTCGGTGGTATTGCCTTCTTGGGCGCGCTCTACTATCTGGCCATCAACTTCCAGTGCATCGATTTCACTGACTTCATTGTCTTCGGAACAGTTGCACCTGCCCTTGTTGTCTTGCCGCTTACTTGCTTTAGCTTGGCTGGTATCACGAAGGCTGCACAAATGCCCTTCCATACATGGCTGCTGGGAGCTATGGTTGCTCCTACGCCTACCTCGGCTTTGTTGCATTCGTCAACCATGGTTAAAGCTGGCGTTTTCATGCTCATTAAATGTGCGCCAATCTATGCAGTTTCTTTTGCCCCTTCTATTCTGGTCATCCTTGTTGGCGGTATCACCTTCTTGTTGTGTTCGTTTATGGCAATTTCGCAATCTAACGGTAAGCGCGTTTTGGCCTATTCGACCATTGCGAACCTTGGCTTGATTACCGCATGTGCTGGCGTTGGAACGGCGGAAGCTATTTGGGCAGCGATTTTCTTGGTTATCTTCCATGCTATTGCCAAGAGCCTCTTGTTCCTTTGCGTAGGCACGGCAGAGCATCATATTGGTTCACGTGACATCGAAGACATGGATCTGCTGTTCGAGCGAATGCCTCGTCTTTCCCGCATGATGATTGTCGGCATCATGATTATGTTCTTAGCTCCCTTCGGCATGTTGGTTGCAAAATGGGCAACACTGGTAACGTTTGTTGATACTCGTCAATTTGCGCTTTTGCTGATGCTCGCATTCGGCTCTGCAGCTACGTTTATGTTTTGGGCAAAATGGATCGGCAAGCTTGCTGGAATAACCGGTACTTCTGACAGCATCGAACAAACGGTTCATTGGAGTGAATGGATTGCAACGATGACGTTCACCATTATGGCGCTTGCCGCCTGTGCAACGATTCCATTGATTTCCGATTACCTGGTTGAGCCCTACATTGGATCAGTGCTTGGCATTGCTATTCAGCCTGTTCTTGATGACGATCTTTACCTGTCAGCAATTATTGTCATTGTGCTCGCGATTGTGCTTCTGGGTGGTTTGCGCAAATTCCGCAAGAATATACGTAAACAGGATGTATATCTTTCGGGCGTTTCCGTTGATAACGAGCAGAGGGTATTTATTAATTCCCTTTCTCAGCCGATGGAGGCAACTGCTCGAAATTGGTATCTTGAGCCGATTTTCGGCGAGGAAAAGATCAGGCCAATCGGAACCATTGCTTGCTATCTACTCCTAATTGCAGCATTTGGTTGGGCAGCGTATTCTTCGCTGGTTGTAACGGGAATCTTGTAAAGAGAAGGGAAATTTGAATGGATACTATCATTACCATCCTTACAACCCTTCTTGCTTCGGTGGCATTTGCCATCGTGGCATCCGTGCTGGGTTGTTTGCTTGCAGGCCTTGACCGAAAAATTACCGCTCGTATGCAAGGAAGGGTAGGGCCCCCGATCCTGCAGCCTTACTACGACGTACGAAAACTGTTCATGAAGGAGAACGCCGGCGTTAACTCCGCAATCGGTACTTATGTCTTCTGGGCTTTGATTTTCACCTTTGTCGCAGGTGGCATTTTCTTTAGTGGCGGAAACTTGCTTTTATGCATTTTCATCATCACTCTTGGCGAGATGCTCTTTATCATGGCCGCCTACGCTGCTCGTTCTCCATTTGCTGAAGTTGGTGCACACCGTGAAACCATCCAGGTTATGGCATATGAGCCCATGGTGCTTCTGCTTGCTGTAGCATATTTCTTGGCAACAGGAAGCTTTGATGTCGAAGCCATTATTCATGTGCCGGCACCAATCATTGGGTCTACCGTTGGCGTATTCATCGGCATGCTCTTCATATTGACTATCAAACTGCGTAAGTCCCCGTTCGATCTTTCCTATTCGCATCACGCGCACCAGGATCTGGTAAAGGGCGTTACAACGGAAATGTCCGGTAGCGTTCTTGGCATGGTTGACATTATGCACTGGTGTGAAAACGTATTGTTCATGGCTTGGATTGCCTTATTCTTTGTATGGAGCAGCCCCATTTGCATATTCGTCGTGATCGTAGCGTTAGCGTTGGTCTATTTCCTGGAAATCTGGATCGACAACAACTTTGCACGAGTCAAATGGCAGCTGATGCTTAAGTCATCCTGGATCGTTACTCTGGTTTTCGCAGGCATCAATATTGCCCTTCTTGTATACCTGTAAGGAGAATCAATGTCTCATATCTCGAAATCTCCTTGGATCATCCATTACGATGCGTCCAGCTGCAACGGTTGCGATATCGAAGTCCTTGCTGCTCTGACACCGCTCTACGATGCAGAGCGATTTGGTGTGGTGAATACGGGCAATCCCAAGCATGCTGATATTTTCTTAGTTACCGGAAGCGTAAATGAGCGAAATATCGATGTCGTCAAAGAAATCTACGACCAGATGGTAGAGCCTAAGGTTGTGGTTGCTTGCGGAATATGCGCATGCTCTGGCGGTATATTCCACGATTGCTATAACGTAATTGGGGGAGTGGATAAAGCAATTCCGGTCGACGTATATGCTCCTGGCTGCGCGGTCCGTCCTGAGGCTATCATCGATGCTGTTGTTGAAGGCGTTGCCGTTCTTGAAGAAAAAGCGAAAAAGATTAAAGAGCAGAAAAGGGGTGCATAGCTCATGGCGATTACACAAGATTTCCGCTCAATTCCGCTCGACAAGCTCATCGACACCTGCAAAGAGCGTAAAAACGAAGGTTACCGTCTCGCTCAATTATGTCCCAAGCTTGAACGCGATGATTCGATTACGCTTATCTATACCTTTATCAAAGAGTCCGAAATGATTAACTACAAGGTCTCTGGTATCAAGAAAGGCGTTACCGAGGTTCCCTCAGTAACTGAATTATTTATTGCAGCTTTCGTTTTTGAAAACGAAGCGCATGATTTGTTTGGCGTTAACATCGTTGGAAACCTTATCGATTTTCAAGGCAAGTTCTATTCCTTCGGCGAGGGAGTTGAAGCGCCTATGACCATTGTCACGCCAGCCCAACTTGCTGCTCGTGAAAAAGCGGCTAAACTTGCCGCTGCAAAGGCTGCGCGTGCAGCAAAGGCAAAGCAGCAAGCAACTGAGCCTTCAGCCCAAAGCGATGAAGAGCTAGAAGCCAAACTGTCAAATATGGATCCCGAAAAAGCCGCAAAGGTTCGTGCTGCCATGAAAGCTAAAGCCGCAAAGGCAGCAAAGGCTACAGCCTCTTCGAGTGCCAGCGATCTTGAGGATAAGCTCGCTGGTATGGATCCTGAAAAAGCCGCTAAAGTACGTGCGGCAATGGAGGCAAAAGCAAAACGACAGGCTGAAACTGCAGCCAAGGAAGGTGAGTAGCAATGGGTAAGGCTCAAGTGATTCCCTTTGGCCCTCAACATCCGGTGCTGCCAGAACCGCTTCATCTCGATCTCGTAGTCCAAGATGAAACCGTAGTGGATGTTCTTCCTCAGATTGGTTTTGTCCATCGTGGCCTTGAAAAGCTTGTTGAAACGCGGGACATTCATCAATACATTTACGTCGCTGAGCGAATTTGTGGCATTTGCGCTTTTGGTCATAGTTATGGATATGCGCAGACCATTGAAAGCATGATGAATGTTGAGGTGCCTAAACGCGCCGAGTTTCTTCGTGTGATCATGCATGAGCTTTCTCGCATTCACTCCCATTTGCTTTGGATGGGCTTGGCAGCGGATGCGTTCGGCTATGAGGCGCTTTTTATGCATTGCTGGCGTCTGCGTGAGCGTATTCTTGACATTTTTGAAGCTGTTGCAGGTGGTCGTGTCATCCTTTCGTACACGCTGCTTGGTGGTGTTGCTAAGGATATCGAAGCGCCTACTCTTGCAGCAATCAAAGACACCCTCAATTCTCTTAAGAAGGAATACGCTGAAATCTGCAACGCTTTCCTAAAAGATTCCTCTGTAAAGAATCGCACCGTTGGCGTTGGCTTCATTGACGAAGAACATGCGCGAGAATATGGCATGGTTGGTCCCTTTGCTCGCGCTAGCAATTTCAACAACGATGTTCGTTGCTTGGGAATCGGCGCTTATGGCAATCTCTCTTCATTTGAGCCAATTCTCGACACTCAAGGTGATTGTTACGCTCGTATAAAAGTACGTGCGAATGAAGTTCTTCAATCCATAGATATTGTTAACGAGCTTATCGATAAGATTCCAGATGGACCTATCTTGAATCCTGTTAAGGGAGCTCCAGAAGATGGTGCTGAGGCTTCGAGCATTTTGGAACAACCCCGAGGTGAGGTGTATTACTACGCTGCTGGTAACGGCACCAAATATCTCGAGCGCATGCGCATCAGAACCCCTACTTCTCAGAACATCGCAGGCATGACCATGGCTCTAAAGGGATGCGAAATATCCGATGTCAACATGATCGTCCTCACTATCGACCCCTGCATCAGCTGCACAGAAAGGTAAGACCTATGGGTGGTTTCAAGCTTGGTAAAATGACCCTTCGGTCTCTTTTTGGAAAACCGGAAACGGTTCGGTATCCGTTTGAGGAGCCCGAGCATCCCGCTGCGCTGAGAGGAAAGGTTGTTTTTAGCCCAGAGAACTGCATCTATTGCGGTATCTGCGAAAAACGCTGTCCTACTGGTGCGATATCGGTTAACAAGAAAGATAGTACCTGGTCAATCGACCATTTTAAATGCATTCAATGCGACACTTGCGTACGTGAATGTCCTAAAGGATGTCTTTTGATGGATGCTGTTCTGGTACACCCATCTACGGTTAAAGAAGTAGAAAGTTTTAAAAAGCCCGAACCCACCGAGGAGGAAAAAGAAGCACTGGCAAAGAAAGAAGCCGAGAAAGCTGCTAGAATCAAGGCAGCAAAAGAAGCAAAAGCCGCTAAAGCTGCTGCCGCAAAAGGACCAAACGCATAAGCAAGCCGCTTCTTTGCATATAACGGTACATTTTAGAACCGGGCCTCATGGCCCGGTTCTTACGTGGGGGACTTGTATGGGACAAAGCACCGACTATAAAGTTAGCGATAAGGTTTTCACTATTCCAAATCTGCTATCTGCAATTCGACTCTGTATGATCCCCGTCTTCTTGGTTCTTCTTTTCAACGACTTCAACCTGGCTGCCACTCTTGTATTTGCTGTTGCCGCCTCGACTGACTGGGTAGACGGTCAGGTTGCCCGTCGTACCAATTCTGTTTCCAAGCTTGGTCAGCTTCTTGACCCGTTTGTTGATCGCCTTCTTATGATTTCAGGCGTATTGGGATTGTTCTTTGTCGGTCGTCTTCCTCTTTGGATTATTGTCGTTGTTGTTGCTCGCGATCTCATTATGCTTGTTGGCGGAAGCTATCTTCTTTCTCGATGGAAGGTTCGCGTACCCGTTATTTATCTTGGCAAGTTTTCCACCACTTGCCTCTATATCGGTTTTGCCGGAATTCTGCTCAATGCACCCTTGCTCAGCGGCCTGGGTATAGTCGGAGTCCCCTGGTTGCCCGGGCTTTGTACCGGTTTATACTCATGGGGCTTCTGGTTTACCTATTTAGGGCTGATCTTGTGTATCATCACCACCTCCTATTACATTGCAAAAGGCGTTAGCGGCATGAAAGCGGCTAAGGCGTTAGAAAAAGATGGACTCTCAACCGATAACTCCGAATAACGTATGACTGATAAGAGAAGAAATACTCCTCGCAATTCCGATGCAACGCATCGTCAGTTTCGTTCGCAAAAAACCAGCCAGAGGCAATCTCGCAGTAGCAAGACAGCAAGCCAATCGCGCCAAAACGCTTACCCACAGCGCAGGCCAACAAATCCTGAACCCGTCGAACGTACGCTTCTCTCTTCTGAGCGAATTAACCGCATACGCGAACAAGGTGCTAAGAGAACCCAGGTACAACCCCCAAGACAACCGGTTAATCAGGCAAAAAAAAAGCAGTCACAGCCCGCTTCTATGCGTCCTGCCCCCAAACCCGAACGTAGCCAAAACGCTTCTACTCGAAGAGTGCGCGCTGTTTCCTCGCGCTCTGAAACAGCATTTCAGCAAACAAGCAATGGCGCTCGAACGGCATCCAGACAAAACGATGCCCTGTCTCGAAATCGTGCAAATACAGCTCAGCGTCAAAGAAAATCAAACCCTCCAAGGCACTCAGCTTCAACCTTGGGCCAATCACATCTTGCCAAGGGCATCTATTCTCAAAAAGAGGTTAGTGGAAACAGACCTTCTTCAAGGGTCGGTTCTGGTCATGCGTCCAATGCTGGCACTAAAGCCATGTCGAACCACAAGAAAGTAACCTCACCTAACAAAGTTGCAATCGCTTGTGTTGCGCTGCTTGCAGTTTTGGTTATTTGTGGCGTAGATGGACTAATTAATGGAAATAAAATCTACGAAGGTGTTGTGATTGGTGACGTCGCCGTTGGCGGCCTCACGAAAGACGAGGCAGTAGACTGCGTTTCCGGCGAATACTCTCAACGCGTTTCTTCCAACGTAGCAACCTTCTTCACAACGCAAGATAACTTAGACAACCCTAAAACAACTGACACCGATGCGAACATCGAGGAGCAGATCTCATATGAACAGTCTTTGTCGAATCGTACTCAATGGACTATTCCAAGCAATGAAGTAGAAGCTACGCTCGATATCGACTCTCTTGTTGAGCAAGCTTTCGAGGTCGGCAGGAACGATGGCAGTATTATCGGTCGTATTGGTGCGGGTATTTTCGGCAAACATATCCCATTAACCTGCTCCTACAACGATGAAAAGATCGCCTCTCTGTCGGATCAGATGACTTCCGCGGTAGGTAATAAACGCATCAATTTCGGAATTTCCATTAATGATGGTGTTGCATCAGTTACCAACGGGAACGACGGCAACGAAGTAACTGCCGAGTGGCTTGCCAGCCATCTGAACGAAACATTTTTAGGGACTGAACCAGCAACCAAAATCGTTCTCGAAACACAATACATGCCACTGCAAGCAAACGAGGATGATGCTAAAAAAGCGGCAGGCACCGTGAATGCGTCAATTGCTGCAGGCGCTTCATTCGTCTATGGAGATCAGACATGGAACGCTTCTTCTGCTGATTTGGGGAACCTTATTACTACCAATCTGTCGGAAGAAGGGGAGGGACGTTGGGCCCTTTCTCCTATTTTTGATGAATCAAAAACGAAGAATGCCCTTCTTTCATCCCTCCATTCAAATATTGACTCAGATGGGCTTCAGGTTTCATTCGCCAAAGACGGAAACGGACAGATAACCGTTTCCTCCAATGCTAAGGGAACTGCCCCTGTTGCGAGCGACGTGATGGATACGTTGAATACCACATTTTTTGTTCAGGAAACGCGTACTCAAGCTCCGCAAATCAGTGTTCCTTCCACCGATATACCATCTTCTCTGTCGTTTGAAGACGCAAAGTCATTTGGATTGATTACCGATCTATCTTCTTTTACTACCCAGTATTCATCTGGCAACGAAGCTCGCGTGAACAACATCCATACTGCCGCAGATTTACTTTCGTGCTCTATTGCCAAAGCCAATGGTGGATCATGGTCCTTTAACGATATCGCCGGTGAAGCAACCTCCGATAAAGGCTATCAAGCCGCTGGCGCAATCGTTGGTGGCGAGTATTCCGATGCGGTAGGTGGAGGCATATGCCAAGTTGCAACAACCGTGTTCAATTCAGTTTACCTTGCAGGTTATCCGATAGAAAAAAGGTACAACCATACGCTTTATATTGAAAGCTACCCTAAGGGCAGGGATGCCGCCATCGCTTATCCCGATCTTGACCTGGTCTGGAAAAACGACACCTCTTCAGATGTTTTGGTGATGATGTCATACACCTCTACATCGGTAACCGCTACACTATGGGGAGTCGATCCCCAGTATCAGGTTTCCACAGAGTACGGCGAGTGGAAGAAGGGTGAGCCGTATTCAACGACGTATAAAACCGATGATACGTTAGCCTCTGGTAAAGAGTACGTAAAAACAACGGGTGTCGACGGGAGCAGTATTACTATTGTTCGTACGGTGAAGGACCATGAGGGGAAGATCCTTCACGAAGACAGTTTCACCTCTACGTATGCCCCCAAAAATAAAGTTGTCGTAAAAGGCACAGCTTAATGGCGCGGAAGGAGCCTTTAGTGTACTATCAGCCGGATATTGAGACCATGTCTCGCGAAGATCTGGAAGCTCTTCAGCTAGAGCGTTTGCAGGCATTAGTTAAGCGAGTTTATCAAAAGATCCCTTTTTATAAGGAGTCTTTTGATAAAGCGGGAATCAACCCTGAAGACATCAAGTCACTTGCCGACCTCACAAAACTCCCGTTTACGGTAAAACAGGATATGCGTGACGCTTATCCTTTTGGCCTATTTGCTGTTCCGCGCAAAGATGTAGTTCGTGTTCATTGCTCGTCTGGCACCACGGGTACTGCCACGGTAGTCGGCTACACACAAAAAGATCTTGAGAATTGGGGAGACTGCTTTGCTCGCGCGCTTTATGGTGCGGGATGCGGACCTGATTCTACTCTGCAAATTGCTTATGGTTATGGCTTGTTTACTGGTGGTCTTGGCGCCCACAATGGAGGAGAACGAGCAGGCTGCACTGTTCTTCCTATGTCCACCGGCAACACCAAACGCCAAGTTCGCCTCATGAAAGATTTCGACGTTGACTGCCTATGCTGCACGCCCTCTTATGCTTTAAATATCGCCGAAGTTGCGCAAGAAGAAGGCTATGACATTCACGAGTTCCCGATCCATGCTGGAATTTTAGGTGCGGAACCGTGCTCAGAGGCAACGCGCGCGGAGATCGAGCATAAAATGGGTATTCAGGTTTACGATATCTACGGACTTTCTGAAGTAATGGGTCCTGGTGTTGCCTGCGAATGCGAAAAACAGCACGGTCTCCATGTTTGCGAAGACCAGTTCATCATCGAAATTCTTGATCCTAAAACCCTCCAGCCTGTTCCTGATGGCGAATGGGGCGAAGTGGTATTCACTACTTTATGCAAGGAATGTTCTCCTTTGGTTCGTTATCGCACTCGAGACATCTCACGCATTCTTGTAGGCGAGTGCGAATGCGGTCGTACCTTCCGCCGCATGGACCGCATTGCCGGACGTACTGACGACATGATGATTCTTCGTGGCGTAAACGTGTTCCCCTCTCAGATCGAAGAGGAAATAGTATCGTTCCCCGAAATTGCTCCTCAGTACCAGCTCATACTTACCACGAAGGGCACGCTTGATCACGCTGAACTTCGTGTAGAAACCGTACCCGAATTCCCATTCGATGAAATTCGACGTCTCGAAAAGCTGAAGAAAGACCTTCAGAAGGCCCTGAAGGAAAACCTTCAGATTGCCGTTGACGTTAAGATCGTCGAACCGAAAACTATTGAGCGCGCTGAAGGCAAAGCGAAGCGCATCATCGATATGAGGGAGAATTTGCACTAATGATTTCACAGCTGACTGTATTCCTAGAAAACGAAGAAGGCCGCTTGGCAAGCGCCGTTCGCACCATTTCCAATGCTGGCATTAACATGCAGGCATTATTCTTGGCGGATACTGCCGACTTTGGCATCCTTCGCATCTTCTGCGATACCCCCAAGAAAGCATGCGCAGCACTAATCGATGCTGGTTATCGTGCCAAGCTCATTGATGTTGTAGCGGTGAAGGTATCAAATAAACCTGGTGAACTCGCCAATTTGATGGATTATTTGAATGACACCAACGTAAATGTTGAGTACGCTCATTGCTTTATCGTGGGCGAGTATGCCTACGATGTGCTTAAGGTTTCCGACCCTTCTCTGGACGTTAAGCTTTCAGCAGCTGGCTTTGACGTATGCAAACCGGAAGATATTTATGTCATTGACTAATAATCGTGTTTCCACATCTGAGTTTTTTGGTAAGCGATGTGCCGCCGCGCTGTTTTCTGCAGCGCTTGCGGCATCGCTTTTTCCAGGAGTCGCCTATGCCGATGTGCGCTCCTCGGACATTATTGCCGGTTTGAGCGTTCAAGATCGTGGCCTTGCTGCATCAAGCTGCCCAAATATCGTTGCCGAGCATTCGATCGTTGTGGACGAGAACGGTACAGTGTATTTCGAGCGCGACGCTGACTCGCAGGTACAGATTGCGTCAGTTACAAAAACAATGACTGCAATCGTTGCTTTGGAGTACGGCGATCTGCAGAACACTACTATTACGGTTAGCCAAAATGCTGCTTCAATTGGCGAATCGTCTGCAATGCTTCAAGCTGGCGATTCAATGAATCTTGAGTCTGCCCTTAAAGCAATGATGATTTGTTCAGGCAACGATGCCGCAACTGCTATCGCTGAATCCATGGGCGATTCTATCCGGGACACCCTAAAAGAAAAGGGCGATCCCAATGTACCCGATGGTGCATACGATGCCTTTGTGTACGCGATGAACAAAAAGGCCAAAAGTCTTGGCATGGATGACTCGCTATTCGCAAATCCTCACGGACTCGACTTTGAGCAGTATTCTGCAGACATGCATTGTTCGGCGCGTGATGTTGCCAAGATGTGCACTGAAGCAATGAAGAACGAAACCTTCCGAAACACCGTTTCAACTGAAGCCACTACTATCCAAGTGCTTCGCAATGGCCAGCAGGCTGATGTCAAGCTTGAATCGACTGATGTTCTTTTGGGCACCTACGATGGCGCCTGCGGTGTTAAAACCGGTTTCACCGAGAAGGCAGGGGAGTGTTTTGCCGGAGCTGTTCAGCGTGATGGCAAAATCCTTTATTCAATTGTGCTCGGCTCAAGCACAGAAGCCCAACGTTTTACCGATGCGACCACTCTCGATGATTGGGTTTATGGCAACACCATCGATTATCCTTTGGTACATAGCGACGAAACTGCTACATACACC
Source organism: Eggerthella sp. CAG:209 (assembly GCA_000436075.1). Taxonomy (GTDB): domain Bacteria; phylum Actinomycetota; class Coriobacteriia; order Coriobacteriales; family Eggerthellaceae; genus Anaerotardibacter. Next base: position 87,565 of record FR884640.1, on the reverse strand, counting down.
ACAAACAAAGGCACTACCGCTACGGTTCCTGTTGTTGCAAATGTAAGTCATTCTGGGTGGATGGACAAAACCTTCAAGGCAACGCTCTCAGACCCAACTGCTTCCGTTAAGGTTTTTTCGCTTGATGGAAATGTAAGCCAGGACGTTCAATTTGATACAGTTTCAGGCGATGTGAAGCCTGGTCAGAAAGTCGGTACGGTTACGTTTTATCAGCATAACGAAGTTATAGCCCAACAGGATCTCGTTGCCGCGGAAAATTGCCCGGCGCCAAACCCCATTGAGGGCATCGGGATCTGGTGGAATCGCTTATTTGCCGGTTTCTCAGGCGAGAAAACCCAAGCTGACAGTTCAGTCGTGAATACTACGCCTTTAATATACGGCAGCAATGCAACCATAAATACAACCAAGGAGGGATAAATGAAAACTTGTCCTGTCTGCAATAGCCCCATGCTCGATTCGGCTCAATCCTGTTCATCGTGCGGCTATCATCTTCAAGGTTCGACTCAGAAATTCGAAGCAGTGTCGCTTGAGACTTCGGAGCCGGAAACCATACAGGTCACCTCAACAATCCCCACGCTTACCGTTTTGCAGGGCAAGCAAAAGGGAATTGTATATAGCCTTGATGGAGACAAAGCAGTTATCGGTCGTTCGCCTAAATGCGAGATCTTTCTAAACGATATGACAGTATCGCGTAAGCATGCAGTATTGGAGCGAGTTGCCGACGGTTGGTCTATCCAAGACACCGATTCGTTTAACGGTGTATGGGTCAATAACACCAACATCGACCATGTGATGCTATCCGATCGGGACATCGTCCAGATTGGTTGTTTTGTGCTGCGCTACGCAGAATAAGCTTTTCAAGTAAGAGGTGTAGTAATGAATCTTTTGTCCGGCAACGAGGCAATTGCCCGCGGTGCCTGGGAAGCGGGTTGCCATATTGGTGCAGCGTATCCAGGTACTCCCTCAACGGAAACGATGGAATCGTTTGCGAAGCTGCCTGGCGTATATGCTGAATGGTGCCCAAACGAAAAAGTCGCTCTTGAAGTTGCTGTCGGTGCATCGGCTGCAGGTGCGCGTGTCTTGGTTACCATGAAACATGTTGGTGTGAATGTTTGCGCTGACCCATTGTTTACGGCGGCCTATACCGGCGTTAATGGCGGCCTTGTCATCCTTGCCGCCGATGATCCTGGTATGTTTTCCTCTCAAAACGAACAAGACTCTCGTTACTACGCAATGGCTTCTATGGTTCCGATCATGGAACCAGCAGACTCTGCAGAAGCGCACCGATTTGCGAAAGACGCTTATGGCATATCCGAACAATTTGACACTCCCGTAATGATGAGGTCTACTGTTCGCATTTCTCATACCAAAACTCCCGTTGAAGTGGGGGAACGGACTGAGGTTGCTAAGCGTCCTTATGAAAAGGATTGTGCGAAGTGGGTAATGATGCCTGCTTTCGCTAAGCCCAGGCGCAAAGTGCTTGTTGAGCGTATTAGCAAGATTCGTGAATGGGTTGAAACTTGTCCCTACAATACCATCGAGAGAAACACCCCCGAAGGATCCAATAAGCGGATTGGTATTATCTGCGCAGGTGCGGTGTATCAACACGTTAAAGAAGCATGCCCCGATGCAGACATCTTTAAGCTAGGCGTGTCATGGCCTTTACCTGCAAAGGCACTAAATGAGTTTGCCAATAGCGTTGATGAGCTTCACGTTGTTGAAGAGGCATCGACTTATCTTTCTGATGCCGTCAAGGCAACTGGCGTGATTCTAGATTCATTCCAGATGCCGCTTCCTGCTGATGGAGAAATCCACCCCGCAGATATCCTTCGTTCGCTTGGGAGAAAGCTCCCGCAGCATCGCGATAACGAAAACGATATCCCTAATCGTCCACCTGCATTGTGCCCTGGATGTCCTCATCGCGTGATCTTCAAAGAGCTTTCGCGCTTGAAGGCGATCGTTACTGGAGATATCGGATGCTATACGCTTGGCGCATTGCCTCCGCTTTCGGCCATGGACACAACTCTTGATATGGGCGCATCAGTATCAATGGCCCATGGTTTTGAGCTTGCATTGGAGAGAACCGAACATCGTCCCGTAGTGGGTGTGATTGGTGATTCCACGTTTGCCCATTCAGGTCTCACTTCGCTCATCAATACCGTGTACAACAAGGGCGCAGGAACGGTATGCATCCTCGATAACCGCACTACGGCTATGACCGGACAGCAAGGCAACCCCTTCAATGGGATAACCCTGCAGCATCGTGAAAGCCGGGAGCTTAACCTTCCGAGCATCCTCAATGCAATCGGCGTCGATCATGTTCAAACCGTTGATTCCTTTAATGTTAAAGCGGTTCGTGCAGCCCTTAAAGAAGCTACAAGCCGCGACAAGCTTGACGTAATCGTGTTCCAGGGTCCTTGCGTTTTGCTAGACAAGAGTCCAAAGGACTACTACGTCGTAACCGACAACTGCAATGCGTGCGGAATCTGCAAGACCATTGGATGCCCTGCAATTGCCTGCGACCCTGAAACAGGCATTTCCTCCATTGATCCCGACTTGTGCATTGGCTGCGATCAGTGCCGTCAGTACTGTAACTTTAATGCGATTCAGCCCCGCGAAGGAGGCCAGCGATGAGCGACCAATCGGTATATACCATTCTTTTATGTGGCGTAGGCGGTCAAGGCACCATTACTGCCGCTGATCTCTTAGCGCGTGTCGCAACAGCTGCAGGAAAAGATTGCAAGGTATCCGAGATCCACGGCATGGCTCAGCGAGGTGGGGCGGTTACTACCGTAGTTCGCTTCGGCGACGATGTGGCAACCATGGTCTGCGATGAAGGCTGTGCGGATAGCGTTGTTTCTTTCGAGGTAGTGGAAGCTCTTCGCAACATTGCTTTCCTCAAGGAAGGCGGATCGCTTGTTGTTAACGATGAATCAATTAAGCCCTTGCCGGTCCTTACCGGCATGGCTTCAATGCCTCAAAATGCGCGCGGACGCCTAAAGGACATGGATGCTACTCTTATCCCCGCAAGCGAAATTGCTCGCAATGCAGGCACCACTAAATGTGCCAATGTTGTTCTTCTTGGCGCTCTTTCCGTTTCGCTTCCCTTCGAATCCGAACTATGGGAAGAAGTCATTCGAGGAAAAGTCCCACCGAAAACTATTGATATCAACATCGAAGCATTTAGGCGCGGAGCACGTTATGCGCGAGGGGAGCAGTAAATAATGAGCATTAAACAAATCAGTGTTTTTGTCGAGAACCGTCCGGGTCACCTTCAGCGCATCCTCGCCCTTTTCACTGAAAAGGATATTAATGTGCGCGGCTACAGCTGCTCTGACACTGGCGATTATGGTATTGCGCGTTTTATCGTAGACAAACCCGAGAAGGCTCTTTCAGTGCTTGCTGAACGAGACGTTGCAGCTACTTCTTCGGATGTTGTCTGCCTGGTATTAAAGGACGAGCCAGGTGAGCTGGAGCGAGTGTTCGGTCTTATGGCGGAATCTGGCGTTAATGTCTCTTATAGCTATTCACTGATCTCTACCTATATTGCATTTAAGGTAAACGACCCCGATAAGGCCGAAGAATATCTCACCGAACAGGGTATTTCTCTGATCAACCAAAACGATCTTGCCTAAGAAAGCGTATTGCGCCATGACTCAACATAACAACACTTCTCTATACCAGCCTGAAATCGAAACCTTGAGCCGCAATGAGATCCATGCCGTTCAGCTTGAAAAGCTGAAAAAACAGGTTGCCATGGTATACGAAAAGGTTGAATGGTACCGCAACAAGATGGACGAAATGGGTGTATCCCCGTCCGACATTCAAACCTTGGATGATGTCAAAAAGCTTCCTTTTACCGATAAAACTGTTCTGCGCGACACGTTTCCCTATGGTCTTTTCGCAGTTCCGCTCGATGAGATCATTGAGCTGCATGCCTCTTCCGGCACAACTGGTAAGCCCATCGTTGTCGGCTACACCCATCGCGATATGGATGTCTGGAGCGACTGCATTGCTCGACTGGCGATGATGGCAGGTGTCAAGCCGGGCGATCGCTGTCAGATGGCTTTTGGCTATGGCATGTTCACCGGTGGCTTTGGTCTACATTATGGCCTTCAAAAGCTAGGTTGCATGATGATCCCTGCGGGTTCCGGTAATACGGAACGTCATCTTCAGATGATCAACGATTATGGCACCACCGTTCTCATTGCCACCCCCTCTTACGCGCTTCATATGTGTGAAGTGGGCGAGAAGAAGGGTTTTGATTGGGCGTCAAGCTCCCTTCGTATCGGACTCTTCGGCGGCGAACCTTGCCCTCCTAAAATGAAGGAAGAAATCGAACGCCGTATGCATATCACCTGCACAGATAATTACGGCCTTACCGAGGTTATGGGCCCTGGCGTATCGGGAGAATGTCTTTGCTCGAGGGATATGCAGCATATTGCCGAAGATCATTTCTTGTGGGAAGTCGTTAACCCTGAAACTGGCGAACCTGTTCCGGAAGGGGAAGAGGGCGAACTTGTCATCACACCTCTTGATAAAGAAGGCATTCCTGTACTTCGCTACCGTACTCATGACCTTACTTACGTTGTTACCGAGAAATGCGAATGCGGACGCAGTCACGCTCGCATGAAAAAGGTTCGTAAGCGTAGTGATGATATGCTGATTATTCGTGGCACTAACGTATTCCCCTCGCAGGTGGAGGATATTCTTTCAGGAATCAAGGGAGTTACTCCGTTTTATCGCATTGAGGTCGACAATGAAACTGGACTCGATCGCATGAAGATCAAGGTCGAGATTGAGCCTTCTGCTCTTAGCGACTCTTATGAGGAAATGGATCGTTTCCGCAAGATGATTGCCACAAAACTCAAGGAAACCATGCTTGTAGCTTCTGAAGTGCAACTCATTGAACCTGGTGGAATCGAGCGCAGCTTTGGTAAAACGAAGCATGTGATAGACCATCGCAAATAACATGTGTTCGCAATTGTCAAAGAATGATTCAATAAGCCCTTCTTCCTACAAGGAAGAAGGGCTTCCTTTGTATAGCAATCATACGTACGTCTCGTACGAGGATTGCAGCTACGATCGAAAATCCAATTTAGAAAACAAGCCAAAGCAGAACAATGCTGTTGTTGGCCGATTCGCCCCCACGCCATCAGGTAAGCTGCACCTAGGCAATCTTTTCTCATTCATGGTGGCTTATCTTGTAGCACGTCGGGCCGGCGGCTCAGTACTTATGCGCATCGAGGACCTTGATCCAGCGCGGTCAAAGCAATTTTATGCCGATGGAGTGTTTCGGAGTCTTGAGGCGCTCGGCTTCGAATGGGACAACCAACCCGTATACCAAAGCTCTCGAACCGAAGCATATCAAGAAGCGTATCAAGAGCTTGATCGAAAAGGGCTTTTATATCCCTGCTTTTGCACTCGTGCTGATCTACATTCTGCAAATGCACCCCATTTTGGAGAAGAGGTTCTCTATCAGGGTACTTGTCGAACCTTGACAAAACTCGAACAAGAAGCCAATGCAAAGCGACGAAGCCCGGCTACCCGTATTGCTGTACCTGACGAGCCTTTTTCGTTTAATGATCTGTTCCAAGGGCTCCAATCATTCAACCTAACTGAATGTTCTGGAGACTTCATAATCCAACGCAGCGACGGCGTATTCGCCTATCAACTTGCCGTAACCGTCGATGATGCATGGATGGGCGTAACTTCGGTGGTCCGAGGCAGGGACTTGCTCACCTCAACACCACGCCAAATGTATCTGCAGAAATGCCTAGGATATGCAACGCCAACATATGGACACGTTCCGCTACTTGTGGATTCTGACGGCCATCGCCTTGCGAAAAGAAACCAAAGTACAGATATCGATTATCTGCTCAATGAAAAGCACATAAAGCCAGAATGCCTTCTTGGAAAGATAGCCTATTTGGCTGGAATCGTCGATGAAATAAGAAGCTTCTCGCTTGAAGAGTTAATACAGTATGCAAATCTCAAAGCACTCAATATGAAAAAAGAACTTCGTATTCCAGATTCCTTTGTTTTTTAAACCCAGCTCATAAACGACCCTGAGGTCAGCGACAGACAATAGAATGCACCGAGTATCACGTTAAGCATTACGATTTGCGACATTGCCGCATCTCTAGTTTTTTGATTCAGGGGATTATTCAGAATTGCTCGCAATACAGGAAACGCCGCTAAAACCATAATCATTACAATCGGCATTCCTGTTGGATAGAATAGGCCCACAAGTACAGCGATGAGAACAATCCAGACCAATATCGCGACATGATAGTAATTCGGAGCCATATCGCGACCAAGAACGACTGAAATTGTTTTGCGTTGAGCATTGATGTCTTTTTCTATATCACATGTGTTGTTGGTAAAAAGGATCATTCCAATTCCGAAGACAAAAGGAAGCGCAACCAGAAGAACCAACGGCTCAAATACTCCAGAGAGGGTATAGCAGCATGCCAGTGGAATCAAGCCGCCCATGACAAGCCCGCTTACAAGCTCTCCAATAGGCATATAGGATATCGGCGTTTTACCGCCTGAATACAGGAAAACTATAAGAGCCCCAATTAAGCCAATCACGAGAAGAATCCAGCCAGTTAGATAAACCAGATAGAAACCCATTCCTGCAGCTACAATTAGAAATCCAATCGCCAAAGCGCAAACTGATTTGGGGTTGAGGTTGTTGTAGACCAAGACCGCATCAAAAGAGTCATCAGATGAGTTCTCAACCGAATCGGTGCCTTTCTTAAAATCAAAATAGTCATTTAGCACGTTAACCGCAGACTGCATAAGAATACATATAGCAAGCAAAATCAAAGCAAGCAAAATACTCACTTTACCTGAATATGTAATTGCAGAATATTCAATCGAAAACAGCACCGGCATGATTGCAGCTACCCAGGTATGTGGTGCAGCGAGCTGAAAGGCAAGGCTGGGCGTAAGAGGGGAGTAGGAAACCTTTTTCGAAACAGTTGATGGTTTACCCTGTCGGTTTCTGCTGTTTTGGGGCATAACTTGTGCTTGTCCTATCTGGAGTAATTAATTATTTCAGCTCTTTATTATAATTGAGTGTCGCAAAGGCATCCCAGAAATGGAAAGGAAGCCGATGGAGACATCAACAGAAATCGAAGTACGATATGCAGAAACCGATGGTATGGGAGTGGTTTATCACGCTAACTACCTCGTATATCTCGAAGTAGCTCGTACTGATTTTTTAAACAAGCTCGGATTTCCTTATGCTGATATCGAAAAAGCAGGCTATCTTTCGCCTGTGGTACATGTCGACCTTTCATACGGTCTGCCCTTCCGCTATGGCGATACCGTGGTTGTTAAAACGCATGTCTCAAAGGTGACTCCGGTTCGGACTCAATACACCTGTAAAATGTATTTAAAAGGCGAAGATCCCGAAAAGGTTAAACCTCATTTCACAGCCGTAACATCCCATTGCGTATGCGATAAGGAGACTTTTAAACCCGTCAGCCAGAAGAAATTATTCCCAGAACTTTTCGAAGCATATAAACGTGTCTGCTATTTGGAATAGCTGGTTTACAAATGCGGCCCCCTCGGCATG
>FR884640.1:68676-79966 GCA_000436075.1 Eggerthella sp. CAG:209 | reverse complement strand
CCTCGGCATGACTAGACGAGGGGGCCGCAAAAATAGGCGTTCAAAATACTCTGTTAAAGAGCCTTTATCCTAGTGATGGGATCGGCGGTAGCCCGTAACATGCATGAGCGCAAGAAGCTTACCGTTTTGATCATTCATTGTGATCTCGTAGCGAGCGATTTTCTTAGAAGTGCAGGGAACCAATTCGCAGCGTGCCGTAATGGTGTCTCCAACTTGAGCTGAAGCAATAAAATCAATTTGGGAATTCATGGTAACCATGTTGTTCTTAATGTAATGGCTTGCAACACCAAAGGAGAAATCACCTAGGGTAAAGTAACAACCTCCCATAGGAATGCTAATACCATTGAGACAAGTTTCGTCGATAGGCATGATGCAGACAGAGTAATCTTCTCCAACCTCAATGGCTTTGATACCATTTTTTGCCGCGAAGCGATCACTCGTACAATAAGGGTCAGTTTCTACAATTTCTTCTTCCTCAGCCATTATCTGGTTCTCCCTTTATCTTCTTTTCCTTTTATGCAACCGCAGGGAAGTAGGGATCTATTTCCTCTACAGCACAATAAAACATGGTAACACCAATTAGAGATAACAGAATCAAAGCAATGAAGCTAGCTACTCACGCAACTCGATTTCACAGTCTCGAAACGTATAGGCGCAATGAAGCAATAAGCAGACAGAGCAACTGCGGTTTTGCTCTCATTTCAAGAGAACAAGGAGTATTGCAGTAGCATCGGGCACTTAAACCCAAATGACGGATTTCTCAATAGCTACTAAGGCGAAATACTTAAGCGAAAAGAACCGCAACGAAGCACTGATTTACGCCGGGCGCTCTCGTGAGAATTACTAATAAGGTTACATAAGATATATTATCAACTTATCGCGTACGATAAAAGGCGGGTCGGTAACCTCTAGTCACAAACTACCAATTTGCATGACTCAGTTATTTGATATAAAGCTAATGGGCATCGAGTAGGGTCCGAGAATCGGACAAAGAGAAAAGATGAGCTGTTGCAGCTCACCCCTCGATACAAGCCGCAACACAAGGTTTCCTGCCAAGATCATTAGTTGGGGCCTTTCATCAAGAAGATAGAACTTCGTTCGGGGCTCCACATATAAACTGGAATGATGATAAAAGCTTCTATTTATATGCGTTAGATGCCGTAGGAAACACCGCTTGAGCCAAATCCGCCTTCACCGCGATCAGAATGCTCAAGATCATCTACTTCGTTGAAGTGAATAGCTTCAACTTTCATGATTACCAATTGTGCAATTCGATCGCCAATGTGAATCTCGATATTATCCTGCGGATCTAGGTTGATAGCGATAGCCTTAAGCTCGCCGCGGTAATTGCTGTCTATGAGTCCAGGCGCATTAACGAGCGAAAGCCCCTGTTTTAGCGCAAGACCGCTGCGGGGCAGTACGAACCCGGCATATCCTTCTGGGATTTGTACAGCCAAGCCAGTAGGGATAAGACCACGTTCGAAGGGTTTAAGCGTGATATCTTGGGTAGCGCAAAGATCATACCCAGCATCACCCTTATAGGCATTCTGAGGCACCAATGCATGCTCGCATAGTTTCTTTGTTGGAATGGTCAAAGTGTTCATATCAGTACAGGCCCTTCAGCGCATCTCGAAATTCATCTACCGTCTTGAAATCCTTATAAACACTTGCAAAGCGAATATAAGCTACATCATCTACTTTAGCTAAACGCTCAAGAGCCATATCGCCAAGGCTCTTTGAACTAATTTCTTGCTTAGAGGAATTGCGCAATTCGACTTCAATGCTATCGATAAGCTGCGAGATTTTTTCTGCAGAAACTGGCCTCTTAGCGCAAGCAATCAACAAACCTCGAAACAGTTTTTCTCGATCATATGCCTCGGATGAACCATCTGATTTGATAATTACTAAGGGATTTTCACTTGTGCGCTCGTAGGTAGTAAAGCGAGACTCACACGACAAGCATTCCCGACGACGGCGAATCGAGTAACCATCATCAGCGGATCGGGAGTCGACAACCTTTGATTCAGGATGCCCACAAGAGGGACAACGCATGAGATCTCCTTTGAACGGATAACCTCAAGCAAGTATACAAGATATAGATATCATTAAGCAAAACGATGGCTATATTTCAGCTTATAGTGTGTGATAGTAAACTCAAAATAACTGAAATATAGCCGTTGCTTTGCTTAATCAACTTCAATTATGCTCCTACGAGAATCAAAACAAGCATCACCAAAGAGGCTCCGGCAACACTTCGAATATACGTTTCAGAGCTCGTTTTTGATACCGTACCCGGCTTTAAAAACGCCTTGTCTATTGAGCCAAAAAGCGGATCGGTATAAATCGCAATCGCTACCTTTTTAAAGATATTCAAAAGGCGCGTTTTCAAAGGCAATTTGCGATGAGGGTCTGAATAGGCCAATCGGTCGAAGCTAATAATTGGAGTTGACGCGTTTTGCTTAAACGTATATTCAGGCTTGAGAGCCGCAGAGCCAACCGCACGATACGTCACTGATACCTTGCTCATAGCATGCCTCCTTGCATAGAACCTTTGTTCGTGTATACTGTAAATCGAACATACGTTCCTGTCAATATAAATGCAAACATTTGTTCTATTTAGGAGTCGCAATGTCCAAACCCCTAACTACGCGTCAAAAAAGCGTATATGAATTTATAGAATCCTATATATTGCAGAAGGGGTATGGTCCAACGGTGCGAGAAATCGCAGAAGCAGTGCATCTGTCCTCCCCTTCCACTGTTCATGTTCACTTGAAAACACTTGAAGAAAAGGGCTACATCGTTCGAGATCCGCTGAAATCTCGATCAATCGCTCTACCGGGCAAACACGAACAGGAAGAGGCGTTTGGATCCACTGGTTCTAGTAATACCTTGTCATTGCCTCTTGTTGGCAATGTTGCGGCAGGTGAGCCGATTCTTGCAGAGCACAATGTCGAGACAACTTTGCAACTTCCCACAGAAATCGTAGGTGACTCTGCTTCGTTCATTCTCGCCGTGCATGGCGAATCAATGATCGAAGCCGGCATTAACGACGGAGACTATGTTGTGGTTAAAGAGCAACAAGTGGCTCGTAATGGAGAAATCATCGTTGCGCTTATTGATGATGGGGCAACCGTAAAGCGCTTCTTTAAAGAGAAAGACCATATTCGCTTGCAGCCCGAGAATTCAACCATGGAGCCAATCATCACGCGTGATTGCGCTATTGTTGGAAAAGTGGTTGCTGTGCTTCGCAAGGTTTATTAATCACCAATGCTTACGATAATCTTTATCGTCGACTAACAATAAAAGGGCGATCGGTTCATAATCCGATCGCCCTTTTCGTTTTCTAAGGTATATGGGAAATACTTATCTGAGTCCCTATTCCGCAACACAGGAAAATGCTTTTAATTTAGCAACGGCCTGCGCACCAGCTCGAACCGTCAACAACGTACCTGTGTCCTTGTACTCTTCGTTCAAGATGGTACAACGTTGATGAGCATATGAAACCATGTCTCCCCTGCTGTACGGAATCAGCAGTTCAAGGATTTCTTCCTGGGACGAAGCAACTAATCCAATACGTGAAACAAGATCATTAATGCCCTCGCGCGTAACGGTTGAAGTAAAAACAGCATTGGGATATCGAATAGTCATTGCCTCGTACTGCTCAGGAAGCAACAGGTCTTTTTTATTAAAGACCTCAACGCGACCAATCTCTTCAGCGCCAATCTGCTCTAGAACCATATTGACGGTATCGATCTGCCTATCCGCATTAGGGTCCGAAGAGTCAACAACGTGCAAAATAAGATCAGCGCCATTGATTTCGTCCAATGTTGATTTAAAGGCTTCAACGAGAGTTGTAGGAAGCTTTTGAATGAACCCAACGGTATCGGTTAGTGTCACTTCTCTACCCTTAGGTAGAACTAGTTGACGAGTGGTCGAGTCGAGCGTTGCGAACAATTTATCGTAGCTAAGAACTTCAGAGCCCGTAATGGCGTTAAGCAAACTTGATTTACCAGCATTGGTGTATCCAGCTAAAGCCACCTTATAGATGCCAGACTCTTTACGCTGCTTTCTTTGCAGATCACGCTTTTTTGAAAGCAAAGCAAGCTCACGACGAATAGAGGTAATTCGATTGCGGATGAGACGGCGGTCAACTTCTAACTGACTCTCGCCTTCGCCAAAGCGTGAACCAACACCACCGCCCATACGATTTGACGCAAGATGAGCCCACATACCGCGCAAACGGGGGTACAGGTACTGGTTCTGAGCAAGGCGAACTTGAAGCCTACCCTCTTTGCTTGTGGCATGAAGAGCAAAGATATCAAGAATCAAGGCCGTTCGGTCAATAACCTTGACGTCTTTCCCGACAACTTTTTCCAGATTCGACTGCTGAGAAGGAGTTAACTCATCATCGAAGATAACAACATCGGCCGCATATGAACGAGCAAGGTCGGCAATTTCCTCCGCCTTGCCGCTTCCTACAAATGTACGGGGATTGGGAGAGTCGAGCTTCTGCGAGGTTCGGGCAACCGTGTCCGCGCCTGCTGTCCAAGCAAGGCGCTCAAGCTCGGCTAGGGAAGATTCTAGACTCCATTCCTGATTAGGCCTTTCAACGCCAACCAATATCGCACGCTCGCGAGGTTTTTCGATAACGGTTTTTGGGCCATGTTGTTTTACTTCGTCAAATTCGATCATGCAAACCTATATCTCAATCGTGCCGGTGAAAACCTGCTTTGCAGGACCCGTCATAAGCACACGGTTATTTTCTTGCCAAGTAATGTTAAGCGTACCACCACGGAGATGGACTTTGTTGGTTCGTGAAGAACGACCAGTTAAAACCGCAGCCACCAAAGAAGCGCAAGCACCAGTGCCGCAAGCAAGCGTTTCGCCGCATCCACGTTCAAATACACGCATATGCAGTCCGTCATCCGCGGGGACTATAAACTCGACGTTTGTTTTAGCGGGAAAAGCTTCGTGCGATTCGAAATAAGCACCAAAACGCTCCAGATCAAAAGAGTTAAGCGTTTTGTCTGATGACGTAAACCACTCTGCTGGCAATTGATCAAGATTGTCCAGGAAACATACCGCATGAGGGTTTCCCATGGAAACGCAAGTAAACGATAAATCGTCCCAAGGAGAAGGAACAACCTCCTCATTTACAAAAGATTCGCCGTTGGTGGTACAACTAGCAGGAAGAAGTGTTGGAATCTTTTCGGGATCCAGGATCGGCATATCCATATCGACAGAAGCTACGCTCATAAGACCATTTGCATCAAGCTTAAAGGAAATAGGAAGCGGTCCACGTTTCGTATCGGCGATGTACGACCCGGCATCTGCGTCAATATAGTTGTGATCGACCAAATACTTAGTAAAACAACGTACGCCATTGCCGCACATTTCAGCCAAAGAACCATCTGAATTGATGTAATGCATGTAGGCAACACATTCAGGCCGATCAGAGGGACGCACAAGAATCACACCGTCCGCCCCAATGCCAAAATGCCTATCGCACAGGAAGGCAATCTGATCAGCACTTAACTCAATAGACTTGTTGAAATCATCGACAAAAACGAAATCGTTGCCGAGACCGTGCATTTTGGTGAAATTCAGTTCCATGGAAAGGCTCCTTTATGCGAAAAGCTCATGTGCATTCGCAATTATTCTAGAGCTGTGCGTTGCAGATAGGTTTCCACCACGCAATCTACCATTTCGGAAAGACTTAGAGAATCCGCATCAAGCCACACCAAGCGGCCATCACGCCTTAGCCAAGTACGCTGCCGTTTGGCATATCGACGGGTAGCGGTCTTGATGAGCTCGACGGCATCGCTCATCGATATATCACCATCAAGAGCAGAAACAACTTCCTTGTAGCCGATAGCTTGTGGAGCTGTTAGAGCAGCACGCCATCCGCCATTAAGAAGAAGCTCAACTTCGTTAACCAGCCCCTCATCAAACATGTTATCAACGCGTTTGTCGATACGTGCTGCCAAGAGACCAGGATCTCTCTTAAGAGCAAAACGAACCGAAGGAACCACTTCTGGAAGCTCTTTCATTCCTTTGACTTGAGTAGCATAAGAAACGCCCTGTTCATGCATTTCTAACGCCCGAATAACACGTCGAACGTTATTGGGATGAAGGAGAGCGGCAGAAGCAGAGTCAATTTCGTTTAGTCGATCCCAAACGGCTTGATTTCCAAACCGCCTTGCAACGTTTTCGTATTTAACCCGAACAGCATTATGCTCCTGATCACCTTTCGGAAAACGCATATCCTCAAGCGCAGACTGCACATACAGGCCGGTTCCACCACATAAGACCGGTACCTTGCCACGATCCTGGATATCAGAAAAGCAAGAACGGGATAAGCTTTGGAACAGCTGAGCCGAAAAAGCCTCACCAGGATCAAGAATGTCAATCAAGTGATGAGGAACAAGCATTTTCGACCGAGGAATTTTAGCCGTGCCTATATCCATGCCTTTATATACCTGCATGGAATCAGCCGAAACCACTTCCCCATTCAGGCGCAATGCAACGCGTTGGGCAAGTTCCGACTTACCTGATGCTGTAGGCCCAAGAATAGCTACGACAGGACGAATCACGAAATTACCTGACCACGTAGATACCATGCCCGAGCAACATCAACACGGACGTTAACAAAATTGCCTTGAAGATCATCGATGGAAACGCCTTTGGGAATTGGGGCATGAACGGTCAGATTCTTTGGGCTACGTCCCATTAAAACAGTCTCATCCCGCTTAGAAGCTCCCTCAACAAGCACAGGCACTACTTTACCTACCTCGGCTTGATTTACCTCAAGCGCACGGTCCTGAACAAGATTAACCAGACGCTCAAAACGCTCCTGAATAACTTCTCTAGGAGTGTCGTCTTCAATGCGTGCAGCAGGAGTTCCTTCGCGCTTAGAGTAGATAAACGTAAACACCTGGGTGTAGCCCACTTCCTTAACGAGGTCGTAGGTCTGTTGAAAATCTTCCTCGGTCTCACCCGGGAAGCCAACGATAATATCAGTTGAGAGTGCAATATCAGGACGGACTTCGCGGAGCTTCTTGATTGTGTCCAAGTAATGTTCCCGCGTGTAGCGTCGATGCATTGCCTTCAAAATACTATTTGAGCCAGACTGTACGGGCAAATGAAGTGCCGGCATCAAATTATCAAGTTCGCCAAAAGCCTTGATAACATCGTCATTGAGATCTTTGGGGTGTGAAGTAGCAAAACGAATACGCTCGATCCCCGTTGCAGCTATTGAGCGAAGCAGGTCAGCAAAACGAGGTTCACCATACAGATCTCGACCATAGGAGTTAACGTTTTGGCCAAGTAGCGTGATCTCCTTAACACCATCGGCTTTCAGCGATTCGGCATCGGCAACAATGTCTTCCATAGGACGAGACTTCTCTCTACCACGAACATAGGGGACGATGCAGTAGGAGCAAAAATTATTGCATCCGATTGAAATAGGAAGCCAGGCAGACCATTTCGATTCGCGTTCGGTTGGCAAATCGGTAGGGAAATCGGTTGCCTCAGAAAGGACTTCAACTTCGTGATCGCCAGTCAAAAGCGCCTGCTCGATGAGGCGGGGCAAGCTCGCTAAATTGAACGTACCAAAGACCACGTCAACATGAGAAAGCTTTTTTATCAAATCTTCCCCATCGCGTTGGCCAATGCATCCGCCAATAACTACAACACGCTTCTTTACCGGAGCATTTTCTCGAAGCGGAACATTCTTCAACGAAGCAACCTGACCCATTAGGCGAACATCAGCAGCCTCACGCACACAGCAGGTTACAAAGATAATAATGTCTGATTCTTCAACAGTTTTAACCTCAGTTGCGCCGAGTGCGGTGAGCATACCTACGATGCGCTCAGAATCATGTTTATTCATTTGACAACCAAAGGTGACAACTGAAAATGTCTTGCCCGAGATGGGACCATCAGATAGATCTTCCCAATCCAATATATTCATTAGATGAGAAGAGCCCTCAGTGGACACATCAGGCTCAACGTTAGAAAGTTGGTTCGTCATATTTACCTCTACTCAAATTCAGAGGACTGGCTCTGCGCGATGTCATGAGACGTAACAGGAACACGCGGTTCCACCGAGAAGCGAATAGCCGTACGGTATTCTCCATCAATAACGATATCCGCAAACGAAGGAACGCATACAATTTCTATGCCAACAGGCGAAAGAAAGCCACGAGAAATGGCAATAGCTTTAACCGCTTGATTAACCGCACCAGCACCAACAGACTGAATCTCAACAGGAACACCGTCTTTCATCATGCCGGCGATAGCACCAGCAACCGAAGCAGGAGAAGACTTCGAGGAGACCTTCAGGCACCCATTAGTCTGAAAAACATTAGAAGCCTTAGCTGAAATATCACTCATATTGCGTTACTTTCAATTAGTTTGTGGTGTGGTTGTGGTGTGTTTTAAGCAGTAAATCAAGCAGATTCACGCCGATATATTTTACTCATTAGCTAGTAAACAGGCAAACGGCAAACTCGCCTACAAAGGAATGCTATACCAAATTAACTTCTGGAAGCTGAGAGCATACCAAAATGAACTATTCATCACGCCTCAGAGGAATGCGCAAGACTAGCTCGCCACCCAAGCAACGAATGCTTGGCGCAACGTCAGCATTTAGGTAATAGGATTGCGCAAGCTGAGCATAATCCCCCATTACCTGGTTGGAAAACATTTCGAGGTCTTCTTTAGAAATGCGAATTGAGCTATCGGATAAAGTTTTTCGCTCAGGCTTTACTTTTGCAGATGAAGAAACTTGATCACCGAGCATTGTCTGTAAATGAACCGCCAGAGGTTTAATCTCATTATTAAAAATTCGATACGCAGTCCGAGCAGACATAGGTAAACAGAAATCATTGGCAAGCTGCGCAAGAGCGGATGCGTCTGGACAAAGACCAAAACGCTGAATATAAGGCAGCCCCCCAGTTTCGCAAGAATGCTCTTCAGCGGTATTAGACACCGCTGAATTACCCAACCAATACAGAGTCGAAACTATCTCAGCGGGACTCCCCAAATACACCGCAACGCCATCTCGTTCGTCGATCGCAAATTCAAGCACGGTGCGCATAATATTGTGAGGACCGCGAAGAACCGGCTTGCCGTCTTCATTGACTGTAACCGAAGGAGCGCTTGACTGGTCACGCTTTTCGCTCAACCGGGAGAAGGAACTCACTACCGAAAAGATGGAGCCCAAACCAGGAGCAGAAGCAATAACCCGAGCTGAATCAGTGTTCTGTCGTATTGAATATAAGGCCATGCCACGTCCATGCACTCCCCACCTATCAGCATGGAAGCTGTCGAGCTTAGAGGTAACAAAGGGCTCAAAGATGGTATCTTGCAGCTGAAGCGGTACGCCATCACCATCGTCAAGCATGGTAAGGAAGCGCTGTTCTTTTGTGGACCAGGTCGCAATAAATATAGCCTTCGCGTTGGCATCACGGGCATTGCGAAGCATTTCAATTACCACATCTTCAAACGACCGTATATCCTGCTTTGCCTGACGCCGCTGTGCCTCTGCTGCGCGAAGACGCACAAACCCATTGCCTAGATCGTCTTGAACACGGGTGTGATCTTCGCCAGAAATGTTCTGAATGAATTGTTGGAGTGAAGTATTAGGCATAAAGAAAAGAGGCCCGAGCAAAAGGCGCGGGCCTATACTCGTTATTTGGCAAAATCAACAGCGCGGGTTTCACGAATTACGACAACCTTAACCTGGCCGGGGTACTTGGTTTCGCTTTGGATTTGATGTGCAATATCGTGCGCCAAAACCGTAGAATGCGCCTCATCGACCTTCTCGGGAGAAACGATAACACGAACCTCACGTCCGGCCTGAATAGCATGAGTGCGTTCAACGCCAGGGTAAGAATTGGCGATTTCCTCCAATTTCTCAAGGCGCTTAATATAGGATTCGATATTTTCCTTACGCGCACCGGGTCGTGCCGCAGAAACAGCATCGGCGGCCTGAACCAATACATCAATAACGCTATTGGGCTCAACGTCGTTATGATGAGCCTCGATGGCGTGAACGATCATAGGCTCTTCACCATACCTGCGTGCAAGATCTGCACCAATCACAGCATGGGAGCCTTCGATCTCATGATCCACTGCTTTGCCGATATCGTGCAAAAGGCCTGCGCGTTTTGCGGGAACCGGATCAAGGCCGAGCTCCGAAGCCATCATCCCGCAGAGATAGGCAACTTCGAGAGAGTGATTCAGGACATTCTGGCCATAGGAAGTACGGTAGCGCAATCGACCAAGAATCTTTTCCAATTCGGGATTAAGGTCATGAATGCCAGTATCAAAAGTCGCCTGAGAAGCGGCTTCTTTGATCTGCTGATTAACGTACTTTTCAGCTTTATGGAACATCTCTTCAATACGAGCAGGATGAATACGTCCGTCACTAATAAGGTTCTGCATAGTAACGCTGGCGATTTCACGACGAACGGGATCATGGGTCGAAACCGTTACGCATTCAGGAGTGTCATCGATGATGAGGTTAGTGCCCGTAATCTGCTCAAACGAACGAATATTGCGACCCTCACGGCCAATAATGCGACCCTTCAAATCGTCTGAAGGAATGTGAATTGTAGATACCGTAATCTGCGAAGTATGGTCCGCAGCCAAACGCTGAATTGCCACGCTTAGGATTTCGCGGGCTTTCTTATCGGCTTCGGCTCGAGTTCGAGCCTCCGAGTCGCGAATGATGGAAGCCGACTCATGAACGCACTCTTCTTTCAGGCCATCCAGTAATTCTGTCTTAGCTTCCTCTGCGGTCAAACCGGCAACCTCTTCAAGACGGGTTGCAACTTCAGCCTCTGCGCGCTCAACATCTTTTGCACGGCGATCTACCTGACCCTGCAAAGAGGAAATCTGATGTTCGCGATGATCGAGGGCTTCGGTGCGCTTATCAAGGCTCTGCTCGCGTTGATTGAGGTGATTTTCGCTGGAACGCACAGCCTTCATACGTTCCTTGCTCTCTCGCTCGGCATCCTGCTTCATCTTGAGGACTTCATCCTTCGCTTCAACAAGAGCCTCGCGCTTCATGCTTTCAGCCTCGCGCTGGGCATCGGCGAGTGCATTCTGGGCTTCAAGAGCCGTAGCGTCATTGCGCTCCTTAAGCACCTTCTGCATCAGAAAATAACCAATTAAAAAGCCAACAACAATCGCTACCACGGCGGCGATTATGATTTCAACCATGAAACTCCCTTTCGTTCATGTTGCGTATTAACTAGGAAGGCAAAAGGGCAACATAAATGCC
>FR884640.1:18366-68612 GCA_000436075.1 Eggerthella sp. CAG:209 | reverse complement strand
GGAAAAACGACACTATTACATTGTAGAAAATATCTAAAAGCACCAAACTCGGTGCGTAAGCTCAAGCTATTTGATAATAGCCTAAAATTGCAGAAAATGCGCCGAGAACAGCATGTCCCGCAAAGAGATACGCCGTTTTTCCCGAGAATGCATCAAACATCGATGATTCACTTGCTGTTTTTGGCCTCGTACCATCGTTTTGTTGCTTCAGCGGCAATATCAACAGAATAGCCCGAGCGAATCAACTTCGCATATGCTGCCTGCTTTTCGTTCTTAGACCGTGGTGGCTTACGACACAGCAGGGCAATAGCTGCCTCTTCCTGGCTCGGATTTTCCCGTAAATAATCATCCGGGAAGCCTTCAAGTTGCTCAAAGGGATCGATAGCGTGATTTCGAAGTTCACGAAGTATGCCAGATAAACCTTTTCCGGAGCGAAGCCGCGAACGTACAAGAACGTCGGCAAAACGTGTATCGTCTAAATATCCCACGGATAAAGCTCGGTCTACAGCCGCGTCAACAACATCAACTGTGAACCCATCACGGTTAAGACGGTTTCGCACTTCGAGGACCGATCGATCTCTGACCTTAACCAATCGCTCGATCTTTTTGAAAGCTTCGCTCAACTCATCGGATTTAAGATTCTCATATAGCATCTGACCTTTGGGTGAAGAAATAGACGCTTGCGGAAACCGCTCCGCAAGCGTCTTGGCATCAATTAAAACCATCCGATTTAAGCCTCGATGGAATTTGCAGAAAGATCAGTTGCAATAGGCTCCTCGCCGATGGCAGGAAGATTGTATTCCGCACGCACCTTGTTTTCAATTTCATTTCGAATATCAGGATGCTCCTTCAGGGTACGTTTAGCGGCTTCGCGGCCCTGGCCCAAGCGTTCATCACCATAGTTGAACCATGAACCACTCTTCTTAACAAAACCAGCCTCAACGCCCATGTCGAGAACGCAGCCCTCTTTTGAAATTCCCTCACCATACATGATGTCAAACTCGGCCTGCCTAAAGGGTGGAGCAACCTTGTTCTTAACCACTTTGACTCGAACTCGATTACCGATGAACTCACCATCTTTTTTGACCGAGTCAAAACGACGAACATCAAGACGAACGCTCGAATAGAATTTCAATGCGCGGCCACCTGTAGTTGTTTCAGGATTACCGAACATGACACCGATTTTTTCGCGCAGCTGATTAATGAAAACGCAAGTGGTATTAGACCGAGAAAGAGATCCGGCAAGCTTACGCAATGCTTGGCTCATCAGACGAGCCTGAAGGCCAACCGTGGTATCGCCAATTTCGCCTTCGATTTCGGCCCTAGGAACCAGAGCCGCAACCGAGTCGACAACTACACAGTCAATAGCTCCAGAGCGAACAAGCATATCGCAGATCTCGAGCGCCTGCTCACCAGTGTCGGGTTGCGATATAAGCATTTCGTCTACGTCAACACCAAGCTTAGCAGCATAGACAGGATCCAGCGCATGCTCGGCGTCAATAAAGGCAACAACACCACCTGCAGCCTGCGCCTCAGCAATGATATGAAGAGCAATGGTCGTTTTACCGCTTGATTCAGGGCCATACACCTCAACAATTCGACCACGAGGAACACCACCGATGCCTAAAGCGATATCTAATGGAAGAGCTCCGGTTGGAATTACGCCAACTTGCATGTTGGTGTTCTCCCCCAGTTTCATAATGGCACCCTTGCCATAATGGCACCCTTGCCAAATTTCTGTTCAATCTGATCAGTGGTGATCTTGAGGGTTTTTGCTTTGTCCTGGCTCATTTCTTCTCCTAGCCGAAGGTATTGCGATTGGACCTAAACGAGAATATCCGAACATGCGTTCGATTGCAATACTTTTCGCTTAAGCAAAGCTAATAGTAAACCCGCGTTCTCAAATACATGAGAACGCGGTACTAAAGTGATGCGAAATATATTCAAATCAGAAGCTAATCGGAAACTGGCTCGGATCGGCTATCGTCGAGAGCGTAAGCGAATAGTTCAAGCGCAAAATCCACAGTAGCACTGCGTACGGCATTACGATTGCCGTCAAAATGACGAATAAAGGTTTTAGTATGGTTCTTAGTTGCCAAGCCAAACCAAACAGTGCCAACGGGCTTGCCAGGAACAGCCCCGCCAGGCCCCGCGATCCCGGTAACAGCTACGGCTATATCGGAATTTGCAACGCGAAGAGAACCCTCCGCCATTGAGGCAGCAACCTCGGAGCTTACTGCGCCAACCCGCTCAAGATCGGCTGCAGAAACACCCAACACATTAATTTTGACATCGTTGGAATAACTGATAATTCCGCCCTCGACAACAGCCGAACTACCAGGCACGCCGGTAAGAGCGCCACCAATAAGACCACCTGTACAGCTCTCAGCAGTCGAAAGATGCTTGCCTTCTTTAATAGCGCGATCAATAACGGCTTTTGGAGAGCACGAGAAATCATCGGAGTCCTTTTTCGAACCCGCATTACCAAACCCAAGAATGGGAGCGCACTTCATAAAATAGTCAACCATAGAAACTACGGTGAGCGCTAGCGCAACTATCATGAAGAACCACGAGATCACGTACAAAGCAAGTTCCATATCAGGATGCAGTGCGAGCAGCGCGTCGGAACCCTTAACAATAAAGAGTAAGATCGCAATGATCTGGAACACCGTTTTGAATTTTCCATACCAACTTGCCGCAACAACAACTCCATGCGTCGCCACAAGCATTCGAAGACCCGAAACAATGAACTCACGAGCGATTATGAGCAACGCAACCCATGAAGGAAGAACCTGAAGTTCGATAAGCGCCAATAACGCCGCCGCCACCAAGATCTTGTCGGCCAAGGGATCTATGAACTTTCCGAAGTTCGTTACCTCTCCCCTGCTTCGCGCCAAATATCCATCCAACGCGTCAGTGCACGATAAAATTGCGAAAATCAGTGCAGCAACCCAAGGCTTACAGAGCTCGGCATTATGCCAATCCGGTATATAAGTCGGCCAAGGGGAAATTATTGCCACGACAAAGACAGGGACAAGCAGGATCCGGACAAGGGTGACAATATTGGCCGGAGTCCACAGCGTAGTTTCGTCAAATTCCTTTTCAGTCACCCAGGGCCTCCATCTCGTAAAGAAGCGTGTCACTGATTGATACGGTATGAACCTCGCCAACAGCACCGTTTTCCAAATAGGTCACACCGTCAACATCGGGGGCCTGGCATTGTGCACGGCCATACAATTGACCGTCTTCCTCACAACCAAGGACGAGAACGTCCATGCTCGTTCCTATGCGCTGAGAAACGACATGGGAAGAAACGGCGTCGGCAATGTCGCGGAGCTCTTGAAGACGTGCCTGTTTGGTGTCTTCATCAACCTGATTAGGCAATTCGGCAGCAGGGGTACCGTCTTCGGGCGAATAGGCAAAAATACCCACATAATCAAATTCGGTCTCCGAAACAAAATCACAAAGATCATCAAATTGCTCTTCTGTTTCGCCTGGATAACCAACTATTAACGTCGTACGCAAAGCAACACCAGGAATACGCTGGCGAATACGCGCAACCATCTGTTCGTATTCGGCACGTGAGCCAGAACGATTCATCGACTTCAAAATCTCCGAATCGCAATGCTGCAAAGGTATATCAAAATAATTGCAGATGTTGTCATGAGTAGCCATGACATCAAGCAGCTCATCTGTCATCCCGGCGGGCTGTAGATACATAACTCGGAACCAGGTATCAGGATACGCTTCAGATAATCGCTTCAGCAGCGAAGCAAGATTCTCGCGAGGTTTCAAGTCAAGACCCCAGATACCAGAATCCTGAGCTATGAGCACGATTTCTTTGGTGCCAGATTCAACCTTAGCCTTAACGTCAGAAGCGATTTCATCATAAGAAAAGCTGCGATATCGACCACGAATGAACGGGATGGTACAAAACGAGCAAAAGCGATTGCATCCGTCAGAGATCTTCACGTACTCGCTAGGCGCATAATCGAAATCAACTTCAACGGAATTACGTTGGCTTGACACACCCAAAAGATCATCGATTATTTCAACGATATTATCTTCTTCTCTGCAGGTAACAAATTTGTCTGCCTCGGTTAGCTCTTCTTCGAGGTCATCACCAAATCGAGAAGGCATGCACCCACACACCACAAGTTTGGTATCCCCTGAAGCAACCGAATCATAACCAGCTATTTCAAATACGGCATCAAGGCTTTCTTCGATAGCCGACTGAATAAACGAGCATGTATTGACGACGATAACATCAGCAGAATCGGCAATATCGACAATAGAATAGCCAGCTCGAATAAGGTCTTCCTGCATTCGAGCGCTATCCGATTCGTTCTTTGCACAACCAAGCGTTAAAAAGGATACGTTATTTGACATGGTGCAACGAATTCCTAGCGATAATTAGTAAATTGCAAAGGCTGACCGTAATCCTTCTCTTTCAAAAAGGCAATAACCTCTTGAAGGGTATCGAGCTTGGGCCCTGATACACGAAGCTTATCTCCCTCGATGGTGACCTTCACCTTGAGCTTAGTAGCCTTGATGTCCTTGTTGATTTTTCCTGCTGTGTCACGATCGATACCCTCAATAATCTTAGCGGTTTGGCGAACCGATCCACCGGTAGCAGACTCAAGCTTGCCCCAATCAAGAGCATTCAGGGCGATTCCGCGCTTAATAAGCTTAGAGGTAAGAACATCCTTTACCTGATTATTAACAAAATCGCTCGGCGCAGATACCGTAAGGGTTTTACCGGATTTGTCTAATGCAATGTCAGCACCAGAGTCTTTAAGGTCATAACGCTGAGAAATCTCCTTCTTCGCTTGCCCGAAAGCATTATCGACTTCCTGCATATCAATCTGGGATACAACGTCGAAGCTAGAATCTTTAGCCATGGTTAATCCTCTCAAAATCGAATTTAATAAAGCCATCATGTTAGGCCATATAGAAAAATAGGTTAGCACGATTCATCTGAAAATCGTGCTAACCAAAAACATCTACGTAGGCAAAATGCGTCCTATTCAGATGACGACGACCTGGAACTCGCAGATGACGTCTTAGCAGAGTCGGTTGAACTATCCGACGAGCTTTTCGAAGAAGAGCTCGTCGTGCCCGTGCTTTGAGAGCTCGACGATGCAGCAGCAGACGTATCCCGCTTCACATTCGGATGATCGTTATACCACTGATCTAGGATTTCGCTAAAGGAAAAAGTTTGGTTAACGATACCTGAGCTGTTGGCCTTAAGATCAACAGCTTCATCATTGATCGTCACCGATACGCCCTTTGTTTCAGTAGAAACAAAGCGAATTTTAGACGAGCTAGTATAGGTTTTTTCCGCCGGCCCAGACACTGTACCCGACTCTTGAGCCTTGTCGTCAACATAAACTTCGATATAAGACTCACTGCCCTTATCAACGGAGTATTTCAAGGTGAATTCAGTTGGAGCAGTTTGGTCAGGAGAGGAATCTGTTTGCTGCTGATCTGACGAAGATTCGCTTTCTGCATTTTGCGTAGACTGAGCGCCGGTAACAGGGATATTGGTCTGAGGCGCAGTTTGATGCGACAGCATCATAGCTACAACGAGAACAACAACGATGACAAAAACAGCAATGATAGCAACAAGGATATTCCGACTTCTATTTGGGTTCGGAATATTCTGCGGAGCTGCATACATATTTCCATATTTCCCCGAAGGCATAGCAGATCTACGGGCGCGATGAGCGACCTGAGGGTTGTGGTGCGAAGGGTATACATCGGCATTTTGAGAATACACCGCTCGACCAAACCCATTAGAGCTGCCATCATACAGATCTTTTTCATCGGGCTGAGAAAAAGATGAACGAGATTTACGAGCAACCCGCCCACCAACTTTTTCAAATGACGAAGTAGTGTATCCGTTGGCTTCGCGTCCATGCGGATCGCGATGCATTCGAATAGAGTCACCAACGCTTTGATGAGCCTGCTCTACCTGATAGGCATATTCCTGATCTAAGTACATTCTGCTGACATCCTGAGCGTTAAGGCCAAGGAGCCGAGAATAAGCAATGATCATATTGCGCGCATATCCACGAGAGGGCATGCGCTTAAAATCACTATTTTCGATCGCGACGATAATATCCTGGCGAATACGCAGATCGCGAGATACCGAAGCCAGGTCTCGCCCTTGGGCCAATCGCGCTTCCTTAAGCACGCTGCCGAAGCTGATCTGGTGCATGACGTTCCTACCTCTTCTTACTTACTGCGAATCATTAGCTTCAAAGGCTTTGATAGTTTCGAGCTCCATCGGGTCCACCAAAACCTCGCGAGGCTTTGACCCGTTTGGTGGACCAACGATGCCCTTCTCTTCAAGCAGGTCCATAATCCTGCCAGCACGCGAGTACCCTACGCTAAGCCTGCGCTGCAGGTTCGACGTAGAGCCCATACCTGAAGAAACCACTATCTCAGCGGCATCCCACACCAAGGGATCATCAGAGCCAGAGGCAGTTCCACCGGAACCATCGGGCATAGAATCCCCTAGAGTAATGAGATTGGTTTTAAGAATATCATTGTGATATTCGGGCTCTCCTTGCGACTTCAATTTCTCCACGACAGCAGATATCTCATCCTCGGAAACAAAGCAGCCCTGAATTCGCTGAGGTTTGGCCAACTCGGGCTTGGAAAGCAGCAGGTCTCCTAGACCAATAAGATTTTCAGCGCCGGGAGTGTCCAGGATGACACGTGAATCGATACCGGAAGCAACATTAAACGCGATACGATTAGTGATGTTAGCCTTGATAAGACCCGTAACTACATTCGTAGAGGGGCGCTGCGTTGCTACGATGAGATGGATTCCCGCTGCACGCGCAAGCTGAGCCAGACGCGAAATCGAAAACTCCACCTCTTTGCCTACATTCATCATAAGGTCTGCGAGCTCATCGATGATGATGACGATATACGGCATCTCAGCCGCGGGAGCATCATCGATTTCGAGCCCCTTTTGAACCTTGGCGTTGTATTGACCAATATTTCTAGCGCCAATGCCACTAAAAACCTTCAGCCTACGCTCCATCTCGGCTACAGCCCAGGAGAGAGCACTAGCCGCTTCCCTCGCTTCGGTAACAACAGGAACGTACAAATGAGGGATGCCATTATAGGGTGTAAACTCAACGCGCTTAGGGTCAATCATGATCATACGTACTTCGGAAGGCGTAGCGCGCATAAGAATCGACATAATCATGCCGTTGATGGCAACCGATTTACCAGAGCCCGTCGTACCACCAATTAGCAAATGGGGCATAGTTGCCAAATTGCTAACGATGCTTTCGCCTTCAACATCCTTGCCAATGGCAATTTGAAGAGGTCCGTCAGGAGCATCTTTTAAGACATCACCCAAAAATACTGTCTCGCGTTTTTTGTTGGGCACTTCAATACCAACGTAATTAGTACCTGGAATAGGAGCAAAGATGCGGACACCAGGCGCAGCAAGAGCGAGCGCAATATCGTCAGTCAAATTAGAAACACGATTTACTCGAACACCTGAAGGAAGATCGACCTTAAACAGGGTAACGGTAGGCCCGTGAACCCAACCAACAACATCAGCACCTACGCCAAAGTCGGAAAGCGTTTCCTGGAGCAACAAACCAGTAGCACGAAGAGAAGCCTCGCTCTCCTTGGTGACTGGAGTTTTTTCAGAAGTATTAAGCAAGCTCATTTCAGGGAGATCAAAACCCTCCAATGGCTCTGGCGTAGCAACATCTGACGCCTTTTTGCGAACAGGCCTAGCGGCCTGATACTGAGGAAGTGACGGCTCGTCCTTCTTGTCAGCTTTAGGACGCGACCCAAGCTTTCGGGTAAGCTGCTTGGGCACGTCCCCTGCAGTTTTCGGGGAAGCCGCGTCAAATGCCATGGTGGTTTGCACTGCAGCTTCACGAGCGCGCTGGCCATTCGTGCGTTGGCTTTTTTTCAATGATTTAGATGGCATCTCGGAAATTACCTGAGTTTTACCAGCAGCAAAAGCAGCTTTATTCGCGTCGATGGCCTGTGTGGGCATACTTCCATGAACATCGACTTTCGTTGGATCAGTGTAACCTGCATCAATGGGATTCTTGCCCTTCCTAACGCGAGCGAAGGACATACGAGGCAAGTGATCAAATCCACCTTCTTCGTCTCCAGGTGCATCGGAGCGACCTGCCGCATGAGCACGAATGCTTTCGATGAGAGACGACAGAGAGAAGCCAATTACGATTAGCGCAATGATGATCAAACCAATCATCAAAATCATGGAAACGGTCAAACCGAACAGCTCGAGACCCGCCCAGGCGATAGCGCCACCCACATAGCCACCATGGTCGACAAGTAACACCTGGATAAACAAACGATTTGGATCAACATCAGCACCTGGCGTGAAAAAAGACACAATAGTTAAGAACGCAAGGAACAAAAGGCCGAACCCAATTGCCACACGTGCTGGCACCATCTCTCGTTCAAAACGAATTAGCAACGTAGCTGCCAAACCAATAAGCAAAAAGGGAAGCACGTATGCGCCAATGCCGAAGCAGAAACGAAGCCCGAGAGATATCGCGCCCGTTACAACGCCCTCAGACCCCATAAACACCATGGCAAATAGAGCAATGGAAAGCACTATTAAGGCAACCGCAGATATATCGCGCTTGGTACGCTCATCAAAAATATGGCCGTAACTGGACGCAGAATCACGATGCTGTGATTTTTTTTCACTCGAAGCAAGCTTGCGGACTCCCGGCTGGGAGCCCGCCTTACTTGACTGGTGTTTGTTTCGTCGCCCTGTTTGCTGAGATGCCATTCGAAACCTTTCGTGCGTTTAGGGTGAGTTTAGCTTCGCATGAGGCCCTGAGGCCTGGATCTCTAGACCTCGAGGATGTTGATTACCACTAGAGGGCGCTGATTGGTGCGCTCCCAAAGAATTGAAAGCAAAGCGCTTCGAGCGGCACGCTTTACGGCACGCGACTCTTCGTTCTTTGAAAGAGATCGCTTCAATGCGCTCGAAACCGCATTCGTTACAGCTTCAACGAATTGGGGCTCATCACCGCCAGGAATACCATGCATTTCCACCTGAACGCCACTGAGCAAATCGTGTGATTCCGCATTGACGGCGCAGGCAATAACTGCAACGCCTTGTGAACCAAGATTCGTTCTTTCGTTCAAAACAAACTCGGAGGTATCGCCAACGCTTAATCCATCGACCAAGATAATACCGCTCGGAACAGGCTTTCCTCGACGAACCCCCTTTGGGGTCAACTCAAGAGATTCGCCGTTTTCACAAATGAAGATATTCTTTTTCTGAACGCCTGTAGCTTCAGCCAACGCAGCGTGAGCCCGTAAGTGAGTGGCCTCGCCATGGACTGGCATAAAGTACTTAGGCTGAACGATGGAAAGAACAAGCTTCAGTTCCTCCGCTGAAGCATGGCCCGAAACGTGAACACGGGCACGGCTTTTGTCGTAAACATCCGCTCCAATCTTAGCCAAGTCATTCGTTACCTTAGTTACGGCTTTTTCATTACCGGGCACAGGCGTAGCCGAAATAATAACCGTATCGCCTTCATCAACCGAAATAGTCTTGTGGTTATCACTTGCAATTCGAGCAAGTGCAGAAAGCGGTTCGCCCTGCGAGCCCGTGCACATAACTACATACGAATCAGGAGGACAGCCTTTCAGATCGTACGCATCGATAATGTCCTTATCAGCGATCTTTAAATACCCTAGGCGACGCGCAATGTCGGTATTCTGAACCATAGAGCGACCAGTGACAGCAACCTTGCGCCCATTACGCACCGCCGCATTGCAGATCTGCTGCATGCGATGAATATGAGAAGCAAAGGAAGCAACGATAACACGACCCTTGGCCCGAGAAATGATAGAGTCAAGAACTTTGCCGACTTCCGCTTCGGAGGGGGTGAAATTCGGATTGGTGGCATTGGTAGAATCCGACATCATCAAGTCAACGCCCTCTTCGCTAAAGCGGGAGAGAGCGGCGAAGTCAGTACGAACCCCATCAATAGGACTTTGATCCAGTTTAAAGTCGCCTGTATGAAGCACATTGCCAGCAGGAGTGCGGAAAAATACACCAACTGCACCGGGAATAGAATGATTGACGGAGAAAAACTCGGCAGTAATGCATCCAAGCTTAATAGACTGGCCAGGCTTTATTTCGCATAACTTAGCATTCTTGATCTTATGCTCCTTAAGCTTGCCCTCGATAAGGCCAAGAGTAAGCTTGGTTGCGTAAATAGGAACCTTGCGATCAAGATCTTTAAGCAAATACGGCAAAGAGCCCGTGTGGTCCTCGTGCCCGTGGGTAATTACTATTCCGCGCAACTTATCAGCATGCTCAAGAACATATGAATAATCAGGCAGAATCAGGTCAACACCTGGATGATTGTCATCGGGGAACATAAGGCCAGCATCATCAAGCACCATATCGTTAGCGCATTCGAAAGCGGTCATGTTCTTGCCGATAGCATCCAGACCGCCTAAGGGGATTATGCGAAGTTTAGCCTTAGGATCCCGCTTGCCCGCGTGGTTATGCTGGGCAGATTTTTTTCCGCGATTTGAATTTTGGGAATGATGTTTTTTACCTGCCTCGGAGCTTTTATCTTTAGCATTCTTCGGATTCTCGTCGTCAAATTTCGATAATTTTGGACGCTTCCGCTCAAGGTGAACATGCTTCACCGATTCTGTTGCTTGGGGTTTACCCTGAATATTTTTAGGCTCATTGATTTCTTCAGCCATAAGATTCCTTTTCATTCTGTGTTTGTACTTCATATATAAGATGAGGCCCTCTAATACCTAGCAAGACAGGCCCATCTGCAGACCAAAGCAGTGCGCAAATAACGCATAGATTAACTAATTAATAATAACGTTCCCAACTCAAATATGTTAATCATCCATGAATTCTTCCCTATCTTCCCTGAAAAGAATCCAACAGAATTAGCCGCAGTCTAAACAAACGCAAAGTGAAAAATATACAAAAAAAGCGAGGTCGAAACCTCGCTTTTGGAAACGTATGACAAATGCCGAAGCTTACTTCAAAACACCAACCTCGCGCATTACCTGAGCCAAATGATCAGATTGCTCAGGAGTGGCGTCTACCAAAGGAAGACGAACTCCGCCAACGTGGAAGCCGGAAAGATTCAGTGCCTCCTTGACCATAATCGGATTAGCCGTAACAAAAAGCTCATTCATCAAGGGCAGGAGCTTTTCATTGGCAACCGCAGCCTCATCAAATCTCCCCTCGGCACAAAGGGTGGTAATTTCCTTCATGCGATCAGGCGCAACATTGCCTGTTGTGGAAATTACGCCAGCGGCACCTAATTTCATCATGTCGTAAGTAAGGGAATCATCGCCAGAATACACGTCGAATCCTTCGGGCGCATTAGCGATAATCTCTGCAACCTGATTAAGATCGCCAGAAGCTTCCTTGACGGCAACGATGTTATCGCAATCGTTGGCAAGTCGTAACGTTGTTTCAGGCGTCATGTTGATACCAGTACGACCGGGGATGTTATACAGAATAATAGGAAGGTCGACAGCATCCGCAATAGTCTTAAAGTGCTGATAGAGGCCTTCTTGCGGGGGCTTGTTATAGTAAGGAACCACCAACATAAACGCATCAACGCCGAGTTTCTGAACATCACGGGCAAAATCAACCGTATCAGCGGTGCAATTATCTCCAACATTGGCGATAACCGGCACTTCACCCTTAACTTCAGAAAGAACTGCTTCAAACAGCTTCATCTTCTGAGGATAGAACACCGTAGGGCTTTCGCCTGTGGTGCCATTAACGATAAGAGCATCGCTTCCGCCGTCTACAAGGCGGCGAGCCAAAGCACGTACCTGATCTAGGTCGAGCTCAAGATTCTCGTCAAATGGGGTAACCATTGCGGGAATCATGCGACCAAAGCGTGGCTCATTTGCAGCGGTCATGTGTAACTCCTTCATTCGCTAATTCAACGTGGCTCATTATTGCATGTTGTACGGCGCTATGCCATGAAGTTTTCCAAACCAACGACTAAGCCGCTGCATTTGCCTACCGAACGGATACCAAGGAGAACACCTGGCATATAGGAAGCACGATCCCATGAATCGTGACGAATAGTCAGCGTCTGCCCCATCGATCCGAAAATCACTTCTTGACTCGCAACGTACCCCATTGAACGTACAGAATGCACCGGGACACCTTCCACCAATGCCCCGCGCGCACCTTCACATCCATCAATCTCGGTTTCAGCGCCAGGAGCAACGCTGGTGAAATCTCTGGAACGAGAGATTATCTGAGCAGTGCGCACCGCAGTGCCGCTTGGCGCATCTTTCTTATTGCAGTGATGGAATTCAATAACCTCCGATTCAGGGAAGTAAGGAGCGGCAGCTTTGGCGAATTCCATCATAAGCACCGCACCAGTGGTGAAATTTGGAGCATAAAATAAGCATGTGCCAGGTTTAGCGCTCGCAGCAAGAGCATTGAGGGTATCATCGCTCATCCCCGTTGTTCCCACAACGCAATCCACGCCTGCCGGCAAGGCCTTTTCCAAAGTCTTAGCAACAACGCTAGGCTGGGTAAAATCGACTAAAACATCAAAGGATGAACCCTGAAGTGCGTCATCAATGCTTTTATAGGTAGCAAAAGGTGCTTCTCCACCAAACGGGTCAATCCCGCATACCACTCCCATGTCCTTAGCAGCGGTGACCGCATCCACGACAGCGGAACCCATGCGGCCGGCATAACCAGCAACAGCAACAGAAATCATACGTACTCCTATTCAAATACCCATTTCAGGCAACTAATCGCAACTATACGACTTAAATGATTCAAATATGTTAAGCACTCGTAGGCGACTTAAATGCCACCAAGCAAGACTAGAGCTACCAACAACGTAACGAATTAGGGAATTAGCCAAAAACAAGATCCGAAAGCTCTTCTTGACTATAAGGCGATATCACAGCAATGGCCGGCTCAGCCGAGAGGAGCTCTTGAGCCATATCGAGCACCTGCTGCTTAGTGACGGACCGGTATCCTTCCGTTTGCTGTTCGGGGGTAGTTTGCTCCAAACCGAGAGTCTCGCGTTTTCCCAATCGAACCATATGAGAATTGGTCGACTCCAAGCCAAGAAGGAGCTGTCCGCAGATAAGGTCAATATTGCGAGAAAGCTCATCCTCAGAAACATAGTCTTGAGCAATCGCGTCCAGCTCAGAACGGATAAGCTGCATAACTTCCTGAGTGTTGGAAGGTCGTGTGCCAGCATAAATACACCACTGCCCAACACCCTGATAGCCAGCTTGCATCGCATAAATCGAATATACAAGACCGCGCTTTTCGCGTACTTCCTGAAACAAACGCGAAGACATAGAACCGCCAAGAATGGTGGTGAGCACCGTGGCAATATATCGCCGTTCGTTTCCCAGGGGCAGCCAGGGTACACCATACACAATATGGGCTTGCTCTATATCGCGCTTCTGGCTAAATAAACCTGAGGAGAATTGAGGCTGAAGAAGCTTTCGATGCTCCTTTTTACCGGGTTTCATGGAAGCAAAGTATCGCTTTGCCAATGTCAGCAACTGATTATGGTCCACGTTGCCCGCAGCAGCTAGGGTGAGGTTTCCGGCATGGTAATGCTCAGCATGGAAATCGACGCAATCGGCATGTCGATAACTGCCAACTCGATCTCGAGTTCCCAAAACAGGCAAGCCGCAAGGATGATTAGGCAAGTTGCTCTGAGAATATAGCTCATAGACATAATCATCGGGGGTGTCTTCGGAACGCGCAATCTCTTCAATCACTACTTCACGTTCAGTATCAATGGCATCCTGAGAAAAATTTGACTCAATCACCATCTCCGCCAAAACAGAAAGGGCGTCCTCAAGCTTGTCATCAACAAAGCGAGCATAGTAACAGGTGTATTCTTTTGAGGTAAAAGCGTTAAGCTCTGCCCCCAGGCGATCAAAATGCATCGAAATATCCAAGGGGCCTTTAGTAGGCGTCCCCTTGAACATCATGTGCTCCATAAAATGAGTAAGACCCGCCTGGTCGGGACGCTCATCACGTGAGCCAACGTTGAACCAGAGGCCCAAAGAAACCGAGCGAACATCAGGCATCGTTCGGCTAATGACCGTCATGCCATTATCCAAAACAGTTTTACATTGCTGGCTCATACGCGCGCCAACCCTTCCAATCTAAATCTATGACTCAATGCTTTCCTTCAGGGCTTTTGCAAGCTGATCGGGACAACTCGTTTTACGAGGACCGCAGGTAATACCTTCGAGCTTGTCGATAACTTCCTCGACAGGCATACCCTCTACAAGCATGGAAATACCCTTAGTGTTGCCATTGCAGCCGCCTTGAAAAGACACATTGGCAACCTTGCCATCTTCAATATCAAAATTAATGGCCTTAGAACAGGTACCACGAGTAATAAACGTAGACATACAATAAACCTCTTCTTCGAAAGAGAGCCCTCTGCCCCATTACAGGGTCAGAGGGCTCTCAGATCCGCTTATCAATAACCATCCTATCGCTCTCACAGGGTAGACAAACGCCCAGTAGAGCAATCAGAAGATGATTATATCCTAGTGCTCGGTATGGTCACCATTGTGACGACGACGGGGTTTGCGACCGCCATTGCTGCCTTCACGCTTACCGCGTCGGTCACCATCATCGTGGTGGCGAGAAGGGCGCTCGGAGCTAACCACATCGGGCTTATCGACACGATCAAGGCTGATCTTGCCGCTATCGCTAACCTCAATGACCTCAACCTTAACGATGTCTCCGATGTTAAGAACATCTTCAACCTTGCCCACACGGCCATTAGCCATACGAGAAATATGGAGCAAACCATCCTTGCCGGGAGTAAGACGAACAAATGCGCCAAAATCCTTAATGCCAACGACTTCGCCGTCATACACTTCTCCGACCTCGGGAACCTTGACGATACCCAAGATAGCCGCCTTGGCAGCAGCGCCACCTTCGGCATCGATGGAAGCAATACGGACGGTGCCATCTTCTTCGATCTCGATAGTGGTATTCGTCTCATCCTGAAGACCTCGAATAACCTTGCCACCAGAACCGATAACATCACGAATCTTATCGGAAGGAATATGGATGGTCTCAATGTGAGGAGCGTAAGGAGAAAGTTCCGCACGAGGAGCATCGATTGCCTCGAGCATCGCCTTCATGATAAAGGCGCGACCCTCCTTAGCCTGAGCCAGAGCACGGGCCAAGATATCAACAGAAAGACCCTTGGCCTTGTTGTCCATCTGGAGTGCAGTGATGCCATGCTCCGTACCGCAAACTTTAAAGTCCATGTCGCCAAGGAAGTCTTCAAGACCCTGAATGTCGGAGAGGATGACGATGTCATCGCCTTCCTTGATAAGACCCATTGCAATGCCAGCGACGGGAGCCTTGATAGGCACGCCAGCATCCATCAAAGCGAGGGTAGAGCCACAGGTAGAAGCCATGGAAGAAGAACCGTTAGATTCCATGATCTCGGAAACTACGCGAATAGCGTAAGGAAATTCTTCCTCATCAGGGAGAACAGGCAGGAGCGCGCGCTCAGCCAAGGCACCATGACCGATTTCACGACGCTTAGGTGCACCCATACGACCAACCTCGCCAGTGCAGTACGGCGGGAAGTTGTATTGATGCATATAACGCTTACCCTCTGCAGGATCGATAGTATCGAGGCGCTGCCATTCGTTGAGCATGCCAAGCGTCGCAATAGAGAGAGCCTGGGTTTGACCACGCTGGAAAAGACCAGAACCGTGAACACGAGGGAGATAGCCAGCCTTAATGTACAAAGGACGAATTTCGGTGCTAGAACGACCGTCAGCACGCTCGCCCGTTTCAATAACCATCTTACGCATTGCATGCTTTTCGAGTGACTTCAATGCAGCAGCAATATCGGAACCCCAAGCAGCACGTTCTTCCTCGGTGAAGTCGTTTTCCTTAACGGAATTCTTCAGTTCTTCGACCTTTGCCATACGAGCAAGCTTGTCTGCATCCTTCAATGCGGCCGACATTTCATCGAAATGATTGTCGACACGCTCTGCGATAGAAGGATCGGCAACATGAATAGGCCATTCCTTAGGCTGCGGATCGACCTTAGCCAAGAATTCGGCTTGCTTTTCACAGAACGCCGCAATTGCTTCCTGACCAAAAGTCATGGCTGCAAGCATGTCCTCTTCGGTAATCTCCTGAGCACCAGCCTCAACCATGGAGATATAATCCTTGGTACCTGCAATGGTCAGCTCGAGATCGGAATTCTCTTCTTCCTCATAGGTCGGGTTAACGATGAACTCGCCGGTATCGATATTGCGACCGATGCGAACGCACGCAGCAGGGCCATCGAAAGGCGCGCTAGCCACCATGAGAGCCGCAGAAGCACCTGCTACAGAGATGGTGTCGGGCTGATGCTCGCCATCAACAACCAACGTAGTGGCAACCACGTGAACTTCCTGCTTAAAACCATCAACGAAACCAGGGCGGATTGGACGGTCGATCATACGAGCCGTCAGGATACCCTTGTCGGAAGGCTTTGCTTCGCGCTTCAGGTAACCACCAGGAATACGACCTACCGCATACATCTTTTCCATGAAATCAACAGTCAGCGGGAAAAAGTCATAATCCTTCTCCTGCTCGGAAATCACAGCAGTAACCAATACGGTGGTGTCACCGCAGGTGACCTTCACGGCACCAGAAGCCTGCTTTGCAAGCTCGCCGGTGGAAAGGGTGTAATGCTTTCCGTAGAGGTCGAACGATTCAGTAATAATGTCCATCTTTTTTCTTTCACTTCCCTTGCGCCCTATTGCGCAAAGCCTCTTTGCACCCGCTTTTCAGGTGCGCGAGCAGCAATGGCCTCCATTGCCGACCGCCGAATATACAAAAAGCCCGCTAGCGCGGGCTTAATGCTTAGATGTTGTCGCGAATGCCGAGCTTCTTGATGAGTTCACGGTACTCAAGAACGTCGCGGTTCTTGATGTAAACGAGGAGACGACGGCGCTTACCTACGAGCATGAGCAGGCCACGACGGGTATGGTGATCCTTGGGGTGCTCCTTCAGGTGCTCGGTCAGGTTCTTGATGCGCTCAGACAGGATAGCAACCTGTACCTCTGCGCTACCAGAGTCCTGGGGGTTCTTGCCGAACTCAGCCATGAGCTCTGCAGTGCGTTCTTTGGAGATGCTAAGCTTGTTAGGCATCTGTCCACCTTTCTACATCTAATTCCCTCCATGCCGAGCGAGCAAGCGGGTGGTGCATGCGAGCTAGGCGTGAAGCCTACTTACTGCAAAATGCAGCTTATCTAGTATAAGCGAGCGTCTTTTCAGGCTCAACAGCTTTCTGAGGTTGTGTTCGGCATGTGAAGATAATCAAAATGCCACTAATTAATCAACGGCATTCAGTGAAGAAATTAGCGGAATTGCCGTTGCAACACCCCAGAGAGCAAAGCCAATCAGCTCGATTCATGCCCAGAGAAGGGCATTGTCGGTCATGGCTGCAACGTCGAAGAGTTCCAAAAAAGTTCGCCTTCAGCGGCGCAAAAGGGCCCATTTGCCAACCACATCAAACTTACGCCTCAAAGCACCACCAAGACACATCTCACAATCCTCTTCCATGAGCCTACAACAAGAATCCCCCAATGCTAAAGATTATGAAACCCCAGGGCGAAAATACCCTAGGGTTTCATATCAAGACCAAACAGCATTTCGGCTCACATCGAACAATCAACGTTAATTAAGAAGTGCAGCCGAAAATAAGGAAATTTAGCCTTCAGAAAGCAAGACTGCCTACTTCCGGGATGCTTCATATAGTTCGACAAGTTTCTTCTGGACATCGTAAGGAGCTGGCTCATATCCATTAAGACGCACAGAATAAGTTCCGCTACCACGAGAAAGGGCTCGCAAATCCTTCGTATACGAGAGGACTTCAGCATACGGAACCCGTACAACAATTATGGTTTCACCCTCGTCGTTGGAATCGGTGCCAACAATTCGACCTCGACGTGTAGAGATATCACCCATAACAGCCCCTGCATACGCCTCGCCAACAGTGATATCCATATCTGCCATAGGCTCCAAAATTATGGGGTCGGCTTGCTGACAGGCCGCCCTGAATGCAAGTCGAGCAGCGGTCTTGAAAGCCATCTCGTTGGAATCTACCGCATGGTAGGAACCATCGAACACTACGCAATTGATATCAACCATGGGATAGCCAGCCAGGAAGCCCTCCGCCATGGCTTCCTGGACACCTTTGTCCACAGCCGGAATGAGATTCTTCGGAATTCTGCCGCCAACCACTTCACTCACAAATGCGTAACCTTCACCTGGGTTAGGAGAAAGACGAAGCCAACAATCGCCAAACTGTCCAGAGCCGCCAGTCTGTTTCTTATGACGACCCTCTGCTTCTGCGGTTTTTTGAATTGTCTCGCGATAAGGAATTCGAACAGGAACAAGGTGCGCTTCGATCTTCGCCTGATTCTTTAACTTGTTCAACAGCACATCTACATGCATGTCGCCCATCGTAAATACAACTTGTTGATGAGTTTCTTCGTATCGGACCAAACGCAGGGTTGGATCAATTTCCGCTTGCTTGGAAAGGAATGTTCCCAGCTTATCCTCATCCTTCTTGTTTTCAGCTTCAAGGGCGATGGGGTAAAGCGGAACGGGACTCGGCAGCGGATCAACCTCGATATCGCCAGAAAGCGAGAGCGTATCACCGGTTTTCGTCTCATTCATCTTGGGGACCACAATGATATCACCGGCTTTGGCGCTCTTAACATCCATAGGCTCCTTGCCCATCATCACGTAAAGATGAGAAAGACGTTCTTTCTTCTTACTACGCGCGTTCATAAGTTCCATTCCGGGCTCAAGGTATCCGGAAAGCACCTTGATAAAGCTCATGCGGCCAACATACGGATCGGAGAGCGTCTTGAAAACGAACCCAGCAGGTTCGCCCGTTTCGTCGACATAGAGCTCTTCACCGTTAGCCAAATAGAAGGGCCCGTGTGCACGAGGATGGGGAAAATAGCTTGCAATATCCTCCATTAGACCTTTAATGCCCTGCTTGATAATCGTAGAGCCGACGAAGACGGGAATAAAAATCTCTTGCGCAATCGCTTTATCGAGCAGCTGCTCAAGTTCTTCTTGGGTTAACTGCTCTTCGCCATCAAGATATTTCATCATCAAGTCTTCGTCAGCTTCCGCGACTAAATCGCACAACTTATCGCGAGCAACTTGGGCAACATCGAGATAATTCTCAGGAATCTCCTCGACGCGTTCATCTTCTCCCTCAAAGTAACGAGCTTTCATACGAAGAACGTCGATCACGCCCTTAAAGTCTTTATCAACGCCCATAGGTATTGTTACTGCGCCCAAACGAGAACCAAAGCGAGCATGGAGAGTGGCCATTGCTACATCAAAATTGGCATGCTCACGGTCGATGTGATTGATGAAAACGCAGCGGCATAACCTCATAGTTTCAGCCTCATGCCACAAACGCGTGGTCATAACCTGAGGACCGTCAACGGCATCGACAACGAACATGGCCATCTCTGCCGCCTGCATAGTTGCAAGCGTATCTCCAAGAAAATCAGGCTGACCCGAGGTATCAAGCAAATTGATCTTGTAATCCTTATAAGGAATGGGCGCAATTGACGTGCCTAAGGTGAAATGACGACGAATCTCCTCTTCGTCATAGTCGAGGTATGACTTGCCGTCATGAGTTGTTCCCATGCGCGGAGTTTTCCCAGAAACGTGTAGCATTGCTTCGGCAAGTGATGTTTTGCCGGCACCGTCTTGGCCTACCAGCACAATGTTACGTACATGTTCGGTTGCGGGAGCAGCCATAATACACCCCTCTTTCCTCCTTCAGGCATCCCCATGCCTGAAGGACTTGCTGCAATATCCCTCAACATTGCAGCAGATCATTCACAGTGAACAAGTTCATAAAACCCAGTGTAGCGTAATAGCGCCAAGGAGTAACCACCATGGGTAATGCCAGTCTGAAAAAGAGAGCGTTTGAAGTTGATCGAGTTATCTAAACGATATTAAATAGTCCAGAGATTTCAATGAAATACCCAAATGTTGGCGAATCCACAGCTGAAGGAATCGCATAACGCGCAAACGTTCGTCAACTTCTATTTCAAAATGAGAAATCTCCTCGAAAGTGCTGAACAGCAAAGCCTGAGCCCACAGCACGGTATCGCGAGAAAGGACAATTGTTTCACTCGCATAACTGCAAGACGGACAAACCATGCCACCATCAACAAGCGAAAAGGGCGCACGAGAGGGAAGC
Source organism: Eggerthella sp. CAG:209 (assembly GCA_000436075.1). Classification (GTDB taxonomy): domain Bacteria; phylum Actinomycetota; class Coriobacteriia; order Coriobacteriales; family Eggerthellaceae; genus Anaerotardibacter. Next base: position 48,312 of record FR884640.1, on the reverse strand, counting down.
CTTTCTGGTGAAATTGAATTTCCGCACTCAACACAGGCATCAAAACGAGGACGAAAGCCCAATACAGCAAGCGTTTTAAGCAGATAACCAGCCGTATAACACTCAGGGGATGCAACAGCGTTTTCCAAATTGGCAGCCTTTAATGCTTTCAGCGCAACACATGTCATAGGAAACAAGCGTTCATCTTCCAACCCTACTTGAGTAGTTTTGTCAAGAATTTCAACCATAGGCGAAGCTGCCTCCATCAAGGCATAGTCCCTACGAAGATGCTCATTTCCTTCCAGTAAGCGCGCCTCTTTGACGATGTCGAGAGTTTTCCCTTGGCAGAGAAGCAAATCGCAAACAGAATAAACCTCTAAGCGAGAGGCGAAAGAAGAAGAGGGCTTTCGAGCCCCCTTCGCGACCGCTCGTATTTGCGATCCATCACATGAGAGCAAAGTGCAAATCACATCGCTCTCCCCCAGCTTTGTGCGACGAAGCACCAAAGCCCTCACGCTATATGAACGCGAAGCCATTGATCCTATGCACCCTCACCATAGCCAAAACGACGAATCTGGTTTAGATCCCGCCTCCAGTTTTTACGAACCTTAACATTGAGATCGAGAAATACCTTTTTGCCCAGAAGGGTTTCGAGGTCCTCGCGCGCCTGGGTGCCAACTTCCTTGATAGCATGCCCGCCCTTGCCGATTATGATGCCTTTCTGGCTATCACGCTCCACATAGACAGTGGCATAAATCTTCTGAAGATTCTTTCGTCGATTGTATTCCATGGCATCAACGACCACGCCAACAGCATGAGGCACTTCATCATGTGCGGTAAGCAAGATCTTCTCACGAATGAATTCGGCAATGATAACTTCGAGAGGCTGATCGGTTTCCATGTCTGCGGGAAACCAAAGTGGGCCGGTGGGCAAGCGACGAACAACAGCATCGATGAAATCGTCGATGCCAGCACCTGTAAGTGACGAAACCTCTACAACTTCATCCCAATCACCTAAAGAAACCGCCTTATGACGCTGTTCGTCGAGAAGTTCATCATTCACCAGGTCAATTTTTGAAAGAACAAGAATCTTCGGAACCCTGTTCTTGGAAAGCTCGGAAATGACCCATTCGTCACCGCGGCCAAAGGGAGCCGATGCATCCAGCAAGAATGCTGCAACATCTATGCCGTCGAGTGACTTTAGTGCCGTTGTATTCAGTTCTTCCCCGAGAGCATCATGGGGTTTATGCACACCGGGAGTGTCAACAATAACCATCTGATGATCTTCGGTAGTATGAACAGCACGGAATCGATGGCGCGTTGTTTGAGCCGTGGGCGACGCAATGGCAAGTTTTTTTCCCATAAGAGCATTGAGCAAAGTGGATTTACCCGAACTTGGCCGACCAACAAGAGTCACAAATCCCGACCTAAACGTCTTTGGATCGATGGTGCTTTGATTGATTTCCATATAATTCCTTTACAAACGCGCCCTACATCAGGCCAAGCAGGCAAAGAATTCGCGGCGCAAAAATAATCAAGCCAACAACCAATGAGGCCAAAGAAAACAGCAGTACACCGCCAGCGGCGGCGTCTTTTGATTTACGAGCAAGCTCATGATACTCAGGGCTTGCCAAATCAACTATTGCCTCAATCGATGAGTTTAAACACTCGCCGCCCAAAACCAAGCCAAAGCAAACTACAACGGCAAGCCACTCATAAGGGTTAATACCAAAACCAAAACCGAGAGCAATGCAGAGCAGCATGCAAGCAAATTCAATATGAAAATTGCGCTCGTGAGCTGTGTCGATTATTCCGCGCCCCGCACAACGGAACGCGGCAAAAAGAGAAAAGCCATCACGCGTCATGAGCGGCTCTCATTCCATTCACGCATCAGCTTTTCTTCCAGAGCATGCATTATCTCGTAATCATCATCCTCGATATGATCGTATCCGCAAAGATGCAGCAAACTATGGATGGTAAGGATCGTCACTTCCTCTTCAAGCGTAGTTCCGTATTCTTCGGTTTGGGCAAGAGCTACATCTGTAGCAATAATGGTATCGCCCAATTCAAATTCTTCAACGTCATCCAGAACCTCATCCTCGAATGGAACATTGTCGCACTCAAACGACAAGACATCGGTTGGACGATCGATTCCTCGATACTCACGATTAAGCTCGTGGATACGTTCGTTGGAAACGAACGTAACGGTAACATCGGTGCACTCCGGCAAGTTCATCTTTTTCATAACAAACGTGCACAGCTCTTCAATAGGAAAGCCACCAACAAGCTCTTCCCCGTGCTCAATAAGTACATTGACTTGCATTGGCAACCTCTTTACAGACGGAGATTCATCTCTTCGGCGCGCGCATAGGCAGCAACAATCCTCGCAACCAGAGAATGGCGCACGACATCGGCATTCTTGAACTCGCAAAAAGCTATATCTTCCAAACCATCAAGAACCTGACGCACAGTCTTTAAGCCTGAAATGCCCTTGGGAAGATCAGCCTGAGTAATGTCGCCGGTAATAACCATTTTCGAACCTATGCCCAAACGAGTAAGGAACATCTTCATTTGCCCAGGAGTAGTGTTCTGAGCTTCGTCAAGAACAATGAATGCATCATTGAGCGTACGGCCCCGCATAAACGCCAGGGGAGCAATTTCAATGGTTCCGTCAGCAAGGTACTTGTTCGCACGACCGGGTTCCATCATCTCAAACAGTGCATCATACAAAGGACGGATATAAGGGTCGATTTTCTCGGTAAGAGAACCAGGAAGAAAACCGAGGTTCTCACCAGCCTCGACAACTGGTCGCGTGAGGATAATGCGACTAACTTGTTTGTTGTTGAAAGCTGCTACCGCCATAGCCATAGCAAGGTATGTTTTGCCAGTACCCGCCGGACCAATGCCAAACGTGACCGTGTTCTTTCGGATGGCATCCACGTATTGTTTCTGCGTGGGTGTTTTAGGACGAATCGCCCGACCGCGATAAGAAAGAATCACATCGTTCTTCATTGGAGGCGGTGCCAATTCGCCGGCCCTCATGAGATTCAAAGAGCGCTTTACCTCGTCGGCCGTAAGAGCCTCGCCCGCCTCAAGCGTTTTTATCAGACCCGCAAAAAGCGTGGTAAGCGATTGCACCTCAAGAGCGTTGCCCTGAATGCGAAGCAAATTCTCATGCAAGGAAATTCTCGCAGCAGTGGAGTCTTCGATTAGGTGAAGAAACTCGTCTTGGGGTCCCAATAATGCAGAGGGCTCAATTGGGGATGGGATGACAAGTGTGATGTTCTCTAGATCAGTCATGCCCTCATAATAGCAGCATCGTCAACGCCCGTTAAGCATACATCGACCAAAGCACCCTGGGGGAATCCATCCACACGAACCTTATAATACGATTCCGTCATGCCCCACCCTTCTTGTTCGACAGCAACAAGCTCATGGGAGCCGATATGGCGCTGGGCGTATTGAATACGCAACCGATCGCCCAAAACACTTAATTCACGCGCACGACGTTCTTTTGTTTCAGCTGGAATCTGATCGGTGCGACTTGCCGCTGGCGTACCCTCTCGGCGAGAATACCGAAATACATGAATTTTCGTGAAGCCAACCTCGCGCACCAGCTTGCAGGTATCGGCAAAATCTTGCTCTGTTTCTCCGGGAAAACCCACAATGACGTCTGTGGTAAGGGAAATATCGCCAACTTGCCGTTTTAGCATGGCAACAACCTCTAAGAACTCATGGGCAGAATAAGGCCGATTCATCTCATGTAGAACTTTGTCAGAGCCTGATTGCAAAGGCAGGTGTAAATGACGGCACACGCGCCCCTCAGACTCCGCCATGACTTTCACGAATTCAGGATCAAGCGACCTTGGTTCTACGGACCCAACACGCAAACGGACATCGTCATGACCAGCCTTGCTCAATTCATCAAGCATCCTGCGGACCAGAGCGCCAAGGCGGATTCGTTTCTCGCCTTCGGTGTAGCAATAGGATCCAAGATCGATTCCGGTAAGAACAAGCTCTTTGACGCCTGCATCGGCCAACGCCAAGGCTTCCTCTAAAACAGCGTAAATCGGACGAGACCAAGCCCTGCCCCGAGCAACATGGACGATGCAGTAAGTGCACGAATGATTGCATCCATCCTGGACCTTCAATGAAACACGTGTAGGGAATTCTTCTCCCACACGAATAAGATTTGCCGAAGAAGCAGCCGAGCCGTCACCCACCTCTTCGAGCAAATCAATTTTATCCACCACGCAGATGCGGGAATCAAGGCCACGGTAAAACTCGGGTTCGATAGCAGCTGCGCAACCGGTAACCACAACTTGCGCAGTCGGATTTTGACGAAGAACGCGTCTGATGCTTTTACGGGTCTTTTTGTCGGCTTCCTCGGTTACCGTGCAAGTGTTCACAACAACAATATCCGCATCCGGCACCGAGCACAGTTGAGCACCCCTGGTTTCATAAGCTTTGGCGATAGTGTCGGATTCAACTCTATTTACTTTGCAGCCAAGGTTTACTACCGATACCCTCATGAACGCACCTCAAGCTCATATAACGCCAAAGCCGGAGCAACGATCCCAGCCGTTTCCGTGCGAAGAATACTTGGGCCCAAACTGATCGAATACGCATAAGGCAATGCAAGAAAAAGATCAACCTCTTGGGCGGTTAGACCGCCCTCCGGGCCCACCACCAAAGCAATACGCAGGCTGCGAGGATCTTTCCCGGTGGCCGCAATGCAGCACGACACAGCCTTAGCCAAAGTATTGGACAGCTCAGCCTCCTCCCAGCAAATCAGCACAGCATCGCAATCTTTGGCGATATCAACCGCCCCTGCGACAGAACAGGGCGCGTGAACGACGGGCTTGGAGGAACGCCCACTCTGCATCGCAGCACTCTTGGCGATAGAAGCCCATCTTTCAAACCGGGCTTTTGACTTCTTCGCATCAAGCTTCACAACGCTGCGCGAAGTAGTCATGGGAACAAACTCAGCGATACCAACTTCGGTTGCATGCCTAACAATAGTGTCCATCTTCTCGCCCTTGGCCAGGCCCTGAACTAGAACAACCTCAGGACGCGCGCACGAAGAAAGCTTCTGAGCAATGAATACGGAAAGCTCATCACCCTCGAAAGAAACAACATCGCATTCAAAATAATCAGAGACGGCATCCACGACGGCTATATGCTCACCTACAGCAAGGCGCAAGACTTTTGCATGCTTCATGTCATCAGCATCAAGATGAAGTGCAAAAACAGGCGCCGACTCAAATGCCAGCACCTGTTCACGTAAGAAGAAATGAGGAAGCGACATATCTCTCCCGATTAATTGTTGAAAGCGTCTCGAAGTTTCTGAAGAGGGCTACGCTGTTCGGAGACGTTCTCTCCCATTTCGTCAGCCAAACGCTCCAGAATAGCCCGTTCGCCCTTGGAAACACGCGTAGGGATCTTAACCTCAACATGAACATGCAAGTCACCACGCGATTCGCTACGGAACTTGGGCATGCCAGCACCCTTAACGCGCACAACCTGGCCATACTGGCATCCTTCGGGAATAGTAACAGAGACCTTTTCATTCTCGAAGATGCCATCAAGCTCGATCTTGGCACCAAGCGCCGCTTGAACCATGCTGATCGCCGCAGAGCAGTGCAGATCATCACCCTGACGTTCGAAGAACTCATGCTCTTCGATGCGGCAAGTAACGATAAGGTCTCCCGCTTCTGCACCACGAATACCAGCTTCGCCATAACCCGACAAACGAAGCTGTTGGCCATCGCGAATGCCTACAGGGATATCAACAGATATGCGCTGACGATCGGGAACACGTCCCTGCCCCTCGCATTCGGGGCACGGATTTTCGATAATCTTGCCTGAGCCAGAGCATCGAGGACAGGTAGATGCAGACTGCATATCGCCTAGGAATGTATGCTGAACGGTGACAACGCGACCCTGGCCATTGCAATCAGGACAGGTAACTTCGCTTCCGCCTTCAGATAACCCCGAACCTTCGCAATCGGGACACGGAGCAAGGCGATCGTATACGATTTCCTTCTTTACACCCGATGCTGCTTCTTCAAGCGTGATGCGCAACCCTACGCCCATATCGCGGCCTTCTTTTCGCACATTGGCGCGAGCTCCCCCGCCGCCGAAAAATGAGCTGAAGAGGTCACCCATACCGCCGAAACCGCCGCCAAACAAATCTTCGAGATCTACGTATTGAGATCCGCCACCGCCGGAAGCGCCAGGAATAGTACCAAAACGATCATATTGAGCTCGTTTATTAGGATCGCTCAGAACGTCATAAGCCTCATTAAGTTCTTTGAAGCGATCCTCGGCATCAGGATCCTTGTTCACATCAGGATGAAGCTGGCGGGCCTTCTTTCGGAAAGCTTTCTTGATCTCATCGTCGCTTGCCGTCTTGTCAACGCCAAGCACCTCGTATAAATCGTTGGCCATAAGTTGCGAATCTCCTTTTCGGGATTACAAATCTTTCAAAACGTTACGGGCTGCGCGAACAGCTTTGAGTACCTGCGAATAATCCATCCGTGTGGGACCCACGATCAATATAAGACCGCTGTGCTCAGCCTCGCCGAAACGGTTGGCAATGAGCGAAACACTCGAAAGCGCTTCGGAATCATTTTCGTGCCCAATGCGGACAACGGGCTCTTCAGAGGCAGCCGCATCATTGAACACACGAAGAAGCATCGTATCACCTTCGAGCTCTTCGAGGACAGGCATAAGACAAGAAGAATCACTGAATTCAGGTTTGCCCAGAAGATGGGAAATGCCCAACGGGTGGGCCTTTATGGCGTTCTGATCTTTCAGGCAAGCCAAAATCTCAGCCATAACCATTCTGAACAAATCGTCATGAACCCCACTAGCGCCAAGCGGCAGTTCACCCGACGTCGAAGACAAAGACGTTCCGACCAAAATGTTGTTGAGTGCTTCTTGCGTTTTGCCAATTTCGTCTTGAGAGTAGTCACGAGGCAGATCCATCTGCCTATCGAAAACCTGACCATCCTCGGTAACGATCACGGTTAATAAACGTTGAGGCGTCAGCAAAACCAGATTTACCAAACGAATATCCACCGAAAGAATCCGCGGAGGCACAAGAAGCGTCATGCAATCGGTAAAGCGAGCGAGCGCCTGAGAAGTTCGATCCATTAGATCGTCTAAATCACTCGCGCTTTCGCGCAACTCACGAGCAAGGGCATCTTCCCCATTGTCGGGATCGCTTTCAGAAAGAAGCTCATCGACAAATGCCCGATAACCGAAATCAGTGGGAATACGTCCCGCAGAAGTATGCGGCTGGGCCAGATAACCCATTTCCTCAAGAAGCGAGAGTTCATTTCGCACCGTAGCAGAGCTGATTCCCAGGTTATAGCGCTCAACTAGCGTACGCGACCCTACAGGAAGCGCACGAGCAATGTATTCTTCGATGAGCGCCCGAAGCACAATCTGGCGCCTATCTGATAGCATCGCTTGCCTCCTTAGCAATGATTTTCCTCACCAATGTGAAAGCATTTTAGCAGCGAAGCAACTAGAGTGCTAACAACAACCTAAAGATACGCCATTCCCACACGCTATGTATGCTGAAACAACCTGCGTATCCCAACCGTTACGGAGCAAGGTCAAGGAGCCTTCCATATAAGAGGTTGCCAAACAACCATCCTTTTTCAGTAGGAATCCATCGTGAGCCGCAATGCTCAACCAGGCCATCAGATTCTAGACCACAAAAAGCAAGGGGAGCATCGGGAAGAAGCAAAGACGCATCTTCAAGCATCGAATCGGATACTCCTCGGCTCATACGCATCCCCAACATCAGATCTTCAGCAGCCATTTCGAAAGGATCGAGAGATTCCACCACCGAACCATCCTTAAGACGTTCTCGCTCAAGAGCGTTTTGACGCATCGAAACCGCGCCCTCACCAAGTCCAAGATAAGGTTTTCCGGTCCAGTAAGCAGTGTTGTGGCGCGACTCGAAACCGTCAAATGCGTAGCTAGCAACTTCATACCTATGCATACCTGCATCACCCAGTACCTCAGCGGCAACCTGCATAAGATCAGCCCCCAGGTCTTCATTGATGTGAACAATCCCTTTTTCTACGCGCCAGAAGAGCGGTGTTCCCTCTTCGACCATAAGAGGGTATACGCTCACATGTTTAACGCCAAGCTGAAGAGCAAGTTCCAAATCCTTTCGGAACCCTTCTTCTGTTTGACCAGGTAAACCGCACATAAGGTCGATGCTAACATTATCAAACCGGATTTGAGCAAGCTCTACAGCCCGCTTTGCCTGACTGGATGAATGGACGCGGCCCAGAAACGAAAGAAGCCCGTCATCGAAACTCTGAACACCAATAGATATGCGGGTTGCACCCAAGGCGAACATGTCCTTCACCATGGATTCGCTAAGGCTGTCTGGATTAGCCTCGATGGTGCATTCGACATCGGGCGTAAGATGCATAGAAAGCGAAAGTGTATATAGCAATGAGGAGAGGCGTTTGTTTCCTAAATAGGTTGGCGTTCCGCCGCCAAAATACACCGTTTCAATAGCTCCAAGCTGCTCAGAGCGTGAGGCACCGCGAATAGCGGCGATCACCTCTTCAACATAGCTGTCGAGCTGCGGACTATCTGGAGGGACAGCGCACGTCGCGAAGTCGCAATAAGCGCATCTGCGCTTACAAAAAGGAACGTGCACGTAGAGGGCACGGTACGGATCCCAATCCATCGTCATTACCCTTCTTCTTCGGTATGACGACGAGCCTCTTCGAAAATCGAAGCAAAGTCATCGTAAGTTACCGCATCGTTGATCTGCCTACGCACTGCGGCAGCGTCTTTCATCCCCGCCACATACCACATGGCGTGCTTACGCATACGCACGATATTCTTGCCGGAGCGTTCGGACAGCAACTTAGCATGACGAGTTGCAAGGGCCATTTTTTCAGCAGGCGTAGGGCCGGCATAGCCAGGACCGCCAGCGAGTTTTGAAGCAATGTCGCGAAAGACCCATGGATTCCCCTGAGCTCCTCGCCCTACCATAATAGCGTCGCAACCAGTTGCCCCTAGAAGGGCAATGGCGCTATCGCCATCTACCACATCGCCATTTCCGATAACAGGAATGGACACCGACCGCTTAACACGGGCAACAATGCCCCAATCGGCTTTACCGCGATAGAACTGCTGGGCATAACGACCATGCACCGCAATAGCAGCTGCACCCGATTCTTCTGCCATGCGGGCAAATTCCACAGCGGTTTCATTGCCCTCTTCATACCCGCGACGGAACTTGACCGTAAGGGGGCAACTAATAGCATTTGAAACCGCCCCGATGATTCGTGACGCAAGCAGAGGATCGCGCATCAACGCGGATCCATCGCCCTTACCTGCAATCTTTCGGGCGGGACAGCCCATATTGATGTCTATGGCAAACAAGCGGCTTCCGAGAGAATCTTCCACCCATTTAGCCTGCTCGGCCATCGTGGCGGGCTCATGCCCAAAAAGCTGAACCGAGACTTTATCTTCGTTTGGAGCCAAATCGAGCAGATGGGCTGTCTTTTCATTGGCATAGCTCAACGCCTTAGCTGAAACCATTTCCGTATAGGTAAGCTGAGCGCCCTGTTCAATGCACAGCTGGCGAAACACCTCGTCGCCAACGCCAGCCATAGGCGCAAGGATTACCCTGCGATCGGTGAACATATTATCTGTCATACCAATCCTTACACAGAAGCAATTGAGACAAATTGAACGAAAGCGAATATCAGCATTACTATAAAAACGATAACGACAAGCAAGCAGCCGCAGCCCAGTGCAGCTTTGGTGCCGCCAGACATACGTGCCTGCTCGCGATCGCGAGCAGCCTTTTTCTCGTCAAAAGGATCATTCAGCCAATCGTATTCTTCTTTGTTACGACCAAAAGCCATGCTGCACCCCTATTCGTCGACCTTGAGGATAGCCATGAATGCTTCCTGGGGAACCTCGACGTTGCCGATGTTCTTCATGCGCTTCTTGCCCTTCTTCTGCTTTTCGAGGAGCTTGCGCTTACGCGAGATATCGCCGCCATAGCACTTTGCTAAAACGTCCTTGCGCATCGCACGAACGGTTTGACGAGAAAGCACACGGGATCCAACCGCTGCCTGGATAGGCACTTCGAACATTTGACGGGGAATAATCTCATTCAGCTTTTCCGTAAGAATGCGACCACGATCGTAAGCCTTGTCGGTATGGACAATAAACGAAAGTGCATCAATAGGTTTTCCGGAAAGAAGGATATCAAGCTTGACCAATTTTGAAGGCTTGTAGGTATCAAAATCGTAGTCAAGCGAAGCATAGCCTTTAGTGCGACTCTTGAGCTGATCGAAATAGTCCATGATGAGCTCGGAGAGAGGCATTTCCCACAGCATTTCAACCGTGTTGGTATTCAAGTAGTTCATTGTTTTGAACTCGCCACGGCGAGCAACAGTAAGCTCCATTACCGCACCAACATAATCAGGCGGAATAAGAATCTTCGACTTCAAGTAAGGTTCTTCGATATGGTCAATCTCGCTTGCATCTGGCATATCTTGGGGCGAGTGCAGGGAAAGCATCTCGCCATCCGTCTTGAAGACATGGTACTCAACAGACGGCGCCGTAGCCAAAAGGTCAAGCCCGAATTCGCGCTCCAGGCGCTCCTTCACAACTTCCATGTGAAGCAATCCCAAAAAACCCACACGAAAGCCGAAACCAAGCGCATGGCTGTTTTCTGCTTCATATACGAGAGCGGGGTCGTTCAAGGAGAGCTTTGCCAACGCATCCTTCAACTCTTCGTATTGATCGGCCTCAATAGGAAATAAACCGGTATAGACCATAGGCTTGACATCACGATAGCCGGGAAGAGGCTCATCGCAACCACCATCAACCAAAGTGACCGTATCGCCAACTTTTACCTTTGACGGGTCCTTCAAGCCCGTCACCAAATAGCCGACTTCGCCCACACCAAGTTCATCGCAAGGAATTTCAGTGGGGCGACGAACGCCAACCTCTTCAACCAATGCACGGGTATCAGTTGCCATCATACGAATGTTTTGCCCCTTCTTCATGGAGCCATCGATGATGCGGACCAAAGCCACAACACCACGATATGCATCAAAATACGAGTCAAAGATTAAAGCGGAAAGAGGCGCATCGGGATCGCCTACGGGATGAGGAACGTTATACACGATGGACTCGAGCAAATCGTGAACACCTACTCCCGTTTTACCACTGGCCAACACCGCATCGTCCGCCGGAATAGCAAGTCCATCTTCGATTTCTGCACGAACGCGCTCGGGTTCCGCCGCAGGAAGATCAATCTTATTGATAAGAGGAACAACTTCGAGGTTCGCATTCATAGCCATCATCGCATTTGCGACTGTCTGGGCTTCAATACCCTGAGTAGCGTCCACCACAAGCACTGCGCCCTCGCAAGCAGCAAGGGAGCGGGAGACCTCGTACGTGAAGTCAACATGACCCGGGGTGTCAATAAGGTTGAAATGGTAAAGCTGACCATCGTCAGCGCGATAGTCAACACGAACCGCCTGACTTTTGATGGTGATACCGCGTTCGCGCTCGATGTCCATCGAATCGAGCACCTGTTCTTTCATATCGCGTTTTGAAACCGTCTCGGTCATCTCAAGAATACGGTCGGAAAGCGTAGATTTGCCATGATCGATATGGGCAATAATGGAAAAATTTCGAATAAAGCGCGGATCGAGTGCCATAGTTTCCTAACCAAACGTGCGCATAAAGCGCCTGTAATCACGTAAAATAAGAAGTGCCGTAAATGTCGGCATTGCAATGATTCTACCCTACCTGTTGCATTGCGGAGCTTTCTTCGCAATAATAAAGCAACTGTTATCTGGGCATGATTTATAACTTGTGGTAAGATCCTAGAGTTTTCGTCTACAGAAAAATATTTATACGGAGGATAAAACGTGGCGAACATTAAAAGTCAGAAAAAGCGAATCATCACCAACGAAAAGGCACGCATGCGTAATCGCGCTGTTCGTTCTGAGCTTAAGACCGCCATCCGCGTTGTCCGTGAGGCCGTAGAGGCCAAGGACGGTGCTACGGCTTATGCGGCAGCTCTTAAGGCATGCCGTCTGCTCGACAAGGCTGCATCCAAGGGCATTATCCATAAGCGCCAGGCTGCAAATCGTAAGAGCGGCGTTATGAAGCTTGCTAACACGGTTGTTACTGCTGAAGACATCGCAGCATACAAGCCCGCTGAAAAGAAGGTTGCTCCTTCCAACGGCAACAAGAAGGCTGCTGCTAAGGCTGCCCGCAAGGAAGCCATGGCTGCCGCATCTGCTGAAAAGGCTAAGCGCCGCGAGGCAACCCTGAAGGCCGAAAAGGCTGCCGCCGACAAAAAGGCTGCTGAAGCTGCTGCTGCCGCAGAGGCAGAAGAGGCCGAAGAGGCTGCTGAATAACATCAGCGTTTCTTGGAATCCGCTCGGATCCCATTCGCATATCAAGAAAAAAGAGCCTGCTATTCAGCGGGCTCTTTTTGTTGTCAAGATATTGCCTAAAAACGTCATCCAACCAAAAACCAGAGAAATCAAATCGATTACATAACACCCTGCCTTGTATGAATGAGTAAATCAAACGCTCCTTGGAGAAACGAGACCTACAATGATCCTTTTTTGCAGACCCCAAGGAACCATGAAATAAATGATTGCATCTGGTCCGATCCGCTTTTCATCTCCTGCTCTACATCGCGCGCAGAGGAAAGAGCGCAGATCAACTCATCCATAGTGAAACCACGGGCACATGAATAATGGCTCTTAAGACGCCAATCGGGCATCTTAAGCACCTTAGAGCAAAGCGCCTTCTGGCCACGCTCAGAGAGCGCCTTAACGGTGATAAGCTCGCGAATGCGCGTAGTGCACATGGCAAGTAATGCAAACGGCGACACATCCATGCGGTTCATTAAATAGATGCATCGTTTTCCGTTGCGGCTGGCAAATGCATCCACAAATTCCCATGGCTTGATCTCAGCAGTACGAGAAACAAGCGACAAAACCTCATTCTCGTTTACAGGATCAGTGCCTCTGTGAGAAAGGGAAAGCTTCTTAAGTTCCGCATCAAGAGCAACAGTGTTTGTGCCAGCTAAATCGATAAGTGTTGCGGCGGCACCTTGCGTAAGCGTTATTCCGTGACCAACCGCAATAGACCGAACAGCATTACCAAGATCCTTACGTGCAAAAGGAGCGCAATCGATTATCGCTTTACTCCCAAACGCCGAAACAGCCTTATATAGTCGGGTGTTTTTTGCAACCTTCTGCCCCTCTAACGCTAGAACGGTAGTTTCACACGGCTCCTTCAAATATGCAATAAGAAGCTCTGAATCAGCCTTTTTAAGCTTATCCACATCATTAACCAGCACGAGACGCACCTCGCTGGCAAAAGGAAGCGTATTAGCTGCAGTAATAACTTCATCGCCGGTACATGTAAGACCAGAAAAAGTTTCAGAATTAAAAGACATATCGCCCATTTTCGATAAACGGGCAAACAAGCGCTTCATAACTGTTTCGCGCTTAAGCTCATCTTCACCAGCGATGAGATACACCGGCAAAAGACTAGATTGTTTTGATTGAATAGCCATAGACGCAGTTTACTTCATAGTGTGAATAGAGATGCTGGTTTGGCTCAAACTACACACCACATCCCCCTGAAGATCAGTACGAAATACCTCAACATCACTAGACTCAAGCAAGGAAACGGTGTTTGCGGCCGGATGCCCATAACGATTTCGCTCACCAACACTAATCAGGGCTATTTCTGGCTTTAGCACATCCATTAACTCTTCGTCGAGCGCGGACTTCGCCCCATGATGACCCACTTTGAGAATATCTATGTCTTCTAATGCCCCTTCTCTATTAAGCGAATCCAGCACTTCCGACTCTGCATCTCCCGTAAATAGAGCACGCCACTCGCCCATCCCGTCATCGTTAAGGTCAGTTGTCGCTATCAAGCAGATGCTATCGTCATTTTCTCCCTTATCGGTAAGATCTTCAGGACTAATCACCTTGAAGCACACCGATCCAATAGTGATCATGTCACCTGCCGCCAATTCACGGATACCAGATGTGCTAGAGAGCCTTTCTGCGTCTTTGAGCATATCGTCGACTTTGTCTGTGCCCACAGAACTTAATCCCTTTGCAACAAAGACCGAATCGACAGGCACCACCCCACGCAAATCAGCAAGACAACCACAATGATCGTCGTCCGCATGGCTTATCACTACCCCATCAAGACGGTTCACCCCGTGTCGGGCCAGGCCTGCAAGTAACTTCCTAGGGTTATTGCCGGTGTCTATAAGCAAAGTTAATCCCCTACTTTTAACTAAAAAGGAATCGCCCTGCCCCACATCCAGCATCACAATTGAAGTGCTATTCGCATCGAGCATCCTCATAGGCATGATACAGAGCAGTAATGCTACACATATCGAGACAATTGCCCTTGTCGGAAAAGCTCTAGGCCACGCCAGCCAGAGAACAATGCAAATCAGAACAGACAACAGCGTCAACCATTCTATTGAAGCGTCGACAGGCAACGCAACGAGGGGAACTGACGAAAGAGCATCAATTACGCGAACCAACGCTTCGGCAAAGAAATACGTAATCTGTATAAGCAAGTGAAAAACAGGAGCGATTGGAAGAACGAGAAATGACAATACCCCTACAGAGCAGACAACGGTTACAAAAGGAACAGCAACAATATTGCTAATCGGAGATATGATCGCGAACTGGGAAAAGGACGACATGCTCAAAGGGAACGTAAAGAGCAAAGCAGAGAGGGTCATTACAAATGGCTCTGCAACATAAGATTTTACGCGCTTACCAACATCAGGAATCCAGCTGCATAATAGCGGTGAAAATAATACTATGCCCAAAGTCGAAAGAGCAGACAGTCCAAATGAAACCGAAGTTGAAGCACTTGGGTCTAATACCAATAATAAAATAATCGCGGCACCAAGCGAAGAAAGAGCATAAGAACGCTTATGCGATGCAAATGAAAGCAATCCTGCGCCAGCCATGACAGCTGCCCTGACACAGGAAACAGGTAGTCCAACCATTATCAAATACGCAAACAAGAAACCTAGCTGAATAATAACCGAAAGATATCGAGGCAGCCTGATTGCTCGCATGCAAGAAGAAATTAATCCCATTACGATGACCAGATGAGCGCCCGAAACCGCAACAAGATGAGCAAGTCCAACAGTCTTAACTTGATTATAGAAATCGCTCTCAAACAATTCCTGACGGTTTCCAACGACCAATGCTTTAATTAGCGCAACAGCATCGTGGTTAACGGTATCAAAATCAAGACATTCACTTACCGAAGAAGCAAAGTTTAGTCTTAATTCAGAAAGCTGCCCAAACTGAGAAGAATGCACAGGGCGCAAATCAGAAACACTGCAGCGAGCAACAATCCCCTTCTTATCGAAGCAATCTAGATAATGCTCGTCAATCGAGGAGATATCCACCTTTGCAAGGAATTCATCACCGTATTCAAAAGATCCACTTTCATAGTTCAGCATAACCTTGTACGAGTAAAGCTGTTTTCGAATGAAATCCGAATTTGGTTCAACAATCAATGCGGGAACCGAATAGCCAAAAGACCCTCTTGTGGGATCTTCAAGGATTCGAACGGCAAATATCGCTCCATCCGAACCAGCTAACACCTCCCTTTTATGGTGAAGCCCGTTAATTGAAACGGACATCAGAGTTGCACCTAGAAAGAAGAAAAGCGCCCAAGCAAGCAAAAGCCTGAAACCGCTCCTACCGTTGCAGGAAATACGATATGTCGCAAAAAGAAAGGCCAGCGATACCAAGCTTAGCCCTGCGCTGAGAGCGACATCGTAATCCAGTAACCAAGACAGCAAACAACCAAGCCAGAACACCACACCGCATTGAAGCAACAAAGGAATCGCAGGACGTGGAAATGGACGTTCATGCGACAGAACCATAGTTAAACCGTAATACGATCTTTAATTGCTTCGTATTTCCTATCGCCAATACCTGACACCTTTTTAATATCCTCAATTGAGGCAAAGGAACCGTTAGCCTGACGATATGCAATAATCTTTGCGGCAGTAGACTCGCCTATTCCATCCAAAGTAGTCAATTCAGATGCACTTGCAGTGTTGATATTTACCTTGCTTGACAAAACCTCAGTATTCGATGATGAAGGGAGTCCGCTATCAGAAGCGCCGGTCGACTCGCAATTTCCTGGCTCGGCTTCGATATAGGCCTGCACAACGATCTGCTCGCCATCTGTGACCTGGCGAGCAAGATTAATCGATAACTGATCGGCGTTTTCGGTTAGTCCGCCAGCTGCATCGATCGCATCAGACACCCGAGCATCGTGTTTGAGCTCATACATGCCAGGATTCGAAACTTCGCCTGCAATATGAACATAGATTAACTGCGAAGATGGATTTTCATATTCTTGAGATTGCGTCGATTTCTCTGAATGCTCAACCACAATTCCAGATGAAGTAAAACTCCCCCAAGCCATAAAGCCAATCGATAGCACCACGGCAATAATCACGGCAGAAAGGCCAAACAGAACAAGTGGACTAGTACTGCCGATTCCGACTTTTGCTTTTAAGCTATCCACGTCATCCAGAAACGTCATAGAAACCACCTCTTCTAAAACAAGCCTATAGACCTAATCTGAATTCGATGATGAAAACCAGCCAAAGCAAAGTGAAAGAGGGGCTCACTCAAAGACAATAAACATAAAAAACGGGCCCATCATCGGCCCGTTTCAAAGGCTATTCAGTTTTCTTAGCGTCCTGCTTTTTTCGTTCCTTGGGAGGTCGATACGAAGGGCAGCGATAGTCCTTAACCTCAACCGAGGCAACCGCCTCATTAATCCACTCATCGAAAGGAAGACCCTTTTCGACCTCAAGAACGCGTTCAAGCTTAGCATGCGTCTCAGGATTGCGAGGCATGAACAAAGTGCAGCAATCGGGGGCATCTTGCGAAGAGATTTCAAAGGTACCAAGCTTCTCGGCCTCGGCAATAATTTCGAGCTTATCAAACCCAACAAGAGGACGATACACAGGAAGAGAAACAGCGGCATTGGTCACCAACATGTTATCCATCGTCTGCGATGCAACCTGTCCCAGGCTTTCGCCTGTGACCAATGCTTTTGCGCCTTCTTTACGCGCAATAGCCTCAGCAACTTTAAACATAAATCGGCGGTACATGATAACACGCAGTTCAGGCGGAACTACAGCAGAAATCTCTCGCTGATATGTTCCAATCGGCACAACATACAAACGCGCAAAACAACCAGTTCGCTCAAGAACTTCGGCGATATCCTCGAGAAGGTACTCGCTTGTTGCAGAGGTTTCGGGACGCCCAGAAAAATGTACTCCGATGCAGGTAGCGCCACGACGCGCGATACGCCATGTAGCAACAGGCGAATCAATGCCAGAAGAAAGAAGGCACACTGCCTTGCCGGCACTTCCTACTGGCAAACCACCAATACCGGGAATACTCCGCCCATAAATGTAGGTATAACCCTGGATAACCTCAACTCGAACCTCGACGTCGGGGTTCTTCATACGCACCGACTTCTCGGGAAAGGCGCGGCAAAGAGCAGCGCCAACCAATTGGTTCAACTGCATAGAGTCGATAGGGAAATCAGTGTGATTGCGACGTGCAGAAACCTTGAATGTGCCAAATTCACCAGCGTCTGACAATGCCTTGATGGCGGTATCGTACATGCATTCCAGCTCCTGGGCACAGCGATAACCGCTTGAAACGCGAGCAATGCCAGGTACGCCAGCTATCTGGTCGGCAATTCGGCAGGCATCCTCAAACGTTGCGTCCTCTTCAAGAAACAACGCAACACGACCTGAAATGCGTTTAATCTTAACCCCATCATTCAAAAGCGCCTTGATATTGGAAACAAGGCGCTTTTCGAATTGGGCTCGGTTATGGCCCTTTAGGCCTATTTCATGATAATGAACCAAACAGACACGGCGAAGAGCCTGTTTTTCTTCGAGCTCGTTATTATGCATGGGAATTAGTGATTATGGATATCGATCGTATCAGGGCTGTATGACACATCACCTTTTGCGATCTCATCAAAGGCAATAGAGAGAGGACGACGCTTGGCAGCTCGAGCGATATCGACAGCGGTCTGAAGCTGAATTGCTCGATTGCGCTGACCACGCATCATGTCGTTGATGTCATGCGCACGCTTAGAAGCAAGAGCGCAGAGCAAGAAACGATCATTATCAGTCTGATCAAGCAGTACATCGATCTTGGGATCAATAAGACTCATTATTCGGTAGTTCCTCTCATATCTTCTGCAAACGAGCCGATATAGGATACGAGCTCCTCAGTGGCACGTTCAAGTTCATCATTGACAACCTGAACATCATACTCCATTTTGCGTGCAAGCTCCACCTCTGCAGTTTTCATACGACGGCAAATGGCCTCTTCGGTTTCAGTGCCGCGACCTCGAAGCCTTCTTTCAAGTTCCTCAAGGGAAGGCGGTTCGATGAAAATCAAATGCGCTTCAGGCATAGCCTTTTTTACCTGAAAAGCACCTTGCACATCAATCTCTAAGATTACTTGCGATCCCCGATCAATGCGTTCCTGAACACGAGACCTGAGTGTTCCATAAGAATTGCCATGAACATGAGCCCATTCTAGAAAGCCATCTCGTGAAACCAGCTCATCAAAATGAGGTTGATCAAGAAAGTAGTAATCCTTCCCATCAACCTCACCAGGACGCGGTTGTCTCGTTGTCGCAGAAACAGAAACCCAGGCATCGGGAACTTGCTGAAGCACCTGCTTCACCAAAGTTCCCTTACCTGCGCCAGAAGGCCCTGATAGAACGAATAGATTGCCTTTTCGCATACTAACCAAGACGCTCAAGCAAGGCTTTCTGCTGACGTTCGCCCAAACCCTTCAAACGACGGGACTCGGCAATGTCGAGTTCTTTCATAATTTTTTCTGCCTTGGCTTTACCATAACCAGGGAGCGTTTCGATAAGCGTAGAAGCCTTCATGCGGCCCACAATGGGGTCGTCCTTCATTGCCAAAACATCCTTGAGCGTAAGCGTGCCATTTTTCAGGTCTTCACGAACCTGTGCTCTTTTAATGCGAGCAGCCTTCGCTTTTTCCAGCGCCTGCTGTCGCTCTTCGGGCGTCAACTCGGGAACTGCCATCGTAATGCTCCTTTTTCTCTTCCAATTCAAGACAATTACTTGTCTTGCCTCCTTGATTGCAACATGTTCATATGTCACAAACTACCCATATTTTAGTATTTGTCCAAAACACTAAAATTCGTAATACAACGTCATGAACTGCATTAATACTACGAAATACTGTGATTATAACCTAGTGCAGACACAAAATACGCACTATTTTCAAATACCATTTGAAAATAGTGCGTATCAAAAAAAGAAGCCACCCTAGTTTTGGGTGGCTTAAGAGAAATAACGTATCGGAATGTTACAGAAGGCTATGGAATACACAACCATGATCAGCATGGGCATCGGAACCGGTCAATGAAAGCACAGCAACAACCTTTGCTCCCTCAGCCAGAGCAAGAGACATAAGCGCATTTGCCTTTTCTTCCGAATAAGTATCGAGCACCAGAATCGTTTTTTCGTTCTTCTTAACTTCAACACCGGCAGGGAGTTCGAATACGCCATCTTTACCGACCTGAGCGCTAACGAAACGCATCCATGCAGCAAGCGCAACCGAATATCCGAAATATGATTCGATGCCTTCAGGAGCAATAACCAACTCAGGCTTAACATCACGGTCAATCTGCTGCAACAGCTCTACCGCAAGGCGATTCAATACAATAGGATCTTGCATCAACGCAGCAGAATCGAGCGAATCGCCATCTTCGGCGAAGGCATTCATCTTGTTCAATAGATCTTTGATCTCAGCAATTTCCATAGCCTAGAGCTCCTTTGCAATCGCTTCAAATGCTGCTGCAGGATCGTTGCTTTCCGTAATAGGACGACCAACAACAATGTGCGACGCACCATTATCGAAAGCCTGACGCGGAGTAGTTACACGCGTTTGATCGCCCATAGCAGAACCAGCCGGACGAACACCTGGGGTAACAATAAATGAATTTGGGCCCAAAATCTCACGCAGCATAGCCGCTTCTTGAGGCGAAGCTACAACACCAGACAATCCAGCTTGCTGCGCCTGACGAGCAAGCTCAGCAACCTGGTCAACTACAGGTCGGGTAACACCCGTAGCACTGAGGTCATCCGCGCTCATACTTGTGAGAACGGTAATACCAAGAGAGACAGGCTCATCTTCGACCCAGCGAGCCTCCGCCAAGCCTTCCTTAGCAGCTGCCATCATCTTGATTCCGCCTACCGCATGCATGGTGAGCATATCGGCACCAGCTTCCGCGGCTGCTTTAGCGGCGCCCTTAACCTGATGAGGGATATCGTGGAACTTCAAATCAAGAAAGACTTTGAATCCGCGCTTTTGCAGCGCATTGATGAAATAGGGGCCTTCTTGATAAAACAAGGTCATGCCGACCTTAAGCCATTTAGCCTTACCGGCAAGCATATCAGCCAACTCAAGAGCTCGACTGCGTTCGCAATCAAGTGCAACGATAATGCGATCCTTGCGGGGCACGCTGTTGAAATCTAGCATTCGAGTGCTCCTATCAACTCATTAACATCGGAAACGCCCATGTCGATACAGTACTGTTCAATACCAGAAATCACATCGAGCGTAGATTTAGGATTGGTGAAATTCGCAGTGCCAACCGCTACGGCAGTGGCACCTGCAAGCATAAACTCAACCGCATCGGTGCCTGAGGAAATTCCACCCATTCCCAAAATAGGAATATCAACGGCATTGTGCACCTGCCAAACCATACGCAATGCAACAGGCTTTACCGCAGGACCCGAAAGTCCACCAACGACACGGGCAAGAACGGGCTTCTTGCGACGTGCGTCAATTGCCATGCCGAGTAAAGTATTGATAAGCGAAATAGCATCGGCGCCAGAAGATTGAGCCGCTTTGGCGATTTCAACGATATCAGTTACGTTTGGCGTCAATTTTACAAACATTGGACGCTTGGTTTTCGCGCGGCATGCAGAAACAACCTCTTCAACCATCTTTGGGTCGGTGCCAAAGGTCAAACCACCAGAATCCACATTGGGACATGAAATATTTACCTCGTAAGCATCGACATCAGAGGTTTCTTCGAGCGACTCGATAACCGAAACGTACTCCGGAACGCTATGACCAGAAACGTTTACAATGATGGTTGCATGATTTTGGCGCAGCCAAGGCAAATCGCGATCTTTCAGTACTTCAACACCTGGATTCTGAAGGCCGATGGAGTTCAACATCCCGCTCGGAGTCTCGGCGATTCGAGGAGCGTCATTCCCGGCCCACCCATTAAGAGAAACGCCCTTTGTGGTTACAGCGCCAAGTAAGGCAGGATCCACAAATGCAGAGTATTCGCGTCCCGATGCATATGTTCCTGAGGCGGTGGTTACAGGGTTTTTCATATGCAACCCACCGAGGTTAACAGAAAGAGAAACAGCCATTACCAAATCACCTCGCTCGCATCGAAAACGGGACCATCAACGCACGATCGCTTTCTGCCCTGCTTGGTTTCGACTATGCATGAAAGGCAAGCACCGATACCGCATGCCATACGCTTCTCGAGAGAGACATACGTTGGAATACCAGCATTAAGTGTTAGCTCTGAAACAATGCGCATCATGGGTTCGGGGCCGCAACAAGCAACATAATCGAATTGCTTCTCAGCAATCCGACCTGCAACTACGTCAGTCACAAAGCCAGCATGCCCACGCGAACCATCATCGGTAGCCAAGTGGGGCTCGTGCCCAAGAAGTTCTGAATATTTCGGCTCACAAACCAAAGCTTTATCGCTTTGAGCGCCCATAACAACCTCAACGTCAATACCAGAGGCAACAAGTTCCTGCGCATGAAGGAACAGAGGCGCAGCCCCTACACCTCCAGCCACCAAAAGCGCCGAAGAAACACCTTCAGGGGCATTCCAACCATGTCCAATAGGACCCATCAGGCTAACAGCCATACCGGCTTCGACCGTTGTCAGATGCTTGCTGCCGAAACCAACCACCTGATACAGGATAGTGATAACGCTGCCGTCCTCGCTCACATAGAAAACCGAAAAAGGACGACGGAGAATATGGCCCTCCATCCCAGGAATGAGCATATGGACAAACTGCCCAGGCATAAGGTCGGCGCCAAGAGCGTCGACCTTAATATCGATAATCCAAAGCCTATCAGACAGCTGCCTATTGGATATCACTACCCCAGTCTTGTCTAAGATGTCAGCCATAAAGGCTACCTTTCTTCCCACTGCTCGAGATCCTGCAGGGCAATCACAGGCAGGTTCTGCTCGCGCAGGTTTTCAATGGCAGAAACAAATGCCTGAGCTCCAGCCAACGTGGTTACATAGCAAAGGTTCTGGCGGACACACATGGTACGAAGCTGATACCCGTCGCCACGTGTTTCCTGACCAAACGGCGTATTGATAACCAAATCAATCTCACCGTCCATGATCTTAGTGCCAATATTCGGCTCCTCGGAACCAATACGGCCAATAACCTCGCAAGGAATGCTTGCAGCAGTAAGGGCACGACAGGTGCCCTCGGTGCACAAAAGTTTGAAGCCCATGCGGGAGAGATCACGAGCCAAGGGTAGTATTGCGCGCTTATCGCGATCGCAGACCGAAACGAAGCAAGTCCCACCCGTGGGAAGCTCCATCGAAGCAGCTGCCTGAGTTTTCGCGTATGCCGACGGGAAGTTATTGGCAATACCCATTACCTCACCCGTCGACTTCATCTCAGGTCCGAGAATTACGTCAGCCCCGGGGAAGCGACCAAAGGGCATAACGGCTTCTTTTACACAGAAATGCGTTTGACGGCGCTCATCGTCGGGAAGACCGAAAGAGGCAATCTTTTCGCCGGCCATAATTCGAGCAGCAAGCTTAGCCAGAGGAACGCCCGTAGCCTTTGAAACAAAAGGCACGGTGCGAGATGCGCGGGGATTGGCCTCGATAACGTAAACAACAGCGTCCTTGATGGCGAACTGGATATTGATAAGACCCACTACGCCCAAGCGTTTAGCCAACCGACGCGTAATGTTGCGGAGCTGAGATACCTGAGCCTCGGAAAGCGTGAAAGGAGGGATGCAGCAAGCAGAGTCGCCGGAATGAACACCAGCTTCTTCGATGTGCTCGAGAACACCGCCAATGTAAACATCCTCGCCATCGCACAGAGCATCAACGTCACTTTCAATAGCACCTTCAAGGAAGCGGTCGAGATAGACCGGATGATCAGGAGTAATGCGAGCAGCTTCCGCCATGTACTTCTCAAGGTACTGAGCATCATATGCAATAACCATGCCACGACCGCCAAGAACGTAGCTAGGACGAACAAGCAGAGGGAAGCCGATGCGATCGGCAACCTGGCAGGCTTCCTCAAACGAAGAAGCCATACCCGCAGCAGGATACGTAATAGAAAGCTCATCAAGAATCTCAGAGAAGCGATCGCGATCTTCAGCAAGATCGATGGCCTCGGGCTTAGTGCCCATGATGTGAACACCAGAATCCTGAAGAGCGCGAGCGAGCTTCAACGGCGTTTGCCCACCAAGGGTAACCACTACCCCATCAGGCTGCTCAACATCAACAATGTCCATTACGTCTTCGTAAGTCAAAGGCTCAAAATAAAGACGATCGGACGTGTCGTAGTCAGTCGATACCGTTTCAGGATTGCAATTGACCATGATGGTTTCATAGCCAGCATCGTGCAATGCATAGCTTGCATGCACGCAGCAATAATCAAACTCAATACCCTGACCGATGCGATTGGGACCAGCGCCCAAAATCATAGCTCGCTTCTTATCAGAGAGGCGGATCTCGGAATTGCCCAACTCGTACGTCTTATAGTGATACTCAGTAAGGCTCTCGAACTCGGCAGCGCAAGTGTCAACAGTCTTAAAAACGGGAACAACACCCAGTTCTTTACGACGAGCGCGTACCGTGAGCTCGTCAGACCCAGTCAAGTAAGCAATCTGGTCATCGGAAAGACCGAACTGCTTGGCCGTAAGCATATCTTCAGCTGAAAGCTCATCAAGCGCGCACTCAGCAACCGCGCGCTCAACCATGACAATGTCTCGGATACGATTCAAGAACCAGCGATCGATCTTATTCGCTTCAAAAACCTGATCTACCGTCCAGCCACGTCGGAACGCCTCAGCAACATAAAAAACGCGGTCTTCGGTAGGACGACCAACCAATTCAGCAAAATGATCCTCATCGAAGGAGTCCTTGCCATCGCCGCCCAGGCCGTAGCGACCATTCTCAAGGGAGCGCATTGCCTTGCCAAATGCCTCTTCGAACGTACGGCCGATTGCCATAATCTCGCCAACGGCCTTCATACGAGTGGAGAGCGTGGTATCAGTACCCTTGAATTTCTCGAACGCAAAACGAGGGACCTTGACTACGCAATAGTCGATAGTGGGCTCAAAGCAAGCAGGAGTTGCCTTTGTGATGTCATTGGTTATCTCGTCAAGCGTATACCCTACGGCAAGCTTTGCGGCAGCCTTAGCGATCGGGAATCCAGTTGCCTTAGATGCCAATGCAGATGAACGTGAAACGCGTGGATTCATCTCAATAACGATAAGGCGACCATTTTCAGGATTCAACGCAAACTGAACGTTAGAGCCGCCCGTTTCGACGCCGATCTTTTCAAGAATCGCCAACGAAGCAACGCGCATACGCTGGTATTCAACATCGGAAAGAGTCTGGGCAGGCGCAACAGTAATGGAGTCGCCCGTATGAACACCCATAGGATCGAGGTTTTCAATCGAGCAAATAATGATGCCATTACCCGCACGATCGCGCATAACCTCCATCTCGTACTCTTTCCAGCCCTCGATGCTCTCTTCAACAAGAACCTCGGTAACAGGAGAAAGGTCAAGACCCTGGGAAACGATGAGCTTAAGCTCTTCCTCGTTATGAGCAATACCACCGCCAGCGCCACCAAGTGTGAAGGAGGGGCGAATCACCATGGGGTAACCGAGCATGTCGGCAAGCCCAAGAGCATCATCAACGGAGTAGGCGTAGCCACTTCGGGCAACTTCCAAGCCGATTTCGGCCATCGCCTCATTAAACCGCTTACGGTCCTCGCCGCGTTCAATAGCCGCAAGGTCACAGCCAATCATCTCGACGCCAAATTTATCCAGAACGCCGCTCTTGGCAAGTTCAACAGCAGCGTTGAGAGCAGTTTGACCACCGAGGGTAGGCAACAGGGCGTCAGGGCGTTCCTTTTCGATAATCTTCTCGATGAATTCCTTGGTAATTGGCTCAACATAGGTGCGATCAACCAGCTGGGGATCGGTCATGATGGTTGCAGGATTGGAATTAACCAAAACAACCTCGTAGCCATCTTCTTTCAGCACCTTGCACGCCTGGGCACCGGAATAGTCGAACTCGCACGCCTGGCCAATAACAATCGGACCCGACCCAATTACGAGAATGCGCTTGATGTCGGTACGCTTAGGCATGTGCCTCTCCTTCCTCTGCGCCAAATACCCAACCGGAAAGACGGTCGGAGGCGATATCGATGTTTAGATAATCGGAATCGCCGTCCATAAGACGAGCGAAAGCCGTGAAAAGATAGTGAGCATCGGTCGGACCCGGGCTTGCTTCAGGGTGATACTGAACGGAAAATACCGGCTGATCAAGGAACGCAATACCCTCTGCTGTACCGTCGTTCAGATTCACATGGGTGAGCTGTATCTTGCCAAAACGATCATTTTCGACAACGGGAGCTACCTTGCGCTCCGCCCAGAAACGCAAGTCGGACACATGTTCGCCAACACCATCGGAAAGCTCTGGCACGAGGGGACCTAAAGTATCGAACAAAAGACCGAAACCATGATTCTGCGCAGTGATTTCAACGCGACCCGTACGCAGATTCATAACCGGCTGGTTGCCACCGCGATGACCGAACTTAAGCTTTTCCATCTGAGCGCCACTTGCCAAGGAGATCATTTGATGTCCAAGACAGATACCGAAGACGGGCACCTTGCCAATGAGCTTTTCGACCTGATGATACGTTTCACTCACCGCATCGGGGTCTCCCGGACCATTACTCAGGAAAACGCCATCGGGGTTCATCGCAAGAACTTCTTCAGCAGGCGTATCCCAAGGCACAACCGTAAGCTTGCAACCTACGCGAACAAGACCCTGAAGGATGGATTTCTTAACACCGCAGTCGTAAGCAACCACGTTGTAGCGTTCTTCAGCAGGACCAGCAACCGCGAAGGAATGACTTGCAGGGAGCTCATCGAAACCCTGGGCAGCATTTCGACTTACCGTTTTAGCAAGGTTTACCCCAACAATGCTCTCCGACTCACGGACTTTGGCAAGCAGGCTTGCAGGATCAAGATCGACAGTGGAAATCACACCACGTTGAGCGCCCTTATCTCGAAGGTGAGATGTAAGTGCACGAGTGTCAATGCCGCCAATGGCTACAACATTCTGGCCCTTGAGGTATTCAGGCAAACTCTGCGTGCTGCGCCAGTTAGACGGGGTGAAACACATATCGTGTACTACAAGTCCGCGTAGAGCCAGGGAATCAGCCTGCAGGTCATCGAGATTCACACCGTAATTACCAATCTGAGGATAGGTCATGGTGATGATCTGACCAGCATACGAAGGGTCAGAAATAATCTCAAGATAGCCTTCAAGTGAGGTATTGAAGCACACTTCGCCAAAAACCTCGCCTTCCGCACCGCACGAAAAGCCCTCGAAGACTGAGCCATCTTCCAAAACCAGCAGCGCCTTAGGCCTGCTGCCAACGCTGGTATTGCCAAGAAGCTTACTCAACGATGTCACCATCCTTACAAGTCAAAGTACCGCCGACAAACACATCGCTGGTACGTCCAATCAATTCATAACCCAAAAAACCGCTGTTTTTTGATTTAGAGCACATATCATCCGCATTAACGACCCACTTCTTTTCAGGATCAAAGATAGTGAGATCGGCCACATCGCCAGGTTTGATCTGCACTTGATCAACACGGAGAATCTCACGAGGGCGAATAGCCATAAGCTCAACCATACGGTCATAATCAATATGTCCAGGTCGAACCAAGTAGGTCAGCACAGCGCCAAGAGAGGTTTCGAGTCCCGTCATGCCAAATGGGGCCAGCTCAAATTCACGAGCTTTTTCATGAGCTGCATGGGGGGCATGATCCGTAACGATGCAATCGATAGTGCCGTCTTTGATCCCCTCGATGATAGCCTTATTGTCGGCCTTAGTACGCAACGGTGGATTCATCTTTAAATTAGTATTGTACGTAGAAGTAAGATCATCTTCATTCAAAACAATATGATGGGGCGTAGCCTCGCAAGTCACCTTGATTCCACGAGACTTACCTTGACGAACAATATCAACGCCACGAGCAGTTGTGATGTGCTGAATATGAATAGGGCAACCGGTAAGCTCAGAAAGTGCAATGTCGCGCTGTATCTGAAGCTCTTCGCCTGCACCGGGCCAACCTGCCACGCCTAGACGAGTGGAGACCACACCTTCATTTACCTGACCGGGGCCAACCAGCTCTTCATCCTGACAATGGCTCATAACCACGCAGTTGAACATCTTCGCGTAGTCCATAACACGACGCATCATGCCAGCGCTCTGCACACCTCGACCATCATCAGTAAAAGCTACCGCACCATGGGCAGCCATGTCGCCAATCTCGGCAAGCGATTCACCCTTAAGTCCCATAGTGCATGCGCCCGAAGGATACACTCGGCAATGGCCTGCGCTCCGAGCACGGTCAAGAACGTAATCGATCGTGGCGGCATTATCGGTAGTAGGAGTGGTATTGGGCATAGAGCAGATACCAGTAAATCCACCATGAGCTGCCGCAGCCGTGCCTGTCTCGATAGTCTCCTTGTACTCTTGGCCTGGATCACGAAGATGCACATGTATATCAACAAGACCAGGGACCGCAATACAACCAGCGCGATCAAGGATCTCGGCACCATCGGCACTCAAATCTTGTCCCACTTCGGCAATCCGATCGCCATCAATGAGGATGTCGCAAACCTCATCAAGGCCAAGAGCGGGATCGATAGCACGAATATTCTTAACGAGCGTTTTCATCGGAGCCTCCCAACAAGAGATAAATTAGCGCCATACGAACGCAAACACCGGAAAATACCTGATCAACAATGACCGAATGAGATCCATCAGCCATGTAGCTATCCAGCTCAACACCTCGATTGATAGGGCCAGGATGACAGATAATGGCATCCTCCTTCATCAGGCGCTCACGCTCGCGAGTCAACCCGTACAAAAGGTTGTACTCACGAAGGCTGGGAAATGGAGCGCTTTCCAAGCGTTCCATTTGAATACGAAGCATGTAAACCACATCGAGATCCGGCAATGCCTCATCAAGATACGGGGTAACCGCATCGGCGCCCAGTACATCGGGACGAGCAGGCAGAAGCGTGGCAGGCGCAATTAACGTAACGTGTGCACCCATGCGATGAAGCGCAGGAACAAGGGACCCGCACACACGCGAATGAGCGATGTCGCCCACAATGCCAACCTTCAAACCCTCAAAAGAGCCCTTTTCCTTCCAAATGGTATAAAGGTCAAGCAAAGCCTGGGTAGGATGCTGATGCTTGCCGTCGCCGGCATCAATAACTGCTGCATTAGTATTCTGAGATACGATATACGGAGCTCCAGCGCACTTATGACGCACGATGAACATATCGACTTTCATTGAGTCGAGAGTACGCACCGTATCAACAAGACTTTCACCCTTCACGGTAGAAGATGTGCTACCGCCCGCATTTAAGGAATCGCAAGACAAGCGCTTTTCAGCCAGCTCAAACGAGCCCCTCGTTCGTGTGGAGGGCTCAAGAAACAGGTTGCATACCGTTTTCCCGCGAAGTGCAGGAACTTTTTTTATGGGACGTTCGTTGATTTCCTCGAACGTGCGTGCCTGCTTCAAAACAGTCATGATGTCTTCGGGAGACAGGTCATCAATAGAAAGCAAATGCTTATGAGCGAACATCAGCCTCTCCTTTCAGTGGCGCAGAGCCAACATGCTGACCAGGAGCTACGCGCGAAATTCGAACGCAGGACTCTCCATCAACTTCGTTAAGGAACAAACGCACACTTTCGTTTGATGCAGAAGGAACGTTCTTGCCAACAAAATCAGCCCTGATGGGAAGCTCGCGATGTCCACGGTCTACCAGCGTAGCCAACTGAATGCGAGCGGGACGACCAAAATCCATCAAAGCATCGAGAGCAGCCCGAATGGTTCGACCGGTGTACAAGACATCATCCACCAACACAATGGTTTTGCCATCAAGGGAAAAGAGGATGTTCGTGCCCTGAACAACAGGAGCAATGTTCAGGATTGAGTCATCGCGATAAAAACTAATGTCAAGAGAACCAACGGGAAGCTGAGTTCCCTCGATACCTTCAATCAGTTTTGCCAAGCGATGCGCGAGAACATCACCGCGCGTCACAATGCCAACAAGCGCCAGATTTTGGCACCCTTTGTTTTGCTCGAGAATCTGATGGGCCATGCGAACGAGCGTCCGATCGATTTCGGATTCGTCCATTACCACCGATTCCTCAAGTTCCGTTTCTTGCATGCACGCTCCTTTCGTTATAAATCGAAGTGCGTACAGCAGAAGCCGTGCAATCAAGAAAGACGTACCTAAAGAACGTCACCCTTGACGCTCCCCTGCCCGTATACAAAAAATGCCCAAGCAAGAGAGGGGCAATCAGTCAGACTTCGCAAAACTTGCGAAGCGTATGTTTGCACCTTATCGGTCTCTCTGTACCGCCATTAAAGGTCTTGATGATTATACGGCGATATGCCCATTAGGTCTAGGGAAAAGAAGCAGGCCGCCA
>FR884640.1:10029-18337 GCA_000436075.1 Eggerthella sp. CAG:209 | reverse complement strand
GCCTGCTGAACACTCTCTATTTAACACGTTTTAAAACGCATGCAAAATGGGCATCATAAATAGGACCCGTGACCTTTTCTCGAGACAGCGCATCGGTGGAAACCGTGCGAACCACCTCAAACCCAGAACCAACCTCGCTCTCAAGGAACGAATCAATGACCTGCTGGTTTTCCTGGCTCAAAACCGTGCAGGTAGCAAAGGTGAGCTGGCCTCCCACTTTAACAAGACGAGCAGCTTCCAAAATCATCTTTTCGCCCATAGCAGCCAAAGATGCAACATCGTCTTCATTCATGCGCCAGCGAATGTCAGGATGGCGTCGCAACGTGCCAATACCAGAGCAAGGAGCATCTACAAATACCGCATCGTAGGAATTCGAATCAAAAGAAGACAGATTAGTTGCGTCTTTGACGAATACCTCGCTCTGGTTAATGTTCGCCTTAGCCAGTTGCACTTTACGCTCTTCTGTACGTTGCACGTCCATATCAAGCGTGTCGAGCTGAATCTGCTCGCCAAAACGAGTAAGAGCAGCATTCTGGAGCAAGATAGTTTTTGTCCCTCGACCCGCACCGATTTCAAGGAATCGCTCAGGTTTGTTTTCAGGCATCGCAAGCGAAGCAATGCACTGAGCGGCAACGTCGCTGATCACCAATCCGCCATCAGCCAATAGCTTTGCAATATACTCATCGGTTACAGCGGTACGCTCGGCAAAGCCGAACACAGGAAAAGCCAGAGGGAGATCGATCGATTTCGAAACGGGCACAATCTTAACCTGGCGCTGAACCATTTCCGAAAGAGCCTTCGGGCCATCAACGCAAGCAAGATTCAACATGAAAAACAGTGGCGCAGGATTATTGGACCGCTGCATAAAGCGCAGTGCTTCATCATGCCCAAGCTCTTTAATAAGACGCTCAGCAAGCCACAAGGGGAAACCCTCAGACAAAGCCGCTGCTTTAGGGCTTGTCTCGATATCGCCGAATGGGAACTGGTCCTTCATTTCAACTGCACGATGCAGGGCAAAATTAGCAAGACCCTTTGCTTGCGGAGCAAACG
This sequence comes from Eggerthella sp. CAG:209, assembly GCA_000436075.1. GTDB lineage: Bacteria > Actinomycetota > Coriobacteriia > Coriobacteriales > Eggerthellaceae > Anaerotardibacter. The sequence goes on along the minus strand of FR884640.1, from coordinate 17,287 downwards.
AGCGAACCACCTCAACACCCTGGTCGACGGTTACATGATCAGGCTTCTTCAAATAGAAGATCTCACAAAATGCCATACGGAGCGCATCTCGAACATCAGGTTCAAGCTCTTCTGGGTTGGTAAGAACGGAATCAATCATCTCGTCGAGGGACCCCTTGCGGGCAACAACCTCTGTTGCAAGCAATCGCGCAAACGCACGTTCCTTTACCGGTTTATCAGAATAGGTGATGAACTTGTCTACGCCCTCGCTGAGATAGCAGCCTTCTTCACGAATGTAAGTAAGAACCTCATGGGTCAACAAACGCGCAGGCGTAGCCTTGGTAAAGGAACGCTTTTTCTTGCCTTGACCAGCTCGATAACCCAAGCTTTTAGTACCGCCCAGGCTGCCACGATCGAAACCAGCAAACCCATTGGGCGTGCGCTGTTCGGAACCAGTACCTTCTTTGGCTCGCGGAGATTGACGACGGTCCTCAAACGAACGATTGCCGCCTTTGTATGCATGGTCAGAACGATTGCGTCCCTCGAAACCTCGCTTTTCGGAGCGCCGATTGCGATCGCCCCCACGATAGCTGCCTTTGTAGCTGCCATCAGCAGCACGATCCCCCGATCGCCTATCATCGCTAAAGTTCCGCTTAGAACGGCGCTCATCCTTATTGAAGGGCTTATCACCCTTACCATAGCGAGGCTTAGAACCATGCCCGTTACGCTTCTTAAAATCAGAGCCACCACGGTCTTCGCTCTTAGGTGAAAAGCCAGGTTTTCCGCCACGACCCTTTCCAGAGGGTTTAGACCCACGGAAATTGCCCTTGCTGGAACCGGGCTTCCCCCCGCGATAGCCGCCCTTACCGGCTGGCCTGCCCCCACGAGGAGCACTGCTTCTCTGCTTATGTTCGCCGTTATTGTTATCCATGGATCTCCTGCCATTCAATACCGCCCTGTTTTATACCCTGAATGCCTGCCGCAAAAGCTTTTGCTTCCATGGGCTTCTTTCCATCAGGTTTGACGGTAACTACTTCCAAAATCGAATCATTGCATCCCAAAAATAAACGTTTTGCCGCAAAGGCAACCTCACCACGAGAGACCGATACGGGACAATCATCGGCTAATACGGGATGTGCCTCTAATACCGAAAGCGATTTGCCCGCGATTACGCAGCGGCATGCATGACTATCACTTGACGAGAGCACCCTGCGCCAAGCATCGCTGGCCGAAAGAGACGGGGAGATATCAAGTTCGCCCTTCTCAATTTTTTCGGCATACGTTACTCCGCACTCAGGTTGCTGATGCCAACTGACAGGCTCGCCGCTTTCAAGCAAATCCAGGACCTTTAGCAGAGCCTCGCCGCCTAGGACCGCAAGTTCGGAATAGAGCTGATCAGTGCTTTTGCCAAACACCGAAGTCGATCGCTCCTCAGCGACATCGCCCGTGTCCAGGCCTTCCTCCATTTGCATAATGCCAATGCCAGTGAGTTCATCCGCAGCAAGAATAGCACGCTCTATAGGAGCCGCCCCCCTCCAGCGAGGAAGAAGAGAGCCATGAACATTGAGGCAGCCAAATCGGGGCAACTCCAATACGCGTTTGGGAAGGATCGCTCCATACGCAGCTACGCATACAGCATCGGGACGGAGTGAAGCCAATGCCCCAAAGGCCTCGTCGCTCTTCATAGACGAGAATTCATATACGGGAATCCCAGCTTGAACGGCGCGCTCCTTAACCGGAGAATAAACCAGTTTTTTCCCTCGGCCTCGAACAGCATCAGGCCTGGTAAAACACCCAACAACCTCATGATGTGACTCGATGAGCCCCTGAAGAATATCAGCAGCGAATGCCGGGGTGCCCATAAAAACAATGCGCATACTATTCCGTTTCTCCCGGCTTGGCGCCATTCGCTAGAGCAACATGATAATCATGGAGGGCCTTGACCTTGTCCATGGGAGAGCACGACTCCAACAAAGTAATGCCGTTCAGGTGGTCGATTTCATGCTGGAAGCAACGACCCAAAAGACCATCGCTTTCCAGCTCGCGCACTTTGCCATCAAGGTCATAGAAACGAACACGCGAAATCTCGTTGCGCGTTATCGGAACGGAAATGCCAGGAAGAGAAAGGCAGCCTTCCTCAGCGGTTACCTTTTCGCCCTTCACCTCTATAACCTCAGGATTAATAAGCACAAGAGGATTGGAGGTTTCGTTTGGGCCATCGTAGCAATCAATAACCACCATGCGCTTATTAATGCCAACTTGTGGCGCAGCAAGTCCGCAGCCATTATTGGCATACATGGTATTGAGCATTTGCTTAGCGAGCTTCTTTAATGATTTATCGCCAACCTGGCACGGTTCGCAAACCTGACGCAAACCCGGATCAGGCGAAAGAACGATATTCATGGTCCTCATAGAGCAACCCTCTCTTGTCAAAAAACGCTTCACCTATTGTTTCGAGCGCATAATTTACCAACTAGTTAGTATAACAGCGGTTTACCGATTACTCGGTTTTCACATGGTTAGCACGTAAAGAGTTAAGCTCGGTCTGAAGCATATAAATAGCTTGAAACACCATATCGCGCTCTTCATCGTTTTGTGTCTGGCTCATTTGATCTCGCATAGAAGAAATGGCAGATTCCATATCGCCAATAGCCAACTCGTCAGCAAGATAACGCAACATATCATGCGCGGGTACTTCACTCTGAATTGTTAATGCAGTTAAAATTCGAGCCGCATATTTACATTTCTCCTGAGCGCGCATTATCAAGTCGGCAGCAGTGAGGGCAGGATTCGCGGAAATTAATTCCATTATGATCCCACTTAGCTCCCTGTGGACCTTCTCGTGCCATTCGGTCTGACCCAATTCGTTCATGAAATCAGAAATCATAGCGGGATTGTGGGCACATAGACTCAGGAACTCGCGTTCAGTACGAAGTCGGTTCTTCTCGACAGGACTCAATGATCTCGCAGCAGGCTTACGTGGCCGATTAGCAACAGAACGATCGGAGTAATCCACGGGCATCGAAGTTTTTAGATCTGAAAGACGCAAAAGAATATCTTGCTCACGAGCATGAACGCGACTCGATATGTAGACTGCATAATCTTTTGCCAGAAGGGAATCTTTGATGGGAGCCAAAACAGCCAACGACTCGTTGGTGGCACGGGCACGACCCTCAGGGGTAGAAAGGTCATAACGAGAAAGGCGGCGATCAATACCGAATTTGATAAGAGGAACAGCCCCGTCTAAAACTTCCTTGAAAGCATCTGCACCGTGCGCGGCTATGAACTCGGCAGGGTCAAGTCCATCCGGCAGGGTCACAGCACAGAGATCTACGCGAGAAAAACCCGCCTCGGGCGTAATAGACGAATCGATGAATTGAAGCGCCCTATCAGCAGCTCGTTGACCAGCCTCATCACCATCAAACAGATAGATGATACGAGATTTCGCATGATGGGAAAGAAGTCGAATGTGCTGACGAGTAAGAGAGGTGCCTAGTGTGGCAACAACATTGGTAAAACCAGCTTCATGAAGAGCAATAACATCAGTGTAGCCCTCAACAACAATGGCATCACCCGTACTCGTCATACGGGCTTTAGCCTTATCAAGAGCGAATAGAACTTCAGACTTATGGAAAATGGGGGTATCGCCAGTATTGAGATATTTAGGCTCTCCCTGACCAATAACGCGTCCGCCAAAAGCAATGCAATCGCCACGGACATCGTTAATAGGAAACATCACACGATTGAAAAAACGGTCGTTGATCCCCTGAGAACCCCTAACCGCAACATTCGCTTCGATCATTTCCTTTTCCGAATAACCCAATGAACGGAGATGGGTAACCAACTGCCTTCGACCAGGAGCATACCCGAGATTCCAAGATACCGGGATGGAGCCACCTAGTTCACGACCGGAAAGATACGTCCTCGCTGAAGCGGGTCCCTCATCGGACGAGCGCATAAGCAGCATATGGTAATAAGAAGCAGTCTCGGAGCAAACGGCTTTCAATCGAGCTTTGAGACTGTGAGCCTTCGTGGCTTGGGCCGACTCGTTAAGTTCGATATTTGCACGGCGAGCCAAAAAGCGGACGGCGTCAACAAAATCGACATCGTCAAGTTTACGAACATAAGAAATGATGTCGCCACCTTCGCCGCAACCAAAACAATGCCAAGTCTGAGAAACAGAATCAACTTTACAAGAAGGCGTTTTCTCCTGATGGAAAGGACAACAACACCAAAAGTCCTTCCCCCTCTGACGCATCACTGAACGCTCGGAAAAAAGCTCAACCAAATCGTTGGCTTCACGAACTTTACGTATGTCTTCGTCGGAAAAAATAATGCCCCCTTTCTGAGCAATCCAGCAAAAAACATCGAGCAAGCGCTAGCCTGCTCGATGTAAAAGGGTAGATCCGCCTCTAGAGAGGAAGCTTACGACAGTATTCGATATTGCCCATAACCGTGCGAATAAGCTCTTCAGTAGAGTCGAACTTGATCATTGGGCGAAGGAACTCGACAAACTCAACTTCAATGTATTCGCCATAAATATCCTTACTGAAGTCAAGGATATGAACCTCACAAGTTGCATCGGTTTCATCTTTGAATACGGGCGAAACACCCATCGAAACGGCGGCACGATACCTTTCGCCATCGACAGTTACATAGGCGGCATACACGCCTTCACCGAGCACTCTACGCTCCGGTTTGATGAAAAGATTGGCTGTAGAGAAGCCCATATCGGCACCCTCACCACGTCCAGGACGGACCTTTTCCACAAGCGTGAAACGACGACCGAGAAGTTTTGCCGCTTCATCCAAGTCATGCTTGCCCAACAGTTTGCGAATTCGTGTAGCAGTAATAGGAGCCCCATCGGTACTTTTAAGATTATGAGCATCAATATGGGTGCCAACTACAGCTCCCCACTCCCCTAAATCAGCAACCGAGCCTGAAGCACGAGAGCCGAAGTGGAAATCAAGCCCAACATGCAAATGAGCGGGAGCATGACCATTAAACGTTTCCCTTAAGAAATCTTCAGGCGAAAGACTCGCGAAATCACGAGTAAAGGGGAGCGCCACCACAGCATCAACGCCACTATCGCAAAGCATTTGAAGGCGACGTTTATTGCTCAGCAGTTTTCTTAATCTGTCCGGATGAAATATTTCATCCGGATCAATATCAAAAGTCAAAGCAATAGATTGACCGCCCGTTTCCTTTGCAGTGTCCTGCGCACAGGAAAGCAAGTAACGATGGCCCCTGTGGACACCATCAAAAACGCCAAAGGCGCAAGAGGAATTCTCAAACAAAGAATGGTCGAATGATTCATCGACTTTATAAAGCTGTGCCACGTTCAACACCTATCGAAAACACGCATCGCGGACGATAGCGATGCTCGGACTCATGATATTCATATAACGCTTTAAGGCGGTTCTGCACTATGATACCCACCACTTCCCCATTTTCGGGAGGCGTGGACGATGCAAACACGCTGGTAGTGCAGCAGCAAGGATCAAAAACGTCTTGCGAGATAGGTTCATTGAGTGCAATATCATCACGATTTAACGCAGAGCCATTAGTGACTTTATCGGCAAAATCGCGGACAAATGCATAACGTATGCCCAATGCGCGGAGGGGATCAATAGTGCCGCAATCGGGTGATTGCTCAAGCATTTCCAGAGTAACGCAATCCTCAAGCGCAACCGTTCCCGAAATCGTGCGCTCAAGAAAGCTTACGTGCGCCGCAGTACCAAGATCACGACCAAGATCACGAGCGATTGCACGCATATACGTTCCCTTCGATACGCTCATCTCAACGTCCCATTCAGCCACCTGGCGTCCCGCATCGTCGATAAGCTCATTTACAGAAAGAAACTTAGCATCGTAAATCTCAAATTCGCGTGGCTCAAGATTAATAATTGTACCATTACGCGCAGCATCATAAGACTTACGGCCGTTCACCTTGATTGCAGAATAAACAGGTGGGATCTGAGTGCCTTTTCCTACCATCCTTGCAACATAAGAACGTGCGTATTCCTCTTCATATACCTCAAGAGGAATAGGGCATTCCTTAGTTACTGAACCCTCAGCATCATCAGTTTCCGTACCGATTCCAAAACGAACGCCCATACGATAACGCTTACCGTGTCCAACCATATACGCATCAAGGCGCGTTGCGGGTCCGACGCAAACCACAAGAACACCGGAAGCAAGCGGGTCGAGCGTGCCAGTGTGGCCCACTCGACGTTCGCCAAATATCCTACGGCAGCAATTGACAACATCATGGGAAGACATGCCCACAGGCTTGTTAATGGCAACAAGCCTGCTTAATCCCGACTCGCCTCTTTTGGCCATCAGCAATCACCACCTGAAATAGAAAAGCATTGCTTCAACACCTCAGTTGGAACCTCATCGAGAGCCGCTTCGAGCGAACCTTTAAAGGTAAAACCAGCAGCAGCCTTATGGCCTCCGCCCCCAAAATAGCGTGCAACATGAGCAACGTCGGTATCGTCATCCTTGGCCCGAAGACTACCCCGAACTTCGCCAGCAACCGTCTGCTTCAATATTAAGGCGACACGAACACCGCGAATATTGCGCAAAGTGTCAATGAGAGCCTCGGCATCGGCCTTGATCGCACCGCATGCATCGAAATCTTCCTTATCCAAATATGAATAGACAAAAGCGCCTTCGCAAAGAAGTTCCATACGATCCAGCACAATGCTTTCGAGCTTCATACTGGCAAGTGATCTACTTTGAAAAAACTCACGGCTGATCTGGGTTGGATTAGCACCAGCATCCATCATTTCCGAAGCGTTGACGAAAGCTTGGGAGTTGGTGTTTTGATAGGAAAACCTTCCGGTATCGGTAACCAAACCAGTAAGTGCGCATTGAGCGACCTGAGGAGTTAAGGAGTCTAGATGCTTGCAAACTTCCCAAACAAGCATACTTGCCGAGGGAGATTCGGGGTCGACATAGTTATATTCCGACATAGCCCCTTCAGTAGCATGGTGGTCAATGGTAAAGCGAACCGATGCCTTCGCCTGGAGAACTGCCGCTAAACCGATGCGCTCTACTGTGGGTACATCAACCGCTATAAATACCGAAACGGGGCCTTGATATTCTGAAGCAACTTTAATCTCGTCAACACCTGGAAGAAACATGAGATTTGCTTCGATGGGATCATCTTTTGCCAGGACACAATGGGCAGTTTTGCCCATTGCGCGCAAAGCATGACATAACGCCAACTGCGAACCTAGGCAATCACCATCGGGATTGATATGACCGCATATCA
>FR884640.1:7295-10000 GCA_000436075.1 Eggerthella sp. CAG:209 | reverse complement strand
GTCGAGCGCACTAAGGCGCTCGGCGATTTCGGACAGCGTAGTATTCGTCTGAAGGGTAGGCACTTATTCCTCTTCGTCTGATGAATTCCTTGCAGCATCGCGCGCAAGTGCGCTTGCAATGCGTTCTGCCTCGTCAACACTGGAGTCGAGCATAAAACGAAGCTCCGGAGCCATGCGCCAAGACAATTTCTTAGCCATAAGGGAGCGAATCCTGCCGCCGGCAGCTTCAAACGCAGCAGCAACCTCCAAATAACGCGACGGCTCCGTCGTGTAATAGATATTAGCTACACTACGATCAAAGCTAACCTCGCATGACGTAATAGTCACCATATTTAAACGCGGATCGCTTATCTCGAAAAGCAGAATACTTGCAATGACTTCGCGAGCCTGCTCATTCACCTTACAGCTGGAAGAACCTTGTTTCATAATTATTCGGTCCTTTCGACTTCAACGGTACGGAAGCCTTCGATGGTGTCACCAACCTTGAGGTCCTGGTAACCCTCGATACCAATACCGCATTCGTAGCCACGTGCAACAGTCTTAACGTCATCCTTGAATCGACGGAGACTGCCGATATTACCTTCATAGATAACTGTACCATCACGAACAATGCGTACCTGATCATCGCGACTAAGCTCACCTTCGGTGATATAGCAACCGGCAATAGTGCCAGCCTTAGGTACCTTAAAGGTGTCGCGAACCTCTGCGATGCCCGTATCCTTTTCTACGATATCAGGTGAAAGAAGGCCAACTCGCGCAGCGTTGATGTCTTCAATGGCCTGGTAGATAACACGGTACAACCTGATGTCAACCTTTTCGCGCTCAGCAACTTCTCGAGTCTTACCAGTCGGACGAACATTAAAGCCGATGATGATAGCATCTGAAGCAGCAGCAAGCGTGACATCAGTCTCAGTAATACCGCCTACAGCAGCATGAATGATATTGATCTTAACTTCGGACTGATCCATCTTCGAGAAGGCATCACGCAGAGCCTCGATAGAGCCCTGAACATCAGCCTTAACAACAAGATTAAGATCAGTAGTCTTACCTTCCTCGATGCGCGAGAACAGGTCATCCAGACTCATATGAGAACGAGCTTCCTGCTTGGCCAAACGAGCGCGCAATGCACGTTCCTCTGCCAAACGACGAGCATCGCGCTCATCCTCAAACACACGGAATTCGTCGCCAGCGGTGGGAACAGAATTCAAACCAAGGATCTCAACTGGATCAGCCGGCTTAGCGGCATCTACGTGGGAACCACGAGGATCGATAAGCGCACGAACTTTACCATAAGAGGTACCTGCAACAACCACATCACCAGGGTGCAACGTACCGCGATTGATGAGCATGGTGGCTACAGGGCCTCGACCCTTGTCAAGGTTGGCTTCGATAACAAAACCAGAGGCAGGAGCGTTCGGGTTAGCCTTAAGCTCAAGCACATCAGCCTGAAGAAGAATGGTTTCGAGCAAGTCATCAATATGCAGGCGCTTCTTAGCCGAAATATCGACGAACATGTTTTGGCCACCCCACTCTTCGGGGATAATACCGTATTCCGTAAGCTCCTGACGAACGCGATCGGGCGTAGCCCCAGGCTTATCGATTTTGTTAACCGCAACAACGATCGGAACATCGGCAGCCTTAGCGTGATTGATAGCCTCAATAGTCTGGGGCATAACGCCGTCATCTGCCGCAACCACCAAAACAATAACGTCAGTTACCTGAGCACCGCGAGCACGCATAGCAGTAAATGCTTCGTGACCAGGAGTATCAATGAAGGTGATTTGACGTCCGTTAATATTAACAACAGAAGCACCGATGTGCTGAGTGATGCCGCCCGCCTCACTCTGGGCAACGCCAGTCTGACGGATTGCATCAAGAAGCGATGTTTTGCCGTGGTCAACATGGCCCATAACCGTAACGATAGGCGGACGAGGCAGAAGATCATCCTCGGAATCGTGATAAACGACAGCAAACTCTTCCTCGGGAGAAACAACGCGAACCTTGCGACCAAGATCGTCCGCAATAAGCTCAACCAGGTCGTCGCTCATGGTCTGCGTAAGGGTGAGAGGAGAACCGAGAAGGAACAAGCGCTTGATAACGTCATTCGGAGATGCATCAACCAGTTCAGCAAACTGAGCAACCGTGGAACCCTGGGGAATCTCAACAACAGAGTCATCGAGAACCAGCGAAGGATCTAAGCCCTTCTCCAATGCTTCCTGCTCTGCACGCTCGCGAGCCTCGGCTTCGCGCTTTTCCTTACGCTTCTTACGACGACCTTGTCCATCATGGCTTGCCGCTTCAACGGCAGCACGAGCCTCGGCAAGCACCTTATCGCGCTGAAGCTTTTCAGCTTGAACGGCCATCTGGGCATAACGATCCTCGGAGGGAGCTTCGTTGTTGGTGATTTCAAGCTCCGGCACCGAAGGCTCAAAACCTTTACGATGGTTCTTTTTACCCTTGCGATTATTATCACGAGAGCTCTTCTTTGCAGCAGCAGCCTCCTGCTTTTGATTCTGCAGACGCTCACGCTCATTATTGATCTGATCAAGCAATGAAGAGAAATTGGAGCCGGTCGAAACCGGTGCAGCCTTAGGTGTATGCTTCTTGACAGGTGCAGCCGTTTTCGCATGCTTGCGGTTATTACGGTTGTGAAGAGCTTCCTCAACTGCCTGCTTCTTCGCAACTTCGGCAGCTCGTGCTGCCGC
>FR884640.1:7106-7264 GCA_000436075.1 Eggerthella sp. CAG:209 | reverse complement strand
TCGCGAGCCTCCGCCGCTTCGCGCTCTACGCGCTCGCGCTCACGCTCGATCTGAGATGCAAGACTCTCAAACGGAGAAGATGAGATCTTGCGCTTGGCAGGAGCCCCTTCTTCATCCTTGTGGGCTTTAGCTTCGCGGCGAGCACGTTCAGCTTCTCG
>FR884640.1:0-7038 GCA_000436075.1 Eggerthella sp. CAG:209 | reverse complement strand
CTCGGCCTTGCGCTCTGCTTCTTTTGCCTGCTCGTCAGCAAGCTTCTGAGCTTCTTCGTCCTCGAGCTTACCCGCACGCTGCTTAATCTCAGGCTCAAGATTCTTACGAACCTTCTGCACATAGGCATCCTGGAGAATGCTGGCATGACTCTTGGCGGGGATCTTCATCTCCGCCAAGCGATCGAGCAGCTCCTTGCTGGTCATATCAAATTCCTTAGCCAATTCATGTACACGCATGCCAGGCATATGGTCTCCTCGTCTACTTATCCTCATTAGAGAGCGCCTCACGCAGCTGCTGGGCGATACGCTCGCAATCTTCTTCTGTCAACTTCGTTCTAAGCGCTGAATCGAGGCGCTTGGTTTTAATGGCCTTATCGAGGCACGCAACGCTGCATACATATGCGCCGCGACCGTTCATACGACCCGTAGAGTCGAATACAACCGCGCCTTCAGGCGTACGAACAACACGAAGTAAATTGCTTTTCGTGTTGCTTTCTCTGCACACAATGCAGGTTCGCTGACGTGTCTTTCCAGCCACGTTTGCCAAGCTACTCCCCTTCCTCCAGATCCGCATGGATACCGCAATAGCGGTATCCAGGACGTGCATGATTACGACAACGAGTACCGTCTTCGGCTTCAAAAGCGCACAAGCCATCCTCGGATTCCTCTTCCAAAGGCTCATCAATTAGTGACGTGTCTGCAACAAGCGGCTCGCCAGCAAAGGAAGCGGACTTGATGTCAATATGCCAACCAGTAAGTCGAGCTGCAAGGCGAGCATTCTGGCCTTCCTTGCCAATAGCCAAAGAAAGTTGATCATCAGGCACGATAACCGTAGCGTAATTGTTCTCATCATCGATGTCGACACGGGTTACGCGAGCAGGCGAAAGTGCATTGGCCACATATACAGCGGGGTCTTCATTCCACTGGATCACGTCAACGCGCTCATTGCGAAGTCCTTCAACAACCATGCGCACACGGGACCCCTTAGGTCCTACGCATGCACCTACCGGATCAAGGTTGGGTTCACGGGAAGCAACGGCAACCTTTGAACGCTCACCGGGCTCACGAGCAATAGACTTGATTTCGACCAAGCCATCATAGATCTCAGGCACTTCGATCTCAAAAAGACGACGAATCAGATCAGGATGCGTGCGGGATACAACGATCGAAGGGCGAGTATGTTCGCCACGCATTTTAGGCAAATCAGAGCTAGGGTCGCGAACCTCAACGATCAAAGTTTTAAGGCGCTGATTATGACGATAGTGCTCGTTGCGAGGACGTTCGTTGCGTTCGTCAGGATTTCGCTTCAAATCATAATGAGGAAGTTCAGCCTCAACGCCATCGCGGATCTTGATGATGGTGAAATCGGGGGTTCCCTGCAGAACAGTGCCCGTAACCAGATCGCCAACGCGACTAGAAAATTCTTCATAGATAGACTGACGGCCCGCATCACGCACAATGGAACCGATAACATTCTTAGCGTTAAGCGCCGCAATGCGACTTACGTCATCGGGCGTTACGTCGCGCTCTTCGAATTCAGTATATTCGCCAGTTTCCTCATCGGGCTCACCAACGGGTACAAGCTCGTATACATAAATCTTGCCCGTATTACGGTCGATAGTAACACGAGCATCATATTCGAGATCAAGAATGCGCTGATAGCTATTAGCCAGGGAAGCTTCCAAGCGCTCGATGAGGTAAAACTCATCGATCTTACGCTCATGAGCCAACGCCTGCAAGGCTTCAATCAATTCAGATGTTGCCATGGTAAAAAATCCTTTCTACCCGCTGAAATCAATAGTACCGATAATGTGCGCCTTCTTAATATGCGCATAAGGTAACGCTTCCTGGATGCCATCAACTTCGACAAGAACGTCTTCATCGCGCATACCGCAAAGCTTGCCAGTCCACTTTGCCCTGCCCTGGTGCGGCTCAGTAAGAGTTAGCTGCACCTTTTCGCCAGCAAAGCGCTGAAAATGCTCAGGGGTACGAAGAGGACGGTCTATACCAGGAGAAGAAACCTCAAGCGTGTAAGCGCCAGGGAATGGATCGAGTTCGTCCATCAATTCGTTAACCCATTTTTGCGAGGCCGCAAGCTCATCAAAACCGATTCCGCCATCGCAATCCAAATAAACGCGGATTGTGGGAGCTTTACGAGAACCGACTACCTCAACGGTGACGATTTCAACATTATGGGCGGTAGCCAAAGGCTCCAATGCCTCAAGCAACCTGCGCTCTTTTGCACTTAGCACGTTGTCCCTCCTTCAAAACCCCGAACAAACAAAAGAAGCGGGTAAAAACCCACTTCCTCCAAACATCGAAAGCAATCATGTTTTCACATGCGTACATTTTTATATCATAAAGCGAAGACCAACGCCACCCCCTTTGCGGTTTAAGGGGGTGGCGATTAAATAAAGCTTGCAATCAACACTATTTAGAGGGATCAGCTTCAGAATAAAGCTCATCGAATGCCGCTTCGGAAACCGAATTACCTCCCTTTAAGTCAGTTTTTAGCGGAGCTAGAATCTCAGAATCGTGTTTCTTGGGGTTATCAAAACTCAAGCTAACTTCCCAACATTGCGAAATCGCACTTAGCCTATCAAGGAGGTAGCCATATAGCTCATCAACCTTCTGGTATTTATCATAGAGTTCGCTATCTGCGCTAATTTGAGCTTTTTCCCTTGACGATGAGAGCTCAGAACGCTCTTGGGTAATTTCATCGATCAAAGAAACGCATTTATCGGCATAGCTACCACGCGTTTCACTGCTTGAAACCCGATAATATCCCTCCAGATCATCCACAGCTTCATCAACTTCGGAACGCAAAGAGGCGAGATTTGCATAGGCATACGAGAGATCGGACGAAAAGTCCCCTTCCGAATACGACTGTTCAGCAGACGAAGCTACACCCTGGTCGCTTTGCGAAAAGGGTGCATCGGTTTTTACCTCAGGTGAAACAAATGCCTGGATAGCAGATTGGATTTCTGAACCAAAAACCAACCCACATGCCAAAATCGCAACCACCAATACGCAAATAACAACTTGCCCGATCGGAAAGCGTCGGCGCTTTTGAGCTTGACGATATGCTTTTGGCTCGCGATCAACATCCGCAACAACTTGCCCAGTATCAGTGACAATACGCTGCATCGGCTTAGTAATAAAAGGATCCTCGTCACCAATGGTGGGTATCGCCTTTAAATCCTTTGCCGACTTAGTCACTTTGGAAGGGTCGACCTCATTTGAAGGATCAAGAGGATTGCCCAAATAATCTTGATAGGAGCGCTCGGAGACTAGAGGTAGTTTAGACGTCCGCGAAGGCGACACTGCATCGGTGTATACAATTATCTCTTCCGCGGCAGCTATTCGAGCTTTCATGTCATTGACAAGCGAGCCGCAGTGAGGACACTGCAGCTCGCCATCATCAATCTTTGTCCCGCAATCGAGGCAATACAAATTATTGAGCCTTTTCCTGCTTATGGGAGATCAGGCGGTTAAGCGCATTGATATATGCTTTAGCAGAGGAAACGATGATATCGCCGTCTGCCCCACGGCCAGTAAACACCTCACCATCTGCCGCGGTAACTCGAATAGTTACCTCGCCCAAAGCATCGATTCCACGCGTAACGCTCTGGACAGCAAACTCGGAAAGCTCATTTTCAATGTCAACAATCTGGTTTACAGCCTGGTACAAAGCGTCGACAGGGCCGGTACCAATCGAGCATGCAACAAATTCACGGCCTTCAGGGTCGGCAAGAGTAACGGTAGCCGTCGGGGTAAGGGGCTTGCCGCATGAAATCTGAACGGATTTCAAAGTATAGTGAGCAACCTGATTGCGACCATGCTCGCCCAAAAGCGATTCAAGATCCTCGTCGTATACTTCTTTCTTCTTGTCGGCAAGATCGAGGAACGCATTGTAGAGATCCTCGAATGCCTGCCCCTCAATGTGATAGCCCAAAGCCTCAACACGATGGCGAAGGGCAGCGCGACCAGAACGAGCTGAAAGGATAATAGAGCTCTGACCTGCTCCAACCTCACGAGGATCAATAATCTCATAGGTGTCGCGAGCTTTGATAACGCCATCCTGGTGAATGCCGGAAGAATGAGCAAAGGCATTAGCGCCAACAATAGCCTTATTTGGCTGGACGATAAAGCCAGTGATGGAAGACACGAGGCGAGATGCACGAACAAATTCACGAGTGTTGATGTCGGTATGGGCGTTGAGCTCCTTGCCGTGCATCTTGATACCCATGACCACTTCTTCCATGGCGGTATTACCAGCACGTTCACCGAGACCATTGATGGTGCATTCAATCTGGCCCGCACCGTTTTCAACGCCAGCAAGAGAAAGCGCCGTTGCCATGCCAAGGTCGTTGTGGCAGTGAACGGAAAGCGTTGCCTTATCCATGTTGGAAACGTGTTCCATCAGATACTTGATACGACGACCGAACTCATCGGGCAAGGAGTATCCCGTGGTATCAGGAATATTGATGACGGTTGCACCAGCGGCGATAGCAGCCTCGACGACTTTGGCGAGAAACTCATAATCGGCGCGACCAGCATCTTCAGCATAGAACTCAACATCGTTAACGTATTTCTTAGCGTATTTCACGGCAGCAGTGGTACGCTCAAGAATCTTTTCAGGCGTGGTGCGAAGCTTGTCGTAAATATGGCTGTGAGAAACGCCAATACCAGTATGGATACGAGGGCGCTTGCACTCGGCCAAAGCGCGTGCGGCGGAGTCGATGTCCTTTTCAACTGCGCGAGAAAGAGCGCAGACAACAGCGCGATCTCCTACCTCGGCCGCAATCTGCTGAACCGATTTAAAGTCACCAGGGGAAGACACAGGAAAGCCCGCTTCAATGACATCAACGTTAAGGCGCAGTAGCTGACGCGTAATAACCAGTTTCTCCTCGGAGTTCATGGAGGCGCCCGGCGACTGCTCACCGTCGCGCAAGGTTGTGTCGAAGATAGCGATCTTGCGAGTCATCTTGCGATCCTTTCTTATGTCTGTATTACTAACGATAGAACTATAGCGCATTTTTCGGTAAACGGTGCCGATCAACCCGCATATCAAAGCATGTTACCAATAAGAAACATTGCCGATACCCATCAGTCCCGCCCGCACGCACCATTCCCCAAAACGCAGAGGAGCCCCAACCTATTGGAAGGGGCTCCTTTTCTATGACTTAGCAGCGTGTGAGAGGTGTTGAGTTTCCCTTACAGGAGAGGTTAAACCGCCGCTTCGTCTTTTTCACCAGTGCGAACACGAACTACACTGTCAATCGAAGAAATGAAGATCTTGCCATCTCCAACTTCCCCAGTACGCGCAACGTCCACAATCACATCGACGATTTCATCAACACGAGAATCCTCAACGATGATTTCGAACTTGACCTTCGGGATCATATTCAAAAAGACCTCGCTGCCGCGGAAGTACTCTTTCCAGCCGTGCTGATTTCCGCAACCATGAACCTGATAAATGGTCATTCCGGAAATTTTTGCCTGAAAGAGCGCTTCCTTCAAAGGCTCAAGCTTTTCAGGACGAACAACTGCTGCAATACGCTTCATTGGTCAAACACTTCCCTTCTATTAATCCAAGCCAATAAAGGCGGGGTATGCGGATTCGCTATGAGCCGTCATGTCCATACCTGTTGCTTCTTCTTCCTTAGTTACGCGAAGACCACCGAAAATAGTCTTCACGATGAGGCCGATGATAAGGGAGCCCACGGCAACAAACACGATGGTGACCAAGATGCCCAAGCACTGTGCCCCAAGAAGCGTAGGATCGCCAGTGTAGATAAGGCCGCCAAAATCAGTCCAAGACAACTCCGGAACACAAAAGACGCCAGTAAGGATGCCACCGACAATGCCACCTACGCAATGGCAACCGAAAGCGTCAAGGGCATCGTCGTAGCCAATCTTAGCCTTGCAGAAGGAGATGGCGAAGTAGCATACGGGGGATACGATTAGACCCATGACAATGGATGCCCAAGGCTCAACGAAACCAGCTGCCGGGGTGATAACAACAAGACCAGCAACAAGACCCGTCGCAGCACCAACAAGAGTGGGCTTACCAGTCTTGATCGTCTCAACGATCATCCAGGAAATCATTGCGGTGCCAGAAGCAACGAACGTATTGAGTAAGGCCAAAGAAGCGATACCGTCGGCTGCAAAAGCAGAGCCGCCGTTAAAACCGAACCACCCGAACCAAAGCAAGGTTGCGCCAAGAACCACAAAGGGAACGTTGTGGGGACGATGGTTGACCGCACCGAAGATTCGACGCTTACCAAGAAGAAGGCAAAGAACCAAGCCAGTGAGACCGGAGCTGATATGCACAACATCGCCACCAGCAAAGTCGAGTGCACCAATCTGGTCGCCAATAAAGCTACCGTCGCCGCCCCATACCATATGAGCGAGAGGGGCATAAATCAGAAGAATCCAAATGGTAATAAAAGTTACAAAAGCGCCAAACTTCATACGCCCAGCAAGAGAGCCACCAACAATTGCAGCAGTAATGCAGGCAAATGCGGCTTGGAATGCAATATTGACGATTGCGGGATACGTCGAATCGCCGGGATCGACCGCCTCAGCAAGCATGTCGGTCACAGCGCCCATGCATCCCAGTTGGTCAAAACCACCGAAAAACGGATTAGACCCATCGCCACCATAGGCCAGGCTCCATCCTGCCAAGATCCATACGATTGCCACCACCCCGATAATCACAAACGACATGAACATGGTGTTGACGACGTTTTTACGACGCGCAAGTCCGCCGTAAAAAAATGCAACGCCTGGAGTCATAAGAAAGACCAGCATTGCGCTTACCAGCATGAATGCGGTTGCTCCCGTGTCAAGCATTGTGTGTACCTCCTAAACTTGTTACTAACGAGCACATTTTCGACAAGACGATCTTTGCACTCGAAACACGTTCAAAAGACGTCATATGCATTTGTTAACGATGACGGAAAAGCCTCGTAACACCGAAGAATCATGAGTGTTACCTCAATGAAACAAACTGCGATTTACCGACCGCATGGG
>FR884639.1 GCA_000436075.1 Eggerthella sp. CAG:209 | reverse complement strand
AGAATGCTGCGCCGGAAGCAAGCGGATGGTGCGTGGAGGGTCGGCGAGTTGCCAACAGAAGGCGCTCAGGGACTATATTTAGCCCGCTAGAGCTATAGCTCATTTCGGCAAAAGGGCTATTCATCAGGTGAAACGGGTTTGCTTTCCATAATTCCTTCATATTTAAAGAAAAGTGTTGACGAAGACAGGGCAAACGAGGATACTAATTTTCGTTGCGAAACGCGCCGTTACCTCAGCTGGATAGAGGGACTGACTACGAATCAGTACGTCGGGGGTTCGAATCCCTCACGGCGCACCATCGAAACTGCAGGTCACCGAGGCTTTTACCTCGGTGGCTTTTTTGTTTTCACGGGCTCATTTCGTCCCGTGGGTGCTATTTGGATGCTAAGCGCCGCCCACGAACCCTTCGTTCTCTGATCATTGCAGCCGCTTTAGGACTCTAACTGGCAAGAATCGCGTTGTATGCATTCTCTTTTTGCTGAATGCATTCAGATTGCCGCTTTCCTGGCAAAACTCGTTCGAAATGTATGCATTTCGACTTAACGATGGCAAGATTCTTGCTCCATGTATGCATTTTCAGATGCAATTAGGGAATTCGGAATACATAGCGCAAGAATCTTGCCGGCAAAGGCTCCATTTCACGTCGGGAGCCTCGAAATCATGCATGCTGTACGATTCTTGCCATGGGGGATTAGTTCCTGAAGTCCGTGGACGGTATGTGCCGCCGAGGTCTCCCCTGAGCGTCGGGCGGAACATGAGCACCAGGTGAGCATGCGCGTTGGGCGAAACGTGACCACCAGGCGAGCATGGGCGCCTGGCAAAACAGGGATGTCGGATGGGTATGGGCGCCAGGTGGACATGGGCACCGGTCGAAACGAAGCAACGGTCGAAATGCGAATGCCAGGCAAGCATGGGCGCCGGGCGAAGTACGAGCATCATGTGGGCATGGTGTCAGTCGAAACGGGGCACCGGTCGAAATATGACCACCGGGCGAATATAGGTGCCGAGCGAAACACGGACGCCAGGTGGGTATGAGTGCCGGTCGAAACGGAGCGCCGGTTAAGCATGGGCGTCAGGTGGGCATGGACGCCAGGCAAACATGGGCGCCGGGTAGGCATGGGCGCCGGTCGAAACGCGAACATCGGTCGAAACGCTGGCTGGTATCGGCTCGTCTTTGGGCAAGCCTCCTTTCTGGACGGCTTGTTGAGCCCCATGGGTTCAGGCTGTTGGGGGGGGTGCCCGAACCGCATCTTTGGAATTGCTATCGTAAATTGGAAAGCGGACCGCCTCATCTCTTGTTGTTCAGGAGACAGAAGGCAGTTCGAAGGCTGACGTCGAGTGCGTCCGGCGTTCCTCTAGTCCCATTGCTTTTTTGCGGCAGCTTTCGCATCTATTTAAGGTTCGGCCGATAAGATTTTCCCATGGTGCTATTTATCGGACATTCAAGTGCAATCAGGTTGCTTCGATCGCTCGAAGATTTCGAGGGCATTCGGTCTGCGCGGGCTATGCCGTCTCTCAAGGATGTTCCGACGTTGCCGAAATCGTTCAGGGAAAGTTCATCTCTAGCAACGCTCCCTCGTCCGCTGGAGGTCGTTGTCTTATCGGGAAAAACAAGAAGTCAATCCAAGCGGTTTCACAACAATATTTGGAAACTACCCGATAGGGCACCTTGCTTTCTCTCCTTTGAAAGCGGGATATATTTAAGCAATCCTGAATTCTGTTTCGTGCAGCTTGCGCGGTCATGTAGCGTGATCGACCTAATCAAATTAGGATTTGAGCTATGCGGAACTTACAGAATAGACCCTGCAAGCTCCATTGGATTTCGGCCTGCTCAGCCCCTTTCGAGCACAGAGGCGATCAATCGCTTTATAGACAAAATGCATGGCAAAGTGCCTCGGAAAGCAAAAACAGCTATTCGTTATGTCTGCGACGGTTCGGCATCGCCGATGGAAACATGTTTGGCGCTATTGCTGGGCCTGCCCGCTCGCTATGGCGGTTACGGATTAGGCATGCCGGAGATGAATGCTAAGGTTCTGATCCCCGCAAGGCTAGGCAAGCGAACCACCTATCGCAAATACCACTGCGATCTATATTGGTCCGAACAGAACGTTGCCATCGAATACAATAGCCGCGAATTCCATGTAAATGAACTTGCGGTGGAGCGGGATGCGTCACGCATCAACAATCTCAAAACTGCGGGGATTGAAGCTCTTGCCGTTACTCGCGCGCATGTCGCCGACGACGTGAAGTTCGATGCCATTGCCCATTCTGCAGCAAGCCTCATGGGAAAGCGTATCAGGATCGCCTATGTCGACATCGATGAGCGTCGAATGAGCTTGCGCAAGCAGCTTTTCTCTAAGGATCCTTGGTGCTGAGCTGTCTTGCTAATTGTTTCATGCTGCGAGGATTGGCGCCCTTGCGGGAATCGTCTTGGTGACAGGTTGATTTGAGTGTTGCTTCGGGCTGCTAAGAACAATGGTCTTGTGGGTGTCGCCTTGGTGTTGGGCGATTTGGCTGTTGTTCCAGGATCTTTCTTCGGGTTGGCGTTTTGTCTGCCTATTGATTCGTTGTGTCTATCTTCGAGGTTGCTTTGGCTGCTGTGGCAAGATTCGCGCGCCATGTATTCTCTTTTCGCTGATTGCACGAAAAAGGGGGCCTCCCTGGCAGCGTTTGCGCGAAATGCATGCTTTTCGCGCTGAAGCTGGCAGGATCTTCGTCCCATGTATCCGTTTCGGGGTGCAATCGGGCGATTTCGGATACATAGCGCGCGAATCTTGCCAGGGAGGCCCCTTTTTTTGCGTCGAGGTCCCTGGAATCATGCATGGGGCGAAGATCTTGCCGACGCTCGACGTTGCGCGGGCCTCTCCGCTCCGGCGGGCAGAATAAGGGCCCGTGCTGTGTGAGAAAAGGGCATGCGCATGTGGCGTTCATTCCCAGCATCGGCTTCCCTCGATACGAGAAGGCTGAAGAAGGCGGCAATCTTGCCGTTTATGGAAAACGGCCGATGCGATCGCGGGAGGTAGCCCGCTTACGGAAGAGCTTGCGCTGAAGAGCCTAGCCTTGCCGCTTGGTTGGTGATGGAGCCAGAAATGCGCACGCCGCTTTCGTCTTCGATGGTCGCATGGCCGTTAACGGCGCCATCCTTTACGGCAACAACAGTGCCCTCGATCTGATTGCGAGCGGAAATGTTTGGGATCTTTTCGTTGCGAACATGACATTGGTAGCCTTGATTACCGCATAGCACTCTTTGCCTTCGGCAAGCTCCAGCTGCTTTACCGATTCCATGGTGATATCTGCTTTGATGGGGTTGTGGTGCCGCGGCAGATAACCACAACGCCGTTAACGGCGCCATCCTTAACGGCAACAACGGTGCCGTTAATTTGGTTGCGAACGGAGATCTTCGTGTTGTCCTCCTTTGTATTTGAGTGATTGAACTGGGAAAAAGTGGAGCAAGTATCTTTATTCTCAAGAGAAAAGGAAAACCTACTATTCCTAATGCTCCATAATTGCGCCAATAAAAAATGGACGCCCTAGGGCGTCCATTTCGTGTGCTATGCAAAATGTGCGGCAATGCCGCGATGAAAAGCTACTCGATCTTGCCGTAGCGCTCTTCGGTGATCTGGTCGAGCGTCTTGCCCTGGGTCTTGGGGCACCAGATAACGCCCACAACCAGGGAAATAAGAAGAACGACGCACATAATGACAGCTGCAGGGAAGAAGCCGGCAGGGTTCGTGGAAATGTCGCCCATGATGGCGCCAACGCCCACGAGCGACCAGATGCCCAAAGCGCCACGAACCAAGAAGAACATGATGCCCTGAGCGCCGCCGCGATACTGTGTGGGGAACAGTTCGGTACCCCACAGAGCGTAGAAGCACTGAGCGGAGAAACCGGCGGAAATGCCCCACAAGATTACGTATACCCAAAGAACCCAGCCCATGGATTCGGTGTCGCCACTCTGGATAGCAAGGCCGAATACGGCAATAGCAACCCAAGACAGCAGCGCCAACAGCGCAGAGGCACCGAACAGCACGCGGTGGGAGACAATGTCGCCGAAGCGGCTGAAGATTGCCAGCGAGCAGACGGCAACCAGTACCCACTGAACTACGCCCAAGAGGCTCTGGCCGGTTGCATCGATGTTGCCTGCGGCAGCATAGAGGTATGGCATAAACTGGCCGTTCGTACCTGCAGCCAGGTTCCAGGTCAGGTACACGGCAACCAGGAAGATGATGGTCTTCACGTTCACGGGGTTCTTCAAAGCGGTTGCCATCATTTTGCCGAAAGACTGCTTCTCGGTGGCAGCAGCGTTCTTTTCGGCCCAGTCGGCGGATTCCTGCAGCTGACGCTGAAGGTTCCAGGCGATAAGGGCAACGATGAACAGAACCAGGAACAGCAGGCGGGTTGCCAGCATGCCGTCAAACGGGCCGTAGGTGCCTGCGGGGAGCAGGGTGGTGCCATCAGACTCGAAGCCAGGGATGATGAAGCTCATGACCAGCGAAAGGATGAAGATGATGGCGGGACCGCAGCTCCATGCGAACTGGCTGATGCCGATGTTGGAAGCGCGCTTCGTGGAGGTAGACGTTTCGGAGATATAGCTCCAGGAGGCGGGAACGCCAGCGCCTACGGAAAGGCCGGACAGCACAACGCCCACTACGACCATGGGAAGGTTCACGGCAACCATGGCGATGAATACGCCGGCAGCGTAAACCAGCAGATTGTACTTATAAATAGTGGTGCGGCCGAACTTGTCGGTTAGGAAGCCGCCGATCAGCGCGCCAACAGCTGCGCCGAAAGCGTTTGCGCCGATGGCGCCCAGGATTGCGGTCCAGGCGGAGCCGAAGTTGAATGCAGCTGCCCAAGCGGTAAGGGCAAGGCTGCTGGCTACGATGCAGCCAGAGTCAAGGAAGTTGGTCAGGGAAACCGCCATGGTTCCCTTGCGTTCTTGGGAAAGCGCCAATGCTTTACCTTTCTAGTCGAGGTGGAATGCGCAGGGCAGGTCTACGGAAACGGGCGAATTGTCTGCATTCGTTTCCATGACGCTTGCCATGAAATCCCACCATTTCTTGCAGATATCGGTCTTGGCAGACTCGGCATAGCGTTCAGGGTCGTCAAGCTCGATATATCCGAAGAGGATGTTGGTTTCCTCGTCGATGAAAATGGAGTAGTTGTGCCCACCGTATTCGTGGAGCATGTCGGCCATTTCGGGCCACAATTCGTTGTGGCGCTTCTCGTACTCCTCGGCAAAGCCCGGGTAGAGCTTCATCTTGAAGCCTGAGATGGTACGCCCATCAGCGGTTTTACGGATAGTCATCGAAGTGCCGCCTTAGTCCAGGAACTCATCGTTGACGGTGAGGCCGAAATCGATGCCGATCTGGCGCAGGCCTTCGTCGGAAATAGTGTTCAGGAATTCGTTGGATCCGCCATTCATCTGGCGAGCGCGACGATATACATCAGCAGCCTTTTCGATGGTGTGCATCAGGCCGAAGGTGGTGTCGAAATCGGGGCCGGAAACGAATAGGCCGTGCTGTGCCCAAACAGCTGCCTCGTACTTCTTCATGAGTTCGGAGGTTGCCTTTGCGATCTCAGCGCCACCGGGAACCATCCAAGGCACAACGCCAACGCCAGAGGGGAATACCACGATACATTCAGTCATGGCCTTCCACAGGGCGCGGGTGAAGTAGCGTGCGTCAAGCGGGCATACGAACGTCATAGCAATGACGTTGATGGGATGAGCATGGTAAATCACGCGGCATTCGTTGTTGGTGGCCTCCATGCGCACGGCATGGTTCATGAAATGCGTGGGGAATTCGGAAGTGGGCTTGCCACCGTCGGTCAGGCCCCATACGATGCGCCAGGAATCGCCGGCGTCATTGATTTCGACGATGCCGATGTTGTGGGAAGGGTCACTCATGACGTTGCGCATATAGCGGCCAGAGCCGGTGGTAAGGAAGAACGCGCCGCGCAGGCTATCTGCCTGTACGCCCATGTTCACCCACTCGCCGGGGGTTGCGTTGAAGAAGGGACGAGCCTGCTCTACTTCCTCTTCCTTCATGCGGTAGGTAAGGTTGCCGCCATTGCGCTCGTGCCAACCCTGCTGCCAACCGTCGTCGCACAGACGGCGGAAGCCGCGCACGAAGCCCAGCTGCTCGACGGCAACGCCAGAAACTGCGCCGCGAGCTGCGGAAACGCCGTTTTTAAGCGTGTCCATAGCACTGTCGATAATGTCCATCATTGTCCTTTCGTTCTGAAGTACCGAATGATCGGTTTCGGAAAAGCCGCTCGGATAAGTGGCTTTTCCGAAACGCATTCGACTTGCGTTTACGGAGTTGAATCTCGGCATCGGATCCTTCCGGCAAGGGCTTCCACCTTGCCTTCTAGGCGCAGAAAGCGCCCCTCGAGAAGAGGGGCGCTGAAAAATGCGCAGGCTTACTGGCGCTTGGAGAGCACCTCGTCTTCGTAGGCCTTAACCTCGTTCCATAGCTGGTCTTCGGCAACTACGCCCTGACGTGCGCAGTACTCGTCCCAAACCGCGGTCCAAGGCATGGTCTTGAACTGCTCGGTAACGATCATCTTCTCGGAGAACTGGTAGGTATCCTGCAGCTCCTTCAGGCGATCCCAAGGCTGCAGCAGTTCGAACAGCAGGCACTTTTCCATGGCGCGCATGCCGGTAGCCCAAGCGCCGATGCGGTTGATGGAAGCATCGAAGAAGTCCATGCCGATAAGGACCTTGTCCATGCCCTCGGGGCAGCGAACAACCTCAGCAGCGATGTCCTTGATGGAATCCTCGAACAGAACAACGTGGTCGGAGTCCCAATGCATAGAGCGGGTAACGTGAAGCGGCACGTAGGGGAAGAACTGCAGCAGGCTGGGCAGCTTGTCGGAAATGCTTTCCATGGGGTTGAAGTGACCCGCATCGATAAGCACTACATGGTTGCCGCCTTTCTTGGCAGCGTAGGATACGTAGAACTCCTGGTTACCGGTGGTGAAGCCTTCAACACCGATGCCGAATACCTTCTGCTCAACCGCATCGATGACATGCGGGGTTTCGAAGGAATAGATTTCGTCGAGGGAATCCTTCAGGCGTGCACGCAGACCATAAGCGTCAGCGGCATAGTCCTTCAAGCCGTCAGGGATCCAGAAGTTGTTCAGGACCATGTTGTCCATTTCCTCGCCGATGCGCTCTGCGATCTGGCGGCAGGCGATGCAGTGACGGATCCAGAAATCGCGCACTTCTTTTTCGGGGCTGGAAACGGTAAGGCCTTCCTTTACCAGCGGGTGGCTGAACAAGGTGGGGTTGAAGTCGATGCCGAAGCCGTTCTTCTTTGCCCAGGTTACCCAGGGCTCGAAGTGCTTGTACTCGAGCTTGTCGCGATCAACCCAGGGGTTTTCCTCGGTGAAGATGGCGTAGCTCGCGTGCAGGTTGATGCGCTTCTTGCCGGGGATCAGGCTTGCTGCCTTCTCGAAGTCGGCCATGAGCTGTTCGGGGGTGGCGGCGCGGCCAGGGTAGTTGCCCGTGGTCATGATGCCACCGGAAGCTGCGTTATCGTCGCCCTGATCGAAGCCGACAACATCGTCGCCCTGCCAGCAGTGCATGGAGATGGCCTTGTTTGCCAGGGTTTCGATCACTGCCTCGGTGTCGATACCCTGCTTGGCATACGCTTCGCGCGCCAATTCGTACATAGTGGTCATGAATGCTCCTTATCTGTACCTAAAAGGTTGGTTGCTGTTATTCGAATCGCTTCACGTCGAATGACGTTGCGATAGCGTCGCGGACGCTTTGGAGGTCGGGGAATGCGCCATCGGCGATCATCTGCACGGCAAGGTTGCCCAAGCTTGTTCCCTCAACTGGACCGGCGAACACGGGAATGCCGCATGCGCGGGTGGTGAGTTCGTTCAGATATGCATCTTGGCAACCGCCTCCAACGATGTTGATGGAAGTGTAGGTGCGTCCGGTAAGCGATGCCATTTCTGCAATGGATTCCGCATAGCAGGAGGAAAGGCTTACATATACGCAGCGCATAAGCTGACCGACGGTTTGGGGCACGTCCTGCCCGGTTTCAAAGCAGGCGCGGCGAATCTCGTCGATCATGGAATCAGGCGCCAGGA
The DNA here is from genome assembly GCA_000436075.1 of Eggerthella sp. CAG:209. GTDB lineage: Bacteria > Actinomycetota > Coriobacteriia > Coriobacteriales > Eggerthellaceae > Anaerotardibacter. The sequence goes on along the minus strand of FR884639.1, from coordinate 4,202 downwards.
AGCGGTCGTCGTTCACGTTCACGTGGGCTTCGAAGCTGTCTGCCTCTTTTGCGTGGGCAATGAGGTCGGGGAAGCCCCACTCGATTGCCTCATGCGTGAAGGGGGGCAGCTCGTCTTCGTCGGTTTGCTGATGGGTGTTTTTTCCCTCTACGTAGGAAACGCCGTTCAGCTCGCGGCGAATAGACTGGATCATCCACAGGCCCATGATGTTCTTCAAGAAGCGGAAGCGCAGCTCAAAGCCGCCTTCATTGGTGAAGTTCTGGAAACGGGAGGCATCTGAGGTGATGGGGCCTTCGTTTTCAACGCCCAGCAAGCTCCAGGTGCCCGAAGAAAGGAACACCGCATCGGCATCGCGCGCGGGAACAGCCAGGTAAGCGCTGCCCGTGTCATGCGTGGCAGGCGCGATGATATGTGTGGGGTAGCCGATTGCTCCTTCGATTTCAGCGGCGACGGCACCCAAATCGGTGCCAGGCATAACCACATCACAGAACATGCTGCGCGGAATGTCGAATGCCTCCAGGATGGTTTCATCCCACTGCTGGGTGCGCGCGTTCATCAGGCATGTAGTGGAAGCGTTGGTGTATTCGTTGGCCTTGGTGCCGGTTAGCAGGAAGGCCAGGTAGTCGGGGATCATCAAAAACGTTTCAGCGTTTTCAATCTGTTCGGGGTGCTCACGCTGGAGCGCCAGCAGCTGATAGATGGTATTGAACGGCTGGCGCTGAATACCCGTGCGGCGATACACCTCATCAGGCGAAACGATAGCATCTGCCACGGCGTACATGCCGCTGGTGCGCTCATCGCGGTAGGCTACCGCATCACCGAGCATGTTGTCTTCGGCATCGAGCAGCACGAAGTCGACCGCCCAGGTGTCGATACCCACGGTTTTGGGCGCATAGCCTGCTTCTTTGCATTTTGCCAATCCCGCAACGGTTTCGCGGAACAGCATATCCACGTCCCAGCAGTCGTGACCGCCGGAGCGTTTCTGGATGTTATCGAAGCGATGGATCTCGGTAAGCTCGATGGTTCCTTGCGGAGTAACCTCGCCGATTACCACGCGGCCGGAAGAGGCGCCGATATCGACGGCGGCATAGCAGTTGGTTTTGATTTCCATTAGTTATCCCCCTCTGCTTCAACGCCGATTTGCACGATCTGCATTACGTTGGTGGGGCGCGGCGAAGGCGCAGTTGGGTCGAAGCTTACAGCGTCGCCCGTTTGGCTGATGCGGGGAGAAGTGGTGCGGTCTCCCAAAGTGAACACGCAGATATCACCTTTGTTCACGAAGTTCTTTTTCACAACGACGCTGCGAGCTTGCTCAAGAACGTACGAGGCGTCACCAACAACTTTGCCCAAAAGCGGCGTAACGCCCCAGTTCAGCTGCAAAGAGCGTCGGTATTCTTCCGAAGTGGTTACCGCATAGATGGGCATCTTCGGACGGTAATTGGAAACGATACGGGCCGTGCGGCCGGTCATCGTAGGGGTAACGATGCAGCAAGCGCCCACGTTTTCTGCGGCGGTTACGGCAGCCAAGCCTACAACAGCGGAAATGCTCTTCTGCTCTGCGTTGCGGTTGGGGATGGAGCCTTCGTCGTAGATATGCGATTCGCTTGCCTCGGCAATGCGTGCCATGGTTTGTACTGCGGGAACTGGATACATACCGATGGCGGTTTCACCGGAAAGGGTAACGGCATCGGTTCCGTCGTAGATGGCGTTTGCCACGTCGGCAACCTCTGCGCGCGTTGGGCGGGGGTTGCGGATCATGGAATCGAGCATCTGCGTGGCGGTGATAACCGGACGGTAGGCGCGGTTGCAGGCTTTGATGATCTTCTTCTGCAAGTGCGGAACCTGGTTAGAGGGAACCTCTACGCCCAAGTCGCCGCGGGCAACCATCACGGCATCGGAGACTTCGATGATTTCTTCGATGTGATCTACTGCATGCGCGTTTTCGATTTTCGCTACGATTCGAATGCTTTCGCCGCCGTTTTCTGCGAGGAAAGCGCGAATGGCACGCACGTCTTCGCCACAGCTTACGAATGATGCTGCTACGAAATCGACGCCCTGCTGAATGCCGAACAGGAGGTCTTCCTTGTCCTGCTCGGTCATAACGGGCAGCGGAACGTTGGTGCCAGGCAGGTTCAGCTGCTTGCATTCGCCGAGCATGCCGGAGTTCTGAACGGTACATTGGATGTCGGACCCCAGGATACGATCGACGGCGAGTTCGATTAGGCCGTCGTCGATAAGGATGATGGTGCCGGGTTCAACATACTTATAGAGCCCTTTGAACGTTTGATGCACGCGGCGGGAAGTGCCGGCGATGTTATCTTCGGTGAGGAAGAAGTTGTCGCCCGCGCGGAGCAGCACGGGCTCGTTGCCCTCAAGCTTTCCGGTGCGGATAGAGGGCCCTTTCGTATCGAGCATGAGGGCGCAGGGTGCGTCCAGTTCGCGACGGACCTTTTTCAGGCGGTCCATGCGCGCTTTATGCTCGGCGTGGGAGCCATGTGAGAAGTTGCAGCGGGCAACGTCCATGCCTGCTAGCACAAGATTTTTCAATGCTGACTCAGAGTCCACGGCGGGACCCAGGGTGCAGATGATCTTGGTTCGCTTCATCATAGGGATGATGCGCCTTTCGACCGTGCGGTAAACGCCCGTTCATGGGGTTAGTTCGACCGCTAAACGACAATACGTTCAGAATTGTAAACGAAAATTAAGAAGTATGCTTGTGTTCATCGTTTTTTCTAAAGCTGCATACATTGCAGCAGGTGTTGGCTGCGCTCGTCTGGGTGCCGATTGCGCCGGCTCGTGTTACGCGGAGTGTTACGCGCACTGTTTCGATGCTGCCGTAGGTGCCAGTCGTGGTAGTCTGATGAGGAGAATCGAAAGGCGGCCATTATGACCTGCAGCAACCCAAATGCCACCGAATCGGCAAACGTAACCGAGAAGTTGAAAGCCCACGCGCGAGAGCTCGAGCCTTACGTTATCGAGCGTCGGCGCCACTTCCATGCGTATCCCGAATTGAGCGCTCGTGAGGTCTCCACTTCACGCACGATTGCCGAAGAGCTCGATAAGCTTGGTATCGAATATGTGCGAGCGGGGGGAACGGGGCTCATTGCCACCATCAAAGGTACCGCGCCCGATGCGTATGACGAAGAGGGCAAGCCGCGCCGTCGCATTGCGCTTCGAACCGATATGGATGCGTTGCCCGTTTTGGAGCAGACGAAGCTCCCCTTCGCGTCGCGGAACGAAGGGGTTATGCATGCCTGTGGCCACGACTGTCACATGGCAATGATGCTCGGCGCTGTTCATCTGCTTTTGGGCATTCGCGACCAATTGCATGGCGAGGTGCGTGTCTTGTTCCAGCCGGCGGAAGAGATATCGGTCGGTTCGCGCAAGATGATTGCTGAAGGTGCGCTCGATGGGGTGGATACCATTTATGCTGCTCATATTTGGAGCGAAGTGGAAGCGGGTACCATTTCCGCCGAAGCGGGGCCGCGCATGGCGAATTGCGACTGGTTCCGCATTGATGTTGCGGGAGCTAGTGCGCATGGTGCCATGCCCCACAAGGGTGTCGATGCCATCGTTGTGGGCGCAGCGGTTATCGACGCGTTGCAGGTTATCGTTAGCCGCGACGTTTCCCCGTTCGATCCCGCGGTTATCACGATTGGCGAATTCCATGGCGGTGTTGCGCGAAACATCATGGCGGGCACAGCGTACCTGACGGGTACGGTTCGTTCGTTCACGCCCGAAGTGCGCGATTACATCAAGGAGCGCATGGCCCACGTGGTTGAAGAAGTGGCGCTTTCGTATGGCGCAACCGCGAAATTCGAGTGGACGTACGGCAATTCGTGCCTGGTGAACGACGAGGCTTGCGCCGCACGTGCGCAAAACGCCATTGCAAAGGTTCTTGGCGAAGAGGCGCTTTGCCATTACGAGGGTACGCTTTCGGGTGAAGACTTCACCGAGTACCTGGCAAAGGTTCCCGGCGTGCTCGTGTTTATTGGTGCCCGTAATCCGGAAGTGGGCGCAACGTATCCGCAGCACAGTTGTTTCTACAACGTCGACGAAAGCGTTCTGGTGGGTGGCTCGCTTGCTGCAGCGCAGTATGCCTTCGATTTCCTCTCTGAAGAATAGAAGGGCTGCAGTTTTCGGCCTTGCTGCCTTGCCCGCCTGTTTCACTGATTTGCGCCGTCGCTCCCTTGCCCGGGGCG
>FR884638.1:12841-13456 GCA_000436075.1 Eggerthella sp. CAG:209 | reverse complement strand
ACCCATCGAAAGGACGAATCCCTCTTGACGGAACTATAGGAACACCCCCCCACGCTTCTTCGCGCATTCAGCAATTGAGCGAAATTACCCCCCCCGCCCGATACAATGAGAAAAGCCCACAAAAAGAGAGGTGCCATCATGAAGATACTGGCAATCAACGGAAGCCACCGCGCTGGACAGAACACCGCTTTCCTTTTGAACCTCGCGCTTGAAGAAGCCAAGGCAAGAGGCGCCGAGACCGAATTGATCGAACTTTCGGAGCTCAACATCGAATACTGCAATGGATGCAATCGCTGCCTTGGCAAGCCTATCTGCCCCATATCCGATGATATGGACGAGCTGAAAGAAAAGATGCTAGAAGCGGATGGGGTCATTTTGGGCTCGCCCGACTACTTCGGAAACGTCACCGCTCGCACCAAGTGTTTTATCGACCGCACCCGCCCACTTCACATGGTTGAGAATCAACTGAAGGGCAAAGTGGGCGGCTTTCTTACCATGGCAGGTTTGGACAATTGCGGAGCGGAAGCAACCAACCATGTTCTGGAAAATTTCTTCACCACTCATGAAATGCTGGTTGTCCATCCACGTCCGGCTGGGCCTGTTATCGGATCGGGC
>FR884638.1:5209-12793 GCA_000436075.1 Eggerthella sp. CAG:209 | reverse complement strand
AAGGACGGCAAGCCGCGCTGGCGCCGCAGCGTTGAGGAAGACCCTATCGCCGTGCCCATGGCAAAGCAGCTCGGGCGCGACATGGCGGATCTTATTGCTCGCTTGCACGCATAACCAGATCATAAACAGCCCAAAAGAGCAGATCGACTCCATTGCCTCAGGCAACCACGGTGCACGCAAACACAAAAGGAACGACCCCGATTCGGTATCGGGGTCGTTCAATAAAGACCAACTAATTCAGCCTTCTACCGTTTAAGAACCGGTTCTACGCACATTCAAGGCCCAGCTTGCATACAGCCTTTTCGATACCCAAGCTAAAACTCTTTGAGGAATTTATCCACCGCTTCGTTGAACGCAACAGGATTATCGTAAGCAATGAAATGATCGCCCTGGACGAACACCAATTCAGCGTTGGGCAAACTGCTGTAGATAAGCTTGGTGTGAGCGCCTTCAATCAAATCCTGCGTGCCCACAATAACCAAAGTAGGAGCTTCGACCTTGGAAAGTTCCTTCGGATCGATAGAGGGCTGCTCTGCCATAAGGCGCAGGTTTTCATAACGCTGCATGTTTTCGGCACTTTCGTCCTTAGTCTGCGCAGCTTCCTTCGCTTTTTCCTGAATCTTTGTGCGTAAGGGCTCAACCACGCCTTCAGGATCAAGGTTGGCACCGTTCAGGATCAGCTTATTCACGCGCTCGGGACGCGTGAGTGCAAAGATAAGCGCGGTGATGCCGCCATCGGAAAAGCCCAGGATGTTCGCACGGAAAATGCCATGCTCGTCCATGAAATCTTCCAGGTCTTGAGCAAACTGCTCGAAGGTAAAAGGGGCAGTTCCGCGAGGCGATTCTCCCTGGCCGCGCGTATCGATAGCAATAACGCGATACTCTTTGGAGAAATACTCCAGCTGATGCCTAAAACAGCTGCTGTCTTCGCCGTTGCCGTGCAGAAGAATCAGCGGGTAGCCATCACCCTGCTCACGATAATTAAGCTTGATATCCATAAACCCTCTCCTTAAAAACCAACTTCATACCAGGCAGCATTGCGCGCTTTGCCCGAGAAGAGTAATCCCTATTGAACATAATAACGGCTTGGCACGGCAAAAACGCGAATTGACGGCAAAGGGAAGGCACACGTCCTCAAAACCCATGACATAGCGCTTTTTTCCTTTGCCGCAGAAATGAATCAGGCAATTGCCTATACGCGGCTTACCGAAACCAAACGGGCGTAACCCGCTACTCTGAGCCTTGATCGCGAAGCGAATCTGCGAGCGGCTTTTCTTTCAGCGCAATCATAAGCAGGCCAGCTACTACCGTTAGGGGAACCATAAGCAGAAACACCGGCATCAGGGCATCGTTGTACGCCACGGCAACCGCGTGCTGCAGCTCATCGGGCAAGGTTCTTGCCAGTGCGGGGGTAAGCGAATTGGCATCAAAGCCCAATGCGGCAACTCCGCCAAAAGGAGCTAACTTGTCTGCCATCTGGCTTGCAATATTGGCCGTAAACAAGGCACCAGCAACAGAAGCACCGAGCGTAGTGCCGATTTCGCGGAAGAAGTTCGTGGCGCTGGTTGCAACTCCAACCATGTCCGACGGAAACTCGTTCTGAACAATGAGCACCAGCACCTCGAAGCTCAATCCCATGCCAAAACCCATAATAGCCAGATAGAGTCCCGCCAGCACCACCGTAGTATCGGCAGTTAGCGTCGCAATAAGAACGGTTCCCACGGTTGCAATGGCGAAGCTCACCGCCATCAGCTTTTTGTAACGCCCACTCTTGCTGATCAGCACACCCGAAATGGTCGAAGCGATAAGATACGCAATACTCGTAGGCACTTGCATGTATCCTGCCGCCGTGGCACTCAAGCCGTGGGCGATCTGGAAATATGTGGGCAGGTACGACATGGCAGCCATCGTAGCAAAAAGGATGATAAACCCACCTATCGTGGTGAGCATGAAGTTCCTGTTCTTGAACAGGAACAATGGCATAATGGGGTGCTTTGCCTTAGCCTCGGCAACAGCAAACAGCACAGAAAACAAAACCGCAGCGGCAACCAGACAAATAATAACAGGGCTATTCCAGGCATGCTCAACGCCGCCCCACGATGTTGCCAAGGTGAGCGAACATACCGCAACGGCAACAAATGCAATACCCCAATAATCAAAGTTCGCAAGAGATTCGCGTTTGCAGTACGTAGGTAGCAGCACCGCCGAAATAACAATAGAGAACACCGTAAGCGGAATATTCATCCAGAACGCCCAACGCCAGCTAACCAAATCGGTGAAGACTCCGCCCAAAAGGGGACCCACCAGCATAGGCACCGCCCAGCCGATCCCCATAATGTTCAAATACAGGGCACGTTTACGCGCAGGAACGATGTCGGCCACGATTGCCTGGGAAAGCACCATCAAGCCACCATCGCCCAAGCCAGCAACCGCACGACCGGCAATGAGCATCGCCATGTCGCTTGCGGCACCGCACATGATCGAACCGACCAGGAACAACACCGATGCAATGATGAACAGGCCTTTCCTGCCAATCATATCGCCCATCTTGCCATATATCGGCATAGTGATTGTGCATGTCAGTACATAGGCCGCGATAACCCATAGCATATGGTTAACGCCGCCCAAATCGCCCACAATGGTTGGAAGGGCCGTGGACACAATGGTCTGATCAAGCGAACCAATAACCTCGCAAACCATGAGTGCCACAAATACGGCGATCACAGTATGCCGCGAAGGCTCATGCGCCAGCACCGAACTTTTAGTGCTTGCTTCTTCGATGGCCACGCCTATTCCCCGCCTTCCCAAGGAAAGGGCTCATTGGCGTTAAGAAACGCAATTCCCTGAGTGCAACGATCGGCAATACCGCACAAAACCCTTCGCACCTGGTCGAGTTCTTCCCTGCTCACTCCATCCAACGAATAGATTCCGAGCATGCGCTCATCGCGGCGAATTGCATCGAGCTTTTCCTTGCCCGCCGCAGTAAGCACATGGAGCTTGCTTCTTCCGTCGCTGCTATTGGGCTTTGTTTCCACCAAACCACGGCGCACATAGGACGCAATGAGAGAATTCACCGTTTGCTTGGGCGAGTACAAAATCTCGCACAACTGTTTTTGGGTTACCCCTTCTGGCTTATCTCCAATTTCTTCAAGCACCCACATGCCAAAGTAGGATTCACCGTGGCGTTTAGCCAGGTCATAATAGATTTTGTCAAACCGAGCAAGAAGAGGCGTGAAAAAATCCATCACGCTTTCTTCGCTTTTGTTTTCAGCGTCCACTCTGTTCCTTTCGTCCGATGTCGGACTATCTTAGAAGAGCAGTATAGTTAGTCCGAACACGGACTTTATTCAAAACGTTCTTTCGTCATCTTCTCGACACAAAAAAGAAAGGCCACCCGAAGGTGGCCTTTCGAGGAGAAGAGAGGCACGTTACGAGAACAGTTTTTCTTGAATAAGTTCAATGGGCATATCTGTTCCAAACCAGATCTTCTCAGCAAGAGCAGCTTGCTGAAGAAGCATGCCCAAGCCGCCATATGCCGCAAGACCATGAGCTTTCGCCATCTTGATCAGCTTCGATTCAACAGGGTTGTAAACCGTGTCGGCAACGGTAAGACCTTCATGGAGCATGTCTTCGTCGATCACGCATTGATCAATCAAGTCGCCAGCACCAACACGAGTCGCATTAACAAACAAGTCGGAATCCGCAATGGAGGAAGCAAGATGATCCCTCTCGGCAAGATCGCTCAGAGTAACTTTTACCCCCGTCTCTTTTGTAAGCGACTCAATGCGGGTTATGGTTTTGTCCCAAAACTCATCACGTATGTTGAAAATTGAAATCGAGGCAGCTCCATCAAGGGCAAGTTGGGTTGAAACAGCAGAACCAGCCCCACCAGCGCCAACGATCGTCACCTTTTTCCCAGAAGGATCGAACCCATGCAGACGGAGGTTTTCGCTGAAACCAGCACCATCGGTATTATGACCGTACGATTTTCCATCCTTGACAACAACGGTATTTACAGCGCCCATAAGCCTTGCAGCGGGAGAAAGCCCATCAAGAAGTTCACAGATATAGGTTTTGTACGGCATCGTTACGTTGTATCCAACGGCAATATCCTGAAGCCCGCGCACAACGTCACCAAGCATTTCTGGTGTGATCGGAAAGCTCAAATACACCGCGTCAACACCAACCTCAGCAAAAGAAGCAGTGTGCATACGCGGGGAAAAAGAACTGGTAATCCCCGACCCACCGACGAGACCCGTCAGCTTTGTTTCCCCTGAAACAGTCAAATCAATCCCCATGATCGCCCTCCTTAAATTAATAAGATAAACGTCTGCTGGTACTGTTCACGTTAATCTTCTCCCTACCTCAAATATAGTAGCCATGCGAATTGTTTCCAATTCCAAGAGCAAAATAGTCATTTCGGAACAGAACAATTCTTTTCAGCGTCAAACTATCCCCTTACAAATTGGATATCAGGGAAAACCTCCATTGCAAAAATGAGAAGCTAGGCAACAATGGACGGTCGAGCTCCATTTGCGCACAACAGGAGATGAGCGAAATGAATCTTCGGCAGCATAGATTAATTCGTTATTACCCAATTCGAACATTAGGGGCAATCCTGCAACTATAACTATTTCCCCATATCATCCCATCCATCGGCTATTGCTTATTATGTTTCTCAATATTTAATAAACAGTATTTACTGGTTTGTACCTGTCGTCCCCCCTATCCTAAGCACAGGGGATCACATAGCCAACATATAGGGGGAGTTATGAGCAAAATCAAAATGGCTGTACTCGGTTTAAACCAGGGTGCACGAATCGCTCGCCTTTTCAAGGAAAACGATGAAGTCGAACTAACGGCAGTCGCAGGATTTGGCCAACAAGCAATCGATGTGGCGAGCGAAGTTGGAGCAAAGCTCTATGAAGACTACAACGATCTTCTTGCAAACGAGACGCTCGACGGAGTGGCTATCGCCCTTCCAAACAGCCTCCATCTTTCCGCAACAAAAGCCTGCTGCGAGGCTGGTATAAAGAATATTCTCCTTGAAAAGCCCATCGCCAACACGCCGGAAGAAGGTCAAGCGATAATCGATTGCTGCAACGAACACAACGCGACACTCTTAATCGGCCATCACCGTCGCTCTTCGAACTTGTTTCTCTTTCTCAAGGAGTTCCTCGCAACAGGGAAACTTGGAGACATCATTGGCATCCAGAGCAGTTTTGCGATCGCAAAAGAAAAGCACTACTGGGATGCAGAATGGCATAAAGAGCCCGAGGGGGCCATCTTGCCGGTCAACGCCATTCACGACCTCGACGATTTGAACAACGTCTTGAACATGAAGGCTACAAGGGTATATGCCGCAAAGCGCAACACTATTAGAGGCTACAATGCAGAAGATTCCGTGTCGGCCCTGTTCGAGTTCGAGGGAGGCGCTACCGCAACGTACTTCATATCAGACGGCACGCCCTCTCCGTGGAATTACGACTTACTAGCAGGGGAAAACGAACAGTGGGCACAGGAGCTTGGCCCAGATTCGATGCATATTTTCGGCACAAAGGGCTCATTCGGATTCCCGTCCATGACCTTCTATCATTACCCATCCGACAAAGACGAAGAATATGGCTGGCGACACCCACTCGAGAAGGAAGTATTCAGCGTCGAGCCAAACAATCCTATGGAATCGGAAATACTGCATTTCATCGATCTGTGCGCCGGAAGAGCCAGCACCCCACGCTGCACCGGAGAGCAGGGGCTTGCCTCTCTTAAGGTTATTAATGCGACCATCGAATCGGCGAAATCCGGCAAAATTGTTGAAATTCGTTAATTGGCGAGAATCGAGCTTTCCAGATTCTTGCCAATATGCTGAAGCTTGAAAAGCTCATCAAAAAAAGAAAGGCCACCCGAAGGTGGCCTTTCTTAATAAGCAACTATGAATTCAGCTTATTCCCAAGTGCAAGCTGCGTCGCCAGCCTCCTGGCGCTTGGACTTGAAGATGGTGTCGGGGATAGGCTCGCCGTGGTAGATGCCTACGCCGCCCTTTTCCTCGATAGCAGCAATTTCTTCTGCGGAGTAACCATACTTCTCCATGATTTCCTTGGTGTGGTAGCCGATGGGCTTTGCCAGGATAACCGGAGGATCGCCAGCAGACTCGAAGCGAAGCGGAGTCATGGGCAGAGCATGCTTGCCGAACTCGTCGTATTCAACAGTACGCAGGGAGTCGTTGATGTAAGCCTCTTCGTCGCGCAGGATGTCGGGGAAGCGGAAGAGCTTCTGGGCCGGTACCTGATGCTCGCGGAACTGCTCCATCCAGTACTCGAACGGCTGCTTTGCGAATGCCTCTTCGAGCCAGCCGATAACTTCCTTGTTCTTGCCGGAAGCCTTGAGGTGAGACAGGTCACGGGTATCAACGTTGTCTACCTGATCCTGACGGCCGAAGAGCTCCATCATCATTGCGTAGTACTTGTCGTACTGAGGCATGCAGATGTAAATCCACTTGTCGTCAGAGGTGCGATAAGTGTTGTTGAAGGGGTTAGGAACGTCGGTGCGAGACTTAGGATAGTCAGCGCCGAACTGCTGAGCGCAAATACCGATGTCGGATGCGAAGATGGCGGCAGCATAGAGGTTGGTTACAACCTTGTCGCCCACGCCGGTACGGGTGCGGTTGAACAGAGCAGCGCAGATACCGCCAGCCAGCATGCATGCAGCGTTGTTGTCGCCGAATGCCTGAGGAGCGATAGCAGGAGACTGATCCTTCTCACGGAAAACGTTGGCAACACCACCACGAGCAGCCCAGCATACTGCGTCATAACCAGGAGAATCCTTCTCGGGGCCGAATTCGCCATAGCCGCGCATCTGAGCCCAGATCAGGTGAGGGAACTCAGCATGGATGGTTTCCCAGTCGAGGCCAAGCTTCTTCAAAGCCTTGTCGCGCAGGTTTACAACGAAAACGTCAGCATCGGCAAGAAGCTTCTTCATGAACTTCATGCCGTCCTCGTCCTTGAGGTTGATGGCAACGAGGTCCTTGTTCGTGTTGTTCAGGTCGAACGTAGGATCTTCGTAGTCGTTCTTTTCGCAACCGAAGCCAGGACCCTGGGTGCGCTGAGCGTCGCCGTGCAGGGGCTCGGTCTTGATGACGGTAGCGCCCATTTCGGACAGGCAGCGTACTGCAGCAGGAGCGGCAACCCATTCGCAGAGTTCTACAACTTTGACGCCTGCGAGAGGGCCGAAGCCGTTGAGTTTATCTGTAGTGGACATACAGACTGTTCTCCTTCCATTATCACAAACCCATGAAATTCACCTTGTGAAAGCTGTCGGAAGACCGCGCACGCTGCACTCAAGGCAAATAACATTACCTTATTCAGTATCGGTATCCTTGGTTCCTGTTGGGACGGTCAGTAATTCGGGATTGGGTATTTTTTTCCGAAAAGTTGCGATTTTACCCAGAAATCGATGCGGATTTCCACCGAATATCGGTCATCTTGGGACAAATTGCCCACCTGCGCCCCTCAAACCAAACGCAATGACCACCATACAAGCCGTTTACCGCCGCGAAAGCCCCGCCCGCTGCTGCCAGTCGGCGGG
>FR884638.1:0-5201 GCA_000436075.1 Eggerthella sp. CAG:209 | reverse complement strand
CCCGCTGCTGCCAGTCGGCGGGGCGAAAAAGCAAACCGGCATCTACAACCGCAGAGCTCGGGCACTTCAGCACGGCATGTCCCACCTAGAGCCCCTAGTCCAAATCAAAGTCGAACTGCGCGCCTATTCTTGAGACATGATGTTGGGGAATCGGTAGGCGCTCATGAACTCGATGAAGTCATCTACCACTTTAGGGTGCGTTTCCCTTCGGCTGGTCAAGTACACCTTGTGGAAGTCAGCAGGTAGGTCGTTGATGCGCAAGCAGACAACATCTTGGAAAGCCGAAACCAAGAAGGAATAGCAAAAGAGCGCCATTTTGTCTTTACTCGAAGTTACCAGCGAACACATAGTGATCTCGTCTGCATACTCACGACGCAGATTCATGCTGTCCAAAGGCAGAAGCTTCGTGATAGACGAATCGGTCGGAGAAGAAGAGCTGTAGGTAAGCACTTCCTTGCCGCCAAGCTCAGAAAGGTTGATGCTCTTTCGCTTTGCAAGGGGGCTGTCCTTATGAACGCCCAAAACAAGCGGCTGCGACCACACCAATACATGGTTGAAATCGTCGCACCCTTCTACACGAGAGCAAAACGCTACATCGATGTCGCCCTTGCGCAAGCGCTGAGTCAATTCTGGAGAAAATGCCTGCTCAATAGCAATTTGAGGCTTTACCTGCGAAGAAGAGATAAAAGACTCAATAGCCTCGGACCAAAAACGCCCCTGCATGGCATAGATCGTTCCAACGCGAACCGAAGAATTCATCTCCCCCTGAATTTCACGAGCAATGCGCAGCCCCTTGTCCAAGTCCTTCAACGCCAACGCAACATACTCGTGATACGCCTTACCCATTTCGGTAAGCTCGATGCGCGTTGAGCCTTCACTGCGCTGAAACAGCTTGATACCGAGCTCTTTTTCCATACGCTTAATAGCCACCGAAAGTGTCGGTTGCGCAATGAAGAGATCTTCGGCTGCACGAGTGTAGTTTAATACCTCAGCTAGATGATCGAAGTACCTCAGGTAATCAAGCCTCATCTGAAAGTCTCCTTAATGCTGAGTTTTAATTCTTTCGAACCGATTGTAGATTATCTGAACAGAAAAGTTATGAATTATCCGTAGATCAATCATCAAATGAATGATTCTACCTGCAGATAAAGAAGAAAACCCCGACGTCATTGACGCCGGGGCTCAATCTAAATACGAGAACGAGAACTAGAAGTACTTCTCCTCGATATAGTCGGTCGGCATCTCGATATCGAACCAGATCTTTTCACCTAGGGCCGCCTGCTGCAGAAGCATCTCGATACCAGGAGCAGTTTCCAAGCCATGGGCTTTTGCCATCTTGATGAGCTTGGTCTCACGCGGATCGTAGACGGTGTCCGCAACGAACAGGTTATCATGCAGCATTTCTTCGTCGATGGTGCATTCGTTGTCCAGCGGGGGCATGCCAACACGAGTTGCATTGATGAAGAGCTGAGAGTTCTTCACGGCACGTGCAAGCTGTTCCTTGTTGTCGAGGTCGTTCAAAACCATAGGAACGCCCGTCTTGTGAGATAGATCAACAACACGCTCACGAGTTGCAGCCCAGAAATCGTCCTTAAGATTGAAGACGTTTACACAAGCAACGCCATCAAGAGCAAGCTGGGTGAAGATTGCAGAACCTGCACCACCAGCACCAACAATGGTTACTACTTTGCCTTCAGGATCAAAACCATGGCGACGAAGGTTCTCAACAAAGCCAGCACCGTCAGTGTTGTGGCCGATAGACTTACCGTCTTTAATAACAACGGTATTAACGGCACCCATCAGCTCTGCTGCAGGGGTCAGCTCGTCAAGGTACTGACCAACGCATGTTTTGCAGGGCATCGTTACGTTGTAGCCAACCGCACCCATTTCGGCCAAGCCCTTAACGACATCGGCAAGCTTATCGGGCGTCACATCAAATGCCGTGTAAACCGCATTCACGCCCATCTTCTGGAACGAATCGCTGTGCATTACTGGAGACATAGAATGCTCAACGGGAGAGCCTACAAGGCCAACGAGTTTAGTTGCGCCGGAGATGTTGATGTCGATTCCCATGACATTATCCTTTCAGGAGAGAAGGTGGTGGGCTTCGTGCAACGCCCACCACCTTCGGAGCAAGCAAATGATTAGGGGTGTTGAAACCCCAAAGGTAATAAAGAGATTTAAAAGGGAGGTAATTCCCTCCCGGGCTTGTTGGGTGGTAGCCCGGGAGGGGCAATAGCCATGCTTTGCCTGGAGTAGATAGAGCAAAGCACACCAGAGAGAAGGCTTAGAGCTTCACCGGAGTTTCGTCTTCGGCAGATTTCTGAATTGCGTTGATTACCTTGAGGGTATCGAGCGCATTATCGCCGGTGCAACGCGGAGTGGTTTCGCGTCCCAAGCACAGATCTACGAAGTGCTCGAGCTCAGCAGTCATCGGATCGTTCTTCTCAACGTCGAAGTGCTCGTGCTTGATGGGCTGCAACCAACCGTAGGCGTCGTCGTCCTGATAGTACAGATCCATATTCGGGAAGCCGAACGAACCCTTGGTGCCGAATACGCGCATGCTGTTTTCACCAGGGCACATGGTGAAGAAAGTGTTCTCCTCGGCTGCCAAGTCATAGTTCCAAGGACCAGGGGTGCCATCGGATACAAAGTAGCTAGCAGTTACGCCGCCCTCATACTCAACAACAGCGGATACGGAGTCCTCAACTTCGTTACCCCGAATGGTGTTGCGGGCTGCAGCGTATACCTTGGTGGGCTTCATTCCTGTTACGAAGTTCAAATCGTCGAAGTCGTGGATAGCGTTGATCAGAAGCGGGCCCGAGCCCTTCTTTGTGTGCCATTCAACATCAAAGTACTCGTGAGGCTTTGCGATAGCGTAGTTCGACTGAATGCCGACGATCTTGCCCAGCTTGCCGGAGTCGATAACCTGACGAAGCAGCTGGTAGCGATTGGAAGAGCGGCGATGATGGCCAACCAGGAGCGTTGCACCAGCGTCTTCGCAGATCTTGATGATGTGCTCCGCCTCTTCAACGGTGTTTGCGATGGGCTTCTCGAGCAAGATGTTCTTGATACCGGCGGCAAGAGCCAACTCGGTGGACTGAACATGGAGCGTATTAGGCAGCGCAATAGCAACTGCATCCAGGTCTTCCTGCTTGAGAAGCAACGTATAGTCGTTATACAGAGGAACGCCGAGTTCTTCCGCAACCTTTACATCGTGATCGCCAAAACCAGCAACAGCAACCAGTTCGATTTCCGGGTTTGCCTTTGCATCACGAGCAATTTTAGAGCCCTGGTTCAAACCGAGAACCGCAAGCTTGATCTTATCCATCAGAATCCCCTTCCTTAGGTGTTATCCCCTCTGACAACTTTGATTATGCGGTCGGGCTTCAGTTGAATCCAATAGTGTTAACTCCTGCTCAAGAGCTAACTATTACATAACGCAATAGTATGGTTTTAGGTGGTAAACCATAGGTTTCTAATTATGTTTCACAATAAGAAAAGCTCACGACATACGTCGTGAGCTTACAGAATCGAATTTATTCATTAAGAAAATTGATCTTTAAGGTTAGCTCAAAAGAGCTAAGTCATTAGAAAGGGCACGCGAAAGAAACCTACTTCTTGGACTTGGTTACCGCCTCAATGATGAAGCCCAGGGCCTCCACAGAGTCGTAGTACGTAAACGTCGCTGTAGGGTCAACGAGCGATTTGCCTTCCATATACTTGGCAATACCGCGTTCCTCCATGGCTTTAGTAACCTCGTCGTTGTCTTCAACGTCAAAGCGTAGATGATGAAGGGCATGACCATGCTTGCGGAAACCCTCATCCAGATAGTCGTGCCAAATGGTGTCGGTATCTCCCACCGGCTGCAAAAATTCCAACTGAACATTCAGCTGGTTATAGAATGCGGCTTTTACCGGCGCATCGATAATCTCTCCGCGATACCACGTCTTCTTGTAGAGATTGTCGCTTTCCGCATCGGGCTTGAGGCCAAATACCTTTAACATACCCGCCTTGGCCTTTTCCATGTCTTCGATGACAATACCCACTTGCGTGATATCACCAAGAAGCTCAACCATTTCCTTTGCATTTTCTGCACTCATTCAAACCCCTCCTATAATTCGCTTCTCTACCTTTTATCAGTCAAGGTAAATTTCCCTCGAATGACGCTTCTGAGAATTCAGCCCAATCCTTTTCGCATCATAACCCAAGATGAAAGGCTCTGTATTTACTACACAGCTGCTATGTCCGAACAGCTTCATCAAAAAGAACGGGGCCGTCCCAGGCCCCGTTCCAGAGAGGGCTGATTTCTCAGCGTATGTCAGCTAGTCGTCAAGCAGACCCTTGGTGATCTCCTCGAGCGTACGGCCACGAGTCTCAACACCGAAGATAGCCAGCCAGATTGCTGTGAAGATGGCCAACGCAGAGTTAATGATGTAGCAGCCGGTGGTACCCAAAGTGGTGGTCATGAAGAACGCAATCCACATAGGGCTCAGGATGCCACCCAGGCGGCCGAAGGCGTTAGCAACACCGGCGCCGCGGATACGGCCCGGCGCCGCGGATACGGCAGGCCGTTGGGAAAGGCTCGGACAGGTAGATCGCCGAAGTGGTAACGGAGTTCGTGAAGGTGCAGACGCAGATCAGGAAGCCGAAGAACATTACCAGCGCGGGCTGATCGGTTGGGAGCATTGCCCAAATAGGACCGAGGATTGCCACCAGAACGTAGGTTACGATCAGGATGGTCTTGCGGTTAACCTTCTCAACGTAGAAGGTAAGAGCGCCAACGCCAACAGGAATACCGAGCTGCATAACAACGGTCATCGTGGTTGCCAGATGAACATCGAAGCCATTCGCCTTCAGGATGGAAGGAGTCCAGGAAATGATGGTGTAAACCAGCACGTTCATCGTGAAGCAAAGAAGCATTGCGGTAAGGGTACGAGCAAGCATCTTCTTCTTGAAGAGGAATGCCCAAGGAAGTTCCTTGACCTCGCCCTCGTCAACACGACGCTGGATTTCTTCCTGAGTTACGGGCTCGAGCTTGGAACCAGTCACTTTCTCGGCACTGGCTTCAAATTCGCAGCAAATCTTGTTCGCTTCGTCGGTGCGGCCCTTCATAGCCAGCCAACGAGGAGATTCTTCAAGGAAGAAGAAGCAAGCAATTACGACTGCTGTACCCAAGATACCGCAGATAACGAACACGG
>FR884637.1:76433-77779 GCA_000436075.1 Eggerthella sp. CAG:209 | reverse complement strand
AACTATATTGGCGACAACATTCATGCAATTCGCGGTAACTTCGGTTTGTCGCAAGAGCAGCTTGCAGCGATAGCGGAAGTGAGCCAGACTTCCGTCTCCGCGTGGGAATGCGGGCAGACTATCCCGCGTTTTTCCAATGCCGTGAAGATCGTTGAATCTTTGCCCAGCCTGACTATGGACGATGTGTATAGCCAGGTGCTTGGGTACGCGCGCAGGGTATTGCAGCAAGCGCATCCAGAGTCTGGATCGTCGTTCGGATTTGTTCCCTTGTATGGATCTATTGCTGCGGGTGCTCCCATCGAGATGCTTCAGATCGAGGAAATCCATCCTGTGCCCAATGCACTGTTGCTGCGTTATCCGAAAGCGTTTTATTTGCGCGTTAAGGGCGAATCTATGAATAGGGTCCTGCCCAACGGCAGCTATGCATTGGTTTGTCCCACTTCGGAAGTTGTAGACGGATCTGTGTATGCGGTAAGCGTTGGTTCATCGAATGCGACGGTGAAGCGGGTGCGAAAACTAAATAACGGAATTGCCCTAGAACCTGATTCGAATGACCCCACCTATAAGTCTCAGGTATTTGATTACGCGGATGGGGAACGTGAAACCCTGTCTGTTATTGGCAGAGTCGTGTGGTTTTGCGTGCCTTACGACTATGAGATTTAGTCCCCTGAAATTTTTTCAAAAAAGGGGTTGCGCGTAAAACTGGTTTCCGTATAATACTTTCTTGCGCGCGGACGTGGCTCAGCTGGTAGAGCACAACCTTGCCAAGGTTGGGGTCGCGGGTTCGAACCCCGTCGTCCGCTCCATTGAAACATCGAAGCCCTTGCAGTTACCTGCAAGGGCTTCTTTCATTTCAGGTACAATAACTTTGTTTCAAGAGGGGAAGGGGACGCGCATGGCGCATGAAGAGGAAAACCATCCTGAAGAAGAAAATGCTGGATCCCAAAGCATTTCCGAGGGCGTAGCAGCCGCTCGCGCTGAAATTGCCCGAAGGGCAGAAATTCGCTCTGGTGTAACGAAGCCTGTAGCGAAGAAAAGCGAAAACGGCATTCCCGGCGGGCAGACGCTGAAAATGTTTCTGCTGAAGTTGGTCTTTGGTTTAGTGCTGATTGTTCTGATTGGTTATTTCTTCCTTCAGGCGCTTGCGGGTACGATCAATGTTGGCATTAATTCCACCAATACGGACCTGAACGGCAAGGAAGTTTCGGTTGCGTTGTACAACGGCGATGTGGCTGGCCTTTTGACCGACGGCGATACTTCGAACGATCCCGAACCAGCCGAAGTGCACAAGTGTACTGTTGGTCAGCGAACCACCTTCAATCTACACGATTTCGGCAGCCATACCC
>FR884637.1:71899-76428 GCA_000436075.1 Eggerthella sp. CAG:209 | reverse complement strand
GGCAGCCATACCCTTATGGCAGCTTTGGCTAACGAAGAGGATGGTCCTGCATCGTGCGACCCCTATGTGGTTACTGCTTGGGGTTTGGATATGGGTACCACATTGTATATGAATTAGCTTTTTTGGAAGGCGCCCTGGCGCCTTCTTTATTGGTTGCTATCGAGCTCTGCCTTTTCAACTCACTCATTGTTCGGGTGGCATGATCAAACCGTGATGTTTTTTTGTTGCGACACTACATTGAGCTTGATGCGTTGCTTCGTGATAAGATAACAACACCCTGTGGGGGAGTAGTTGGCATAGAATATATGTGGCCCGTCAACAAGCATGGCTTGCATTCGCTGCGAGTCTGGCGTGTCTTCAATAACGAGACTCACGGTACCTAGAAGCATTCGTTCCGCTTCTAGGTACCGTGAGTTTTTTTATGGTCGGGTTAAGGACAAAGAAAGGCAGTGTGCAAATGGATCTTTCGATCTTCGCCACGCCAGAGGCATGGATCAGCTTGGTTACGCTGATGTTTTTGGAAATTGTGCTTGGTGTGGACAACCTAGTGTTCATCGTTCTTACCAGCGATCGACTTCCTCCCGAAAAACAGCATATCGGTCGCAAGCTCGGTCTGCTCGGCGCGTTGGTTTCGCGCGTTGTGTTCCTCTGCTTCGCTTCGTTCCTTGTTCATATGACCGACAAGCTGTTTACTATTCCCGGTCTCTATATCAACGGTGCTGAATTCGGCCTTTCGGTCCGAGACCTTGTGCTCTTCTTGGGCGGCTTGTACTTGATCTATAAGGGCATTGTGGAACTCCGTGATGTGCTCAAACTTTCAGAGGAAAAAGAAAGTCAGGGTGATGCGGACAAGCCCCGTAAAACCATCGGACTTGCTGGTGCTGTGGCCACCATTATGGTCATGGATATCGTGTTCTCCATCGACTCCGTAATCACTGCTGTTGGTTTGGCGAACCACCTTATTGTCATGATCATTGCGGTTATGCTCGCAGTTTTCCTTATGATGGTGTTCATCGATCCCATTTCCGACTTCATCAACACCCATACCGAAATGAAGATTTTGGCGCTGGTATTCATTACCGTTATTGGCGTTTTGCTGGTGCTCGACGGCTTGGGTATCAACTCTGGCATTGAAGTGCTCGATATGCATGCAGAGAAGCTCATGGTGTACTTCGCTATGGTCTTTGCCATTGTGCTCGAGGTGATACAGATGCGCTACAACAAGAACTATCAGGAGTGGACGATGCGCAAGAACCTCGAAATCATGCGTGCTCGAGGTTACGACCCCCAGAACACCGACACCATTCAGCTGGCAAACGCTTTGATAGAAGCTGAAAACTTGAAAAAGGATCCGAATAACAAGGAAGCCATATAGCACGTAAGCCCTAGCGTCATTCTTTAGGCTCGGCTCGTTGATTCCCTCAATCATGAAATAGCCCTTGGCTCGTATGAGCCAAGGGCTATTTGTTTAAAGATGCATCGGATTCGATATGCTGAAAGGCTTATTGCTCGTGGCTGAAATGTTTGTAGCATTCATCGGACACCACAAAACGCACTGACCCGGGAAGGGATCGGGCGATGATGGGCGTTGTGACCTCGGTGGGCTCACCGTCATACTCGATCCGCATTGCAGGTTCTGCATCGATGCGGATTTCTCTGCCGCGGTAGATCTCAAGACCGCCAACTTTTTTTGCGAGTGATCCCGTGTGGTCAAACACTTTAGCCATAAGCGTAGGTAAGAGCTGTATGGCGTTTTCCGTTTTCAGCACAACCACATCGAGCTTCCCATCGCGGGGAAGATTTTCGTCTGCTACCTGAAGGTCAAACTGTATCTTCGAGAAATTTGCCAATACAACACCGATGCCTGACACTTCCACGGTTTCACCGTCGATAGTGAGAGTGAAAGTGGAAACTTGCGGCTTAGGGTTGGAAAAGGCGGCTTCGAAGTAGGCCATATCACCCAGAAGGTGTTTATTGCCAGTGGCGTTGCGCATAATCAACTCGTCATATCCGCAACCCGCCATGATGGTGAAGCCAAGCTTTGTGCCGTCGGTTGCTTCGATTTCGCCCATGTCGAAGTCGAGCGTAAGCGCTTCGTCTACCAATTTGCACAGTGCGTGCGATTCGTTGGGTTCGAACAGGTTGAGCGCCAGGAGATTTGCAGTACCGGCAGGGAAGGGAAGAATGGGAATCCCTGTGTTGCGAAGCTCGTAGCTCACCGAAGCGATGGTTCCATCGCCGCCGCTCGCTACCACGAAGTCGTATTCGGCGGCATCCTCGAGCAGTGGCGCAAGTTCAGTATCCGGCCCGAAAGAGCGGATGGTAACGGAGTCGCCTTGCTCGGCGTAACTGCGTATGAAGTCATATACCGCGCCGTTGCGGAGGCCAGAGCGTAGATTATGTATGACGAGTACTTTCACGGTCACCCCTTTTGTTACCATGCAATGGTACATGATATGACCGCTTGCGGAGCGAAACGCCCATGGGCTGAGCATAACCGCGGGTGTTGTTCGATAAAACGATACGAAGGGTGTTCAATGCTCGTCGAAACCGACGCTGCTTTACGGGATTTTATGGTGCGCTGTGCCAAGAGTCCCTACATGGCTATAGATACCGAGTTTTTGCGCGAGAAAACGTACTACGCAAAGCTCTGTTTGGTGCAGATCGCTATCGAAGGCGAAGTTGCCATTATCGATCCGCTGGGAATTCGCGACCTGTCGGTGATGGCTCCAGCGCTCTCCGACCCGAATATCATGAAGATTTTCCACGCTTCTTCTCAGGACATTGAAATCCTGTATCACGAAACTGGCGTTGTTCCTACGCCAGTGTTCGATACGCAAGTTGCTGCTGCATTGTTGGGAAAAACCCAGCAAGCGTCGTATGCTTCGCTGGTCCATACTTTCTGTGGGGTTACTCTGCCGAAAAAGGATTCGTTTACCGATTGGTCGCGAAGACCGCTTTCCGACTCGCAGGTGGAATACGCTGCAGACGATGTAACCTATCTGCCTAAGATCTATCGCGATATGGTTAGTCGCTTGAAGGAAAAGGGTCGTCTTTCTTGGTTGGATGATGCGTTCGCGGAAATATCCAATCCCGAAAAGTACGAAATCGATCCACGTACACGCTGGCGCAAGTTGCGTCGTGTAAACCAACTCACTCCTCGCCAAATTGCGGCAGCGCGGGAATTCGCTGCTTGGCGTGAAGAGCGCGCCCAGAAAGCGAATATCCCTCGAAAATGGGTTGTTTCTGATGAGCAAATTGTAGAAGCGTGTCGCCGTGAAGCTCGAACCTTGGACGAGTTGTACATGGTGCGCGGCATGCGTGAAAGCTTGCGTCCTGCCGAAGGTCGTATTGTGCTGAAGTGCATCAAATGCGGGTTGGAATGCGCGGAAGAGGATCTTCCTGTAGTTCAGAAGGCCCACAAGAGCGAGGCCAATGTCGACATTGCGGTAGATCTGATGAACGCCATCGTCCATCTACGTGCTCGCCAAAATCGTATTGCTCCGCAAACGTTGGCTCCGCAAAATGAGCTCATGAAGCTTGCGCGTGGCCATGAGGAAGATTGCGAATTGCTTACTGGTTGGCGCTATCGCGTGGTAGGTAAGGAACTTTCCGCGTTTCTGAACGGTGAGTTTTCTTTACGACTCGATGACGGAAACTTGGTTATCGATCGTCCTCGCAAATCAGCGGAATAAATGCCGTTATCCTATTTTGGACTTTAGTGTACGAATTTGAGCTAATTGGGAGACCATCCAATGCATATGAGTTATTTGCTGATCCTGGTTGTTACTGTTGCGATTGGCGCGTTTGCCACCTGGTATGTTAACCATCAGATTAAGAAGTACTCGCATGTGCCTAATTCCAGCCACATGACGGGCTATCAGGTTGCCGTTGGCATGCTGAGCTATTACGGAATTGAAGGTGTGCAGGTGCATCGTGGTGGTTCCGATCAGAATTTCTTTAACCCTAAAGACAATTCGGTAACGCTCTCTTACGATGTTTTTGATGGCTCTTCTATTACTGCTACTGCTACAGCGTGCCACGAGGTGGGTCATGCATGTCAGTATGCAATGGGTTATGCGCCCATGAAGGCGCGTGGCGCTCTTGTTCCTGTGGTTGAGTTTGCCACCAATACGTGGTTTATTTTACTTCTGGTGGGTATCTTCCTGAATATGGCTGGATTGGTAACCCTGGCAATTGTGTTCTATGCTTTTGCGGTTTTGTTCCAGATTGTCACGCTGCCTGTGGAGTTCAATGCTAGTCGCCGTGCGTTGTCCTATATGGCCGAAACGGGTATTCCCGGTGGCGAACAGGCCGGTGCTTGGAATGTGCTTCGTGCGTGCGCCTTTACCTATGTGGCTGCTGCTCTCGTTTCGATTCTGCAGCTGCTCTATTACCTCTCTGCGTTTAATAACGAGGATTAACCCATGGCGCGTGACAGCACGCCAGATATGAGTGGCTTTGGTTATATAGATTCGCCCCGAGGTGGACAGGCTGCCCCAACCCACGACGATGTGGTTGCGGCTGCC
>FR884637.1:71345-71887 GCA_000436075.1 Eggerthella sp. CAG:209 | reverse complement strand
CGGCTGCCAAGAGCGCTGCGGCGCGTGCGGCAACGTATCGTTCTGCCGATCCTGGGTTTGCTGTGAGCGGGGCAGGGGGCGCTTCCTCGTCAAAGAGGGAATCGGATATCCTTTCCGTTACCGAAGTTACCAATATTGCAAATTCCATTCTGAAGAACCATACGTTCCACGTAATGGGAGAGGTCAGCGAACTTTCCGATAAGCCTGGCTACAAGGCCGTGTACTTTACGGTCAAAGATGAGGGTGCGGTTATGACGTGCCTGATGTGGAAGAACCGCTATCAAACCAGCGGTGTGAAGTTGTTTATCGGCGCTAAGGTCGAGTTAACAGGCAAGTTCAACATATTCGCTCGTTCTGGCAAGCTTGATTTCAACGTTTACGGTATCAAGCTTGCTGGTGAGGGGGCTCTTCGCCAGCAGGTAGCCCAGTTGGCCGAAAAGCTAAAGGCCGAAGGGCTCATGGACGCATCTCGCAAACGCCCTATTCCGCGTATTCCCCTTACCGTGGGCATTGTTACTTCCCCAAATGGTGCAGTGGTGCAC
>FR884637.1:68774-71334 GCA_000436075.1 Eggerthella sp. CAG:209 | reverse complement strand
GGTGCAGTGGTGCACGATGCTCTGCGAACTTTTCGACGACGTTTTCCTTTGGCGCGCATGGTTGTTGCCGGCGTGCCGGTTGAAGGGCCTACTGCGGCGCGCGATATGACCGATGCCCTGCAGCTGGTTTGCGATTCCGGTGTCGAGGTTATCCTGCTTTTGCGCGGTGGCGGTTCGTTCGAAAGCTTTATGCCTTTCAATGACGAAGGTCTGGCTCGCGCTATTGCCGCTTGTCCTGTTCCTGTGGTAACGGGTATTGGGCATGAACCCGACACCACCATTGCCGACATGGTGTCCGACTACCGAGCGTCTACGCCAACCCAGGCAGCTCTCGCTGTGTCGCCTGATTCTGCCGAGTTGAACTCATTGGTGGATACGCTGCTTTCCCGTATGGATAAAAGCTTGGTTAATCGTCTCAACCGTTCGCTTGAGTATTTGGATGCGATGGCTTCCCGGCCCGTTTTACGCGATCCTGCTTCAATGTACGAAGCTGACGCTCGCATGCTCGATCTTTATCAAGACCGTATGGAACGTGCCGCTGGGCTTCAGGTCGGCAGTTCTGCAGACGCCCTAGCTCAACTTACAATCCGCTTAGAACGACTGGGCCCGCATATTGCCCTGTCTCAGCAGGAGCGTCTCGAGTCGTATGCGGCGCGCCTGCAGGCGTCCTTGCCGTTTTCTCTGCAAGTGGCTGAAAGCGAACTCATGCGTGCCTCTGCTTCGTTGAAGGCTTGCGGAGAAGCCATGTTGGCTAAACCAACGCATGAAGTGGATTTGGGGGCTGAATCGCTGTCGCGTTTAGGGAAAACACTGCTCGATCCCTATTATTCGGAAGCTTCTATTGCTGCCTCGCGCCTGAACGATCTTTCGCCACTGCATATTCTGGAGCGCGGTTGGTCTATTGCGCGTAATGAAGAGGGAAGTGTTTTGCGCAGCGTAACCGAGGTTCAGCCAGACGATTTAGTCGAGGTTCAGCTATTAGACGGTGCCCTTTCTTGTCGTGTTGAGGGGGAAGTGGCTTCCGATTTGTCAGAATTACTTTCATTGGAGGATTCCCATGAGTGAAGAACAAAATGTCGATCTAACGTTCCGTGAGGCAATTACCGAGCTTGGTCAGATTGTGGAAGCTCTGGAAAGCAACAAGCTCGAGCTTGAAGAGAGCCTTGTCAAATACGAGCGAGGAATTGTGCTTATCCGCTTTTTGCGTGGTCGCTTGGAAAACGCCCAGCAGCGCGTTGATGTGCTGAAAGGCGAACTTGGCATGCCTGTAAATGACGACGTGGTAGACACTACGCTGCAGAAGGCGTAAACCTGATATGACCATTCCGTGCGCCGATGCGTATGGCTATTTGAAAGGAACCGACTATGGCCGATTGCCTGTTTTGCAACATTATTGAAGGGGCTATTCCTTCTGCGAAGGTGTACGAGGACGATGTCTGCTACGCGTTCGATGATATTGCTCCCGAAGCGCCCGTTCATACTCTTATTGTTCCCAAGCAGCATTTCGCTTCACTCAATGATGGTGTTCCAGCAGATCTTCTGGGTCAGCTGATGGCTCGTGTGCCTGAAATCGCCAAGATCAAAGGCATCGACGAATCAGGCTACCGAGTTGTGGTAAATACGGGTGCAGATGCCGGCCAGACGGTTTTCCATTTTCACATTCATATTTTGGGTGGCAAGAACTTGGGCGAACACGTCTTGTAGTATTTCCTGCTTTTTTGGGGCGGCAGATACGTGGAGATTATTTGACGGCAACTATCCTTTGTACGCCGTTCGTCTGCGTATATGCCCCTTTTGAAGCGTCATTTCTGCCGTTCACCAGTCACCGTAAAATCACTTGCAGTGGAATACGGCTCAAGTCGTTTTTGCGTAAAATAGTTTCTGCAATCGACCACTCTAGGAGGGGATTGGTTTTGAACATTCTTGTCGTTAACGCAGGCTCATCTTCGTTGAAATACCAGTTGGTTAATATTGCCAGCAACAAGGTGCTAGCGAAGGGCTTGTGCGAGCGCGTTGGCAGCGAGCAGTCCCTCCATAAGCACGGCATCGATGAAAACGAATTCGTGTACAAATTGCCCTTGCCAGACCATACTGCCGCTATGCGTGTGGTCCTGGACATCCTGAGCACGGGTCCCAATGCCGTCATTAAAGACATGAACGATATTGCGGCTGTTGGCCATCGCATCGTTCATGGTGGCGAGTTCTTCAAAGAGTCTGCGCTCATCGATGACGATGTAATTTCCAAGATCGACGATCTGGCAGAGCTTGCACCGCTTCATAACAAAGCTGCACTTGCTGGCATCAATGCATGTCGTGCCCTGATGCCCGAAACGCCGATGGTCGCCGTGTTTGACACCTCGTTTTTCCAGACGCTTCCACAGTATTCGTACATGTATCCTATCCCTTACGAGTACTACGAAAAGTACGGCATCCGCAAGTACGGTTTCCATGGCACCTCTCATCGCTATTTGTGCGAGCGTGCGGCGGCTATCTTAGGCGAAGACCTTAACGAAATCCGTCTTATTACCTGCCATTTGGGCAACGGCTGTTCTATTACGGC
>FR884637.1:54567-68740 GCA_000436075.1 Eggerthella sp. CAG:209 | reverse complement strand
AGACCAATCGACACCACCATGGGCTTTACCCCACTTGATGGCTTGATGATGGGTACGCGTTCTGGCTCTATCGATCCCGCTATTGTTACGTTCCTGATGGATCATGAGGGGTATACCCCTGAAGAAATGAATACCATTTTGAATAAGAAGTCGGGTTTGCTAGGCATTTCCGGCATCAGCAACGACTTGCGTAGTGTTCGGGAGGCTTCCGACGCGGGCGACCCCCGTGCGATCCTTGCCTATGAAATGTACTCTACACGTGTTAAGAAATACATCGGCCAGTGTTTGGCTCTTATGTCGGGCGCCGATGCTATTGTTCTTTCCGCTGGTGTAGGTGAAAATTGCGACAAAATGCGCCGCATGATCTTTGCGGGTTGGCAGCCTCTAGGCATCATCCTTGATCCCGAAAAGAACAAGCAGCGCGGCTTTGAGCGTATTATTTCATCTGATAAGTCGAAGGTTCCGATTATCGTTATCCCTACCGACGAGGAATACATGATTGCGCGTGATACCTACAATATCGTTCACAATCGCAGCCAGATTGTTCCTGCTTCCCATTACGGTACGAAATAACTGGTTTTCAACGGTATCGTTTCATAACTGCAAGCCCCATGATGCATCTTAATGGCTATGCATCATGGGGTTTTCTCATTTGCGTTCTTGCTGTTATTTATCGTTTCGGTTGCGGTTCTAAGAAGGTGTTTTTGGGTTGCTCTTCTCTATATTGTCCCCGGCTTTACCAAATAGAGCGCGCCCCATCGGCGTAGAGCGGAAATCCATTTACCATGTCCGAGCAATCGCAAGCTAAGAACAGTGCGGCTGCGGCGATGTCCATCGGGTCGCCGACCTTTCGATTGTGCGGTATGGGGCGGGTTATTGCCTCGTAGGCCTTTTCTTTATTGAGCGTGCTTTGAGTCATATTGGTGTCGATGTATCCTGGGCAAATGCAGTTTGCGCGGATGTTGAAGCGCGACCACTCGAACGCCATGCAGCGGGTCATTTGAACAACCGCGGCTTTTGCTGCCGCATAAGCCGCCATGCGCGTAGATGCCACTCGAGCAACAACTGATGCAAGGTTGATAATATTGCCTTGTTCCTGTTGAATCATGATCTTTGCTACGCGCTTGCAGAGGAAAAACACTGCTTTGAAATCGGTGTCTACTACTCGATCGAATTCATCTTCGTCGGTGTCGACTATCAGCTGGTCATTGCTGAGAACGACCCCTGCATCATTGACGAGGATGTCAATGCGCCCAAAGCTCTCCATAGCTACTTTTACCAGATTGTCTTGATCTTCACTATTGCATACATCGCAGTGTACAGGCACGATTCGTCTACCAGACTCTTGGGAGATTTCCTCTGCGCGTTCTTTAATTTTCTCTTCATTGATATCGGCAATTACCAAATCCGCCCCATACCAGGCATAAGTACGTGCTATGGCGCGACCGATTCCTATTTCGCTGCCAACGCCGGTAATTAACGCGATTTTTCCCGTTAAGTCGAATTTCGGAATACCGATATTTCCTGTAGTAAGTGTGGTGTGGGAGCTCCCTTTCATAACCGCCTCCTCAGTTGATCGCTTTGATTCAAAGCGAGTTTCCCCTCGGTGTTTATGATAAAGAGCTTATTAATTTGCGGCTTATTGCTTTGATTAATGATTCTTATTTAATGCTTAAATATTAATAAGCAATGTCGAGAGGAGAAGCGGAGGAGCCATTTGCAACTGATTCAATCCTTGTTGATTGAATCCGAGGGGAGTATCAACAGATGCTCGGAGGCTTTTCATTAAATGGCATCGGAAAAGTCCATTAGTCATTCTAAATTTCTGAATTTGCGATCTGTTTACCTGGGATTATTATTTGACCTCATAGATTGTTCGACTATTTATTTTCAGTTCGCATTGGTAGGGATGTTGTTCGAAAAATAGAATTAAGCTATGAACGCGTTATGCGTTTACGGAGGGTGTTTATTTTTAGGGGGAACAATGGATTTTGAACTGACACCTGATCAGGAACTCTTTATCGCTAGTGCTAAAGAGTATGCGGAAAAGTACTTCACGCCCGAAGCTATTAAGCAGGCCTATGAGGTTGACCATCATATCAGCTTAGAAGCAGCCATGGCTTTCCGCGAGTTGGGCTTCATGCATCTTGGCCTTCCTGAAGAGGTTGGCGGCATTCCTTGTGACAAGCTCACGCTGGTCCTGCTCATGGAAAAGCTGCATGAATACACCACCTGCGTTTTGCCTTTCCAGACCGATTTCAACTCCATCATGGACGTTATTGAATTTGGCAACGAAGAGCAGCAGAAGAAGATCATGGATGTCGTGAACAACGTTCCAAGCACGAGCGTTGCGGTAACGGCGATTTCTGAGCCTGGCGCTGGCTCTGACAACAACGCTATGACGTGTGTTACCGTGAAGCAGCCTGATGGTACCTACCTGCTCAACGGCCAAAAGACCTGGGTGACCATTGGTCATCTGGCGGTATACACCATTCTGGTAGCCAAAGACGAAGATCCGTCGTATGAAAACGATAACTACTCACTGTGGATGATCCCTAACGACATTGAGGGTTATACCTTTGGCGGCCTGGAGAAAATCGGTCAGCAGATTGTTCCGTTTGTGGACTGCTTCTTCGACAATGTGGTTCTCACCGAAGATATGCGCCTTGGCAAACCTGGTGAAGGTTGGAAGAACCTGATGAAGAAGCTTGAGTTTGAGCGCTGCCTGGTAGTTGCTCAGGCCCTCGGTCAGGCTCAGGCTGTTATGAATGAGGCGGGTGCCTATTGCTCGGAGCGCATCTGCTTCCAGAAGCCCATTGGCCACATCAGCGCAATTCAGCAGCATCTTGTTGAGATGGAAACCATTTTGGATAATGTGCGTACGCGTCTCTACAAGGTAACCACCATGCTCGACAAGGGCCAGTCTACGCGCCTTGAGTCGGCGTTGTTGAAGTCGTATGCATGCCAGAATCTCACCAAGGTAGCTGAGCATGCACTTTCCATCTATGCTGGTATTGGTTATACGAAGGAAATCAATGCGGGTCGCATTTGGAACGACTTGAAGGGTTACGAATTCGCAGGCGGTACCACGGAAATCATGAACTACATTTCCGGTCGTCAGCTGGTTAAAAAGTACAAGAAGCAGTAGTGCGTCACAAGTGTTCTCCTTCGTGACAGATAAAGAGCCCCGGTAGGGGCTCTTTCTTTTTGTGCTATTGCAGGAGCGTGTTCTGGCAAAGCTAGCTTGTTTGTTGCTGTTGGATAGGACAACGAAATCGAAAAGGGCATGACTGGCAATTTGCCTCGTCATGCCCTGTTTTAATTGGGATTGGTGTGAAGCGTTGGTTTTGGCGCTTCAGCAATGTTGGCCGCTAGAGAGTCTGAGCCTGAACGCAGGTGATGGCGATAACGCCAACTACATCTTCTGCCGTGCAGCCACGGGAAAGATCGTTAACTGGTGCAGCAATACCCTGAAGGATAGGACCGTATGCTTCAGCCTTCGCAAGACGCTGAACAAGCTTGTATCCTATGTTAGCGGCATCAAGGTCGGGGAAGATGAGGGTATTTGCCTTGCCGGCAACTGGTGAGCCAGGAGCCTTAGAGGCGCCAACTTCAGGGATGATAGCGGCATCGAGCTGCAGCTCACCGTCAGCATTCAAGTCGGGGTAGTTTTCCTTGATATAGGTCATAGCGTCTACGACCTTCTGGGCATCGTCGTTCTTGGCGCTGCCATGCGAGGAGTGGGAGAGCAGGGCTATGCGTGCTTCTTTGCCCAGCAGACGCTTGAAGGACTGATTAGTGAGGTTCGCGATGTGTGCCAGCTTTTCAGCAGTGGGCTGAATCTCAAGTGCGCAGTCGGCGAAGGCAAAGACGCCATTTTCGCCCAGGTCGCAGTTGGGAACTTCCATCAGGAAGAGGGAGCTTACCATAGGCGCGCCCGGAGCGGTCTTCAAGACCTTCAGGGCAGGGGAGAGAATCTTCACGGTTGCGCAGCTTGCGCCGCCTACCAAACCGTCGCACTGGCCGGTTTTCACCATCATTGTTGCAAAGTAGATGTTGTCTTTCGTTACCAGCTCGCGGGCTTCCTCTTCGGTCATGCCCTTCTTCTTGCGCAGTTCGAAGAGGAGGCTTGCGAATTCATCGACCTTATCGGAAGTTGCGGGATTGATGATTTCGGCACCTTCGAGGTTGTAGCCTTTTGCGTTGATCTCTTCTGCGTCGCCAAGGATTACTAGATTTGCAATGCCCTGTTTCAGGGTTTCTTCTGCAGCTGCCAGGATACGATTGTCGTGGCCTTCAGGCAAAACGATAGTCTTTTTGTCGGCTTTGGCGCGTTCAACCATCGAATCGATGAGCGTGGTCATAAACATTCCTTTCATGGGTGATGTTTCTCTCGTGCTCCATTTTAGCGCGCAGGGCACTAGGTGGGTATAATGTGCCCTTGAGGTTAATCTCTGAAGGCGTGAACGGAAAGGTTAGGTGTGCCGCTTCATGAAAACGATCTCCTTTGCGGTGCCGTGCTATAACTCGGCTAACTATATGGAGAAGTGCGTTGATTCCCTGCTGCTCTGTGGTGACGATATTGAGATCATTTTGGTCAACGATGGTTCCACTCGTGACAATACGGCTGAAATCGCCGATCGTCTGGCAGAAGAGCACCCTGGCATTGTTCGTGCCATCCACAAAGAAAATGGCGGTCATGGCTCTGCGGTTAATGCGGGTTTGGCCGCTGCTCAGGGTTACTACTATAAAGTGGTTGATTCTGACGACTGGCTTGATAAGAACGCTATGGATGTTATCATGCCGTATCTGCGCGAGCAGAAGAGCCGCGCCGAAGAGGTTGGTGGCAATGCCACAGGCACTGATATGGTTATCGGCAACTACGTGTACGAAAAGGTATTCGAGAACTCTCGTACTGTTATGCGTTACACCAATGTGTTTCCGACCGATAAGGAGTTTGGCTGGTCTGACGTGGGGCATTTCCGCTCCTCGCAATATCTGCTTATGCACTCGGTAATCTATCGTACTCAGTTGCTGCGCGATATGGACTTGAAGCTTCCGGAGCACTGCTTTTACGTGGATAACGTGTTTGTGTATGTGCCGCTGCCGCATGTTCAAACTATGCGTTACTTCGACGTTGATATGTATCGCTACTTTATTGGTCGCGATGATCAATCAGTCAACGAAAAGGTAATGCTTTCCCGTATTGACCAGCAGATTCGTGTTACCAAAACCATGATCGATGCAGTGGATTTGAATACGGTTGAAAACTCTCACCTGCGCAAATATATGCACAACTATCTGTCCATGATGATGTGCATTTGTTCGGTGTTCTTGCGTATGGAGCAGACCCCTGAAAACGAGGAAAAGCGCGCAGATGTATGGGCGTACCTGAAGGCAAAGGATGCGAAACTGTATGGTCAGTTGAAACATACGTTGCTGAATGCCGGCACCAACATTCCCACACCGCTGGGTCGACAGTTTGGTCTGACGGCGTATCATGTCGCTCAGAAAATTTTCAAGTTCAATTAATCGAAGTGCCGTCCTATGGGCGGCACTTTTGCTATCAGGGTGAGGTTACGCTGCTCATTGCATGTGTGTCTAGGGTCTCTAACCAGGGCCGAGTGGGGTGCCAGGCAATCGATGATATTTAGGCCAGTTTTCGGAAATGTCACCCTATACTTGCCGACAATTCCTTGCAACCCGCACTTTGGAGTGCGTGGATGGCTAGTCTTTATAGTCTTCTGGGTTTTTGGCGCTACTCCCCGTGGTTTCTTGGTAAGTTCGCAATTCGTGGCCAAATCGAACAGCATTTTCTCCAAACCGTTGAGCTATCAGGTCGTTTGCTTCAAGAAGCTTCTTGTTTGCTTCAGCTTTTCTGATGAGTGGGCTATTGATGCTGATTTCGTTTGCTTCGCTGCTTGGCGCAATATCAAACAAGGTCCCTTGCACTGGATCGTCGTTAAAGCCGCTTACCCCAACGCCTATGAGGCGCAAAGGCTCCCATCCGTCCCATACCTCATTGAGCATGCTGTAGAGCTCAGGGAGCCACGCAAGATCGTTTGTTCCGAGGTCGGCTTTATGCCGTTGGCAGGTGCGTACTGATAGATCTTCTCTTCGAATCTTCAAATGAAGGGTGGTGCCTTCTATCCCTTTACGACGCAAGCGTCTACCGACCTTATGTGCCATGGTGGCGATGCGAGCTTGGATTTCTTTTCTATCGGTAAGGCTAACCGCAAAGCTGATTTCGTTAGAAACCGATTTTGCCGGCTCACGAATGCTTGCTACCGCGGTGTCTATTCCTCGGCAACGATCCATCATCAGCTTTGTGTTCTTGCCAAAAACTTCATTTAACAATACTGGATCCGCATTGGCTACGTCCCCCAGCGTGCGCAAGTGGTAGGCGTTCAGCTTTTTTTGAGCAACAGGTCCAATCCCGCTCATTTCGGCTACGGGGAGGGGAGCCAAAAATGCTGCCGAATCACCGGGATACACCACGGTAAGGCCGCGAGGTTTGTTCTGGTTTGAGGCGATTTTTGCCACTGCTTTAGATTCGCCGAGACCGATCGAGCACGTAATGCCGAGTTCAGCGACGCGTTGTTGGATGCGTTTTGCTATGGCTATTGGATGCTCGCGGTTGGTCCTCGTTGGCGTGATGTCGAGAAAGGCCTCATCGATGCTTACCTGCATCAGGTGAGGTGATTCGTCTTGCAGAATGCTCATTACCTTCTGCGATAGTTCGCGATATCGATGGAAGTTGCCAGGCGCCCAGATAGCTTGTGGGCATAGGCGAGCCGCGGTGGATGAGGGCATGGCAGAGTGTACGCCGAATTTGCGTGCTTCGTAGGATGCCGTGGATACGACACCGCGCTTTGTGGGATCCCCTCCGACGATGACGGGTTTCCCTTTCCATTCCGGATGATCAAGCTGCTCGACTGACGCAAAGAAAGCGTCAAGATCCATAAGGATTATGGCTGTTCCATTCCAAGGGAGCAGTGGGTGGCTATGTGGTTCGGTTTGAATCATGACACCAGTGTACCAGTGGGCGCTTTGAGGCTACTGGATTGTATTGGTGCAGCGAGTTGGGCTTCTTCGATCTGTGCAAATCGCAGTGCAAGGCGGGTAGCATTGGGATCGTTGAAGATGCTCGAGGTAGTTGGATTAGCGCTCGCTTGCCAAGAAGAATAGAGCAAGAGTACCAGGTCCAGAGTGAGCGCCAATCACCGGGTCGACGTAATTTACCAGATACTTTGTTACGCCAAATTTTTTGGTTATGAGGCTCTGCAGGTATTCCACATCTTCAATGCAGTCGCCGTGCGAAATGCCAACCACCTGATCGGCAACAGGGGCATTTGCCGTAGCTTCCATGTGCTCGACCAGGCCTTGGATGCTCTTTTTGCGTCCACGCTTTTTTTCGAGCGGGATAAGGTGGCCTTCGTTGTCGACATGCATTACGGGTTTGATTTTGAGCATGCTGCCAGCGAAAGCGGCTGTTCGGGACACGCGTCCGCCGCGATAAAGGAACATCAAATCATCTACGGTGAACCAGTGAGCTAACTTTAATTTATTTTCGCGTACCCACGCGGCAACTTCGGCCAAAGAAGCGCCCCCTTGCTTCATTTTTGCAGCATAGTACACGAGAAGGCCTTCTCCCATAGATGCTGCAAGGGTGTCAATGCATTCGATGGTGCGCTCGGGAAAACGTGTGCGCAGATCGTGGCTCAACGTCTCGATGGAATTGTAGGTGCCAGATAGACCACTGGAAAAACCCAGGTAAAGAATGTCTTTTCCTGATTTGAGAATATCGGTGAGCAGTTTTTCGGAGTTTGAGAGATTCGGTAGTGACGTGGTTATTACTTTTCCCTCGCGCATCATGGTGTAAAACTGCTTCAGGTCGGTGGTTTCTCCTTTGAGGTAGCTTTGGTGCTGTACGCCGTCGACCATGAAGGTTAGGGGGAGGATTTCCAGTTCGAGCTCATCGATAAGAGCCTCAGTGAGGTTGCAAGAAGAATCGGTGACAATCTGATAAGACATAGTGCGTCCTCCCCATAACGATGCGTGTTCCCCTGTAAGGGTAGCACATCGCTTGCTAGGCAAAACAAAACTATCACCTGCGCTTTGTTGGTTTATCGAGCGATTGACGATGGTTATTATTCGGGGCTGTGGCTGAATTGCAAAGCGCCTCATTCCTGGATGGCATCATTCAATTTGGCTGTTGCCCAGTTGAAACTTGCGTTAGATCAGATGCTGTTGCTCAAGAAATGCCTCAATTAGTAAATTCACCTCAGTTGGATTGTCGCTATTTGCGTTATGGCCAGCTCCTTCTACCCAACAGACAGGGTTGCTCTCTTCCTTCGCCCACTGCAGGTTGTATCGAGCGGTATACCCTGCCCGGTCTTTATCTCCGCAAATAAGCAGCGTTGGGCATTCGAGTCTATAGGTTTTGTTTTTCTCTATTTCCCGAGATAGTTCCTTGTATCCATGGCTAACGAGCTTGCAGTACTCCATTTTTCGATAATCGAGCATCATTCTTTTCATTAGCAGCGCTCCCTTGGCGGTTTCGGCACACCCGTTTGCGCCTGACCAGAGAATTAGTTGCCAGGGAAGGCATACATAAACTAAATAAGTGCGTTTAAGGCCCCAGAGCTCCCATGTACGGTAATGGCTGCGCCCGAGGGGTGCGGAATCAATCGAAATGAAGGCTAGTGTCTTTCTAGGGAAGCGTTCCATGAACACCTAAGATATATAGCCTCCCATGGATTGGCCCACTAATACTGGATTGCTGATACCCTCCGATTCCAGGAGGTTGTTGAGCCATTCTGCAAGTTGCCCAATGGTCCAGGTGGTATCAAACGGTCGGGACTTCCCGTGTGATGGCGGATCCCATACAAGCAGGCTAGCCTTTCCCTTAAAGTGCTCTAGCTGGTTATTGAACAGGTGGTGATTGGCGGTAAGGCCCGGGGAGGAAAACAAGCCATGGTTTTGATGGGATTTTGGAAGCGTTGATCCAATAGGTTATGAATCCCTGCTCGGTGGGATATTTTTTTTGAATCATTATGCCGCCTATGGAAGGGGTGTCGGTATTTGAATTATTGTGTCCGGTTTTGTCTAGCAACAACTTGTTGCTAGCTTCACCAGATGCAGGGGTATTACAGTGGGCAATGCCAGATGGATTGATGAAAAGGGTGATAGCAATGAAGCTTAATGAAACGATAGCAGAAGCAAGAAAACGCAAAGGACTCACTCAGGAACAGCTTGCGCAAAAGCTCTATGTGACACGCCAGGCGGTTTCCCGATGGGAGCGCGGCGAGGTTGTTCCTGGAATCGATATGCTGAAGCTTATCGCTATAACTCTCGAAGAGTCTATCGTCCACTTGCTTGACATGCCGGAGCACTATTGCGAAAGCTGTGGCATGATGCTTTCGCCTGATGAGTACGGTACCGATAGCGATGGCGCCAAAACCGATCATTATTGCAAATGGTGCTTTGAACAGGGGAAATATACCTATGAAACATCTATGGAAGCAATGATAGAGGATTGCGCGCCTCGCTTAGCTGAAAACACTGGTATGACAAATGATGAAGCGGTTTCCTTGATGGGTGCCGTGCTCCCTCATCTTCGGCGGTGGAGTGCATCCTTTGCGAACGGAACTCGAAACTAAGCCATCTGAATAATTCCCTGTCTTGTTTGCGGAGTAGGGGAGCTGCTTGATTGATATCATTGAGCGAGTCATTTTAAGAGGTGCTTATGTCTGAATTGATATCGCTCAATATGGGGAATTTAACCGCTACAGTCGATCCTATGGGTGCGCAGCTGTGCAGCCTGAAGCTGAATCAAAACGAGTATTTGTGGCAAGGCAACCCAGCTTTCTGGTCGCGCCGTGCACCAATTTTGTTTCCTATAGTAGGCTCGCTTCGCAATGGCAGGGCCGAATCTGCTCAAGGACCTTGTACTATGGGGCGCCATGGCATCGCTCGAAACTACGAGCATAGTATTGAGAATAGGGACGAGTTTTCAGTAACATTCGAGTTGGCTAGCAATAAAGAAACGCTGGAGGCATATCCCTTTCGCTTCACATTGAAAACTACGTATTCACTGGTTAGCGAACGAACGCTGTCCCAGACGTTTTGTGTTGCGAATGACGGTTCTGTCCCAATGCCTTTCTGCATCGGAGGTCATCCAGCTTTCAACGTCCCTGTTCCTGGCGCGGTAGACGAATCGTTTGAGGATTATGTTCT
Organism: Eggerthella sp. CAG:209; assembly: GCA_000436075.1. Taxonomy (GTDB): domain Bacteria; phylum Actinomycetota; class Coriobacteriia; order Coriobacteriales; family Eggerthellaceae; genus Anaerotardibacter. The sequence continues at coordinate 58,501 of FR884637.1, read as the reverse complement.
GAAGTTCGAGAAGCCTTGGAGCTGTATGTTGCCGACAATCGGGGAGGATGGCCTTATGCGTCGGGATGAGCTTCGTGAGTGCCCGGCGGGTGCTGACTTCGTTCAAATTGACCATCGTTGCTTTGATCATGACGCCTTGGTATTCTCCGATGTTCCTGAACGGAGGTTGACCTTGTTGGGCGCAAAGAGCAATCATGGGGTCCAGATCGATTTTCCTGGTTTTAAGTATTTGGGCGTCTGGTCAGCGGTCAATGATGCTCCCTTTGTTGCGCTTGAACCTTGGACCGGTCATACAACCGCATGCGATGAAGGGGACGTTTTCGAGGAGAAGGTAGGAATGACTATCCTGCAGCCTGGCGAATCTGATACGCGCACGTTCAGCATTACCTTGCTTTAGATTCCCTCGCGTTTTCGTTTGGTGGCGGCTTTGATCTAAATTTGTTGGCTTGCGTCGGCTTTAGTTCTTAGCGGAGATGCCAAGTCGTCGTTTAGGTCGAAAGGGACGGATCAGGGCTATAATTCTCCTTGATTCGACTTTACGAAGGAGGTGAGGCTGATGACAAGCAAACGCGCAAGGCATGTTTCCGGTAAAGGTGCGGTATGGCATATGTCCTCAGAACAGGCTACGTTAGCGAAAATGCCGAAGTACAACGGCTACGCCTGCGGCTACGGTGCTCACGGCAATGTGAAATACCATCGCGCAAAATCGAAACGTGCTTGGAAAGCGCAGATGCAAAAAGAAGGAGCCTCTTGGGGCTCCTTCCTGATTGTGGGATATGTTCTGCGGGGAGTTTACGGCTTTAGTGGTCGCTCTTCCTCATATTGATATACTCGATAAGCTCACTTCGCTTGTGAATGTTCACTTTTTCATATATATGCCTGATATGAGTATTTACGGTATGGGGTGATATCACCAGTTTGCTTGCAATGTTCGAAGCGGTGTTTCCTCGAGCGATAAGCCTTAGGATTTCGCCTTCGCGTTCCGACAGCGCAAATTCGTCAATGATCTGATTACAAACCACATCTACCTGTGCTGGGCTTGCTGGTGCGCTGATCAGGTTCACAATGTTTGATTCGCGTTTGCTCATAGGCACCTGTGCTATAGCAATAAGGCAAATAAAACCTAGGCAGGTATAGGTCGCTACATCGGTGGAAGCTAGCCCGGTCCTTTCGTAGAAAACTGCTAGTGCGTTTCCTGCCGCTATTCCCATACGCGCACAGCCGATCGAGAGCGTAAATGAAATGGCGGGCGGGAAGAAGCCTCGTTTAACTAGGATTCCGAAGTATACCAGCAGCGATATCTCAAGCACACAAGAAATAACTAGGCTCATCAAGAATGCCGGGGTGCTGAACATTCCGTCTGCTATAAAAAGGCAGAAAGCAAGAATGGTGAGTACCAAGAACCACGGGAACATCTTGAAGATACCGTACTGCTGTTTGAGGTAGTTTGTCGCTGCTGAGGCGACAAAGAAGCAGGCACCCATAGTTATTACGCCTACAACAAAGGAGCTTTGTTCCAAGGGGAGATTTTCCCAGGGGATGATTGCTGCCAAGTAATAGCAGGCGGCACCGACCAAGAAACCAATGAAGCAGATTACCATTGCATTGCTTAGTGCTGGCTTCGTGGTGCTTTTTGGCAGCAAAACGGGAAAATCGCGCGTTTCTTGCTTTTCCTCGTATACGAGCAGCATTCCCGAAACAACCACAAGAGCTGCAGTGAACATGGAAACCAAGACGGTAGGCAAAGCAAGGCCAATTAAAACCAAAACGAAAAGCGTGCCACTGAAAACCATGCCGATATGCGGCATGGAAAACTGCGCGTGCATTCGCGTTAAGCACTCGCCCCACAAGATGAGCATCAAGCCCTCAAGGCCTCCCGCGACGCAGGCAAGAACATACATCGATAAATTGGTTGGAAGAAAACCCGGCAAGTACTGCAAAGTAACTGAGCAAAGAGCTAAGCCTACTGGAATGCCGTATGCAAGGTTCTTGTTGTCGGAGAGGTGTGTCCCTCTCTTTATTGCGAAAGCGGTAAAGAGCATGGTGATCGATCCTGCCAGCAGGTTAACAAGCCATGCTTCGGTTACCTGATCATTTAGAAGCTCTGTGCCGAAAAATGAATCCGGAATGAACCAAAGAATGTAGTGGTACGTGAGCAGGAATGAGATTCCGAGGTACTTAAACGATGTGTTTGTGAGCACCTTACGTACGTAATCTTTGGTGTTCTGGCCTTCTTGAGTCGCCTTTTTGTCGATTTGTTCATCGTGCTCTTGAATTGAGCCTTCAAGGTCCGTTTTGGATGTTGTCATGGTCCCTCCATAACCTTCTGAATTAATAACCCCATATCAGACGGTTGTTCCATCCTATTAGACTATCCCTCACTAGGTATCACTAGTTTATAGGTAATTGGTATTTTCATTCACAGTAGATATCACTATTTCCTCTGCAGCTTGGCAATCATGCCGCTTTTGCGATGAACGTGTTCATATTTTTTCCAATAATCCAGGTATCGGCAATCACGAAAGAAGAAATGCCGAAGAGCTTCGTCCAATAGAGACATGGGGATGGATCTGACGAAGCTTTCCATTGGAGTTATTGCAAGGAGAAAGGAACCGCAATGGCAATTATGGCTAAAAGCATGGGCGAGGTGACATACAAAGACATCTCGTCCCTGCATAAATGGGCACTAGTAATTTTGATCTCGATGGGATCGTCTATTATCTATGCGCCTATGTATCTTAAGAATGTTTTCTACGATCCGCTGATGCAGGCTCTCGGATGCACCAATGCGGACCTCGGTATGATGGTTTCTGCATACGGTTTGGCCGCTATGATTTGCTACCTGCCCTCTGGCATCATTGCAGACAAGTTCCGCATGCGCACCTTGGCTACGGCAGGCTTCCTCGCTACGGCAGTTCTGGTATTTATCTACGCTACGCTTCCTTCCGTAGGTGTTTGTCTGGCACTCTTCGTTGCAATGGGCGTAACCTCCATCCTTGTATGGTGGGGCACCCGCTTTAAGGTTGTTCGTCTGTGCTGCGAAGAAGAAGAGTATGCATCCAAGATTGGCATCAGCTACTCTATCTATGGCGTAACCGGTCTTATCGTTGGTCTTATTAACGCAGCCATTATCGCTGCACTCTCCAACACGCTTGGTGTTGCTGCAGGCGTTCAGGTTATGATTATTTTCCTCGGTGTTGTTATTGCAATCTTGGGCGTTATCTCCTTCTTCCTGATCCCTGATTTCAAGGGCGAGATCAACAAGGACGCTAAGCTCTTTAGCCTTTCTGAGGCAGTCGAAGCTTTCAAGCATCCCGGTGTTATTTGGGCATGTATTGCATACTTCTGCGTATACGCTGTATACCAGGGTGCAACTTACACCACGCCTTACCTCACCCAGTGCTTCAGCGCTGACGGTAACCTTGTTAACGTTGTAGGCCTCATCCGCACCTATGGTATTGGCCTCCTTGCTGGCCCGGTAGTTGGCTTTATTGCTACGAAGATCAAGAGCCCCTCTAAGACCATCATCGGCACCTTTATCCTCACGGTAGCAGTTCTTATCGGCTTCATCATGTTCCCGCAATCCACCGAAGGCGCACTCGTTGCATCCGCTCTGGTTGTTCTCTTCGGCTTCACCACCTACGGTGCATTCTCCATTGGCTCTTCTCCTCTGTCCGAGGTAAAGATTCCGATGCGAATCTTCGGTACCGCAGCTGGTCTGCTCTCCGTAGTTGGCTTCATGCCTGACGTATTCATCCACACCTGGTACGGCTCCATGATCGATGCTCAGGGTACTGCGGCTTACACCGGTATCTTCACCATCGAGATCGTCCTCGCAGTAATCGGTGTCTTCTGCCTGTTCATGCTTCTCCGCACGGTTAAGAAGCACTTCGGCACCACCGAGGTTACCGAGACTGAGGAAACTGCCGAATAG
>FR884637.1:45242-54506 GCA_000436075.1 Eggerthella sp. CAG:209 | reverse complement strand
CCGGGCGCTAAGAAGGGAAGTGCCATGAACAAGCTTGACGTTCTGAACCTAATCAGTCCGCAGATGAAAGCGGTGCTGGAAGTGGAGGACAGCCTTGCTGGCGATGCTAACGACACCAGCGTAGGTTTCGAGCAGATGCGCGCGAATTACATTGAAGGACGAAAGTTCTGGGTTGCTGGCGGTCCTGAAATGGTGGCTAAGCTCGACTCGGAGATTGACGGTCCTAACGGCGCAATTCCTGTTCGCTTCTACTATCCCACCGAGGAATCTTACAAGGGGCGCACCGACGGTACGACGAGGACCCCGACCATCGTTTACGTACACGGTGGTGGCTGGGTTCTGGGCAACCTTGAAACGCACGATCGCATTTGTCGTGTACTTGCTGAAAAGAGCGAGGCAATTGTGGTGGCAGTTGATTATCGTCTGTCTCCCGAAGCTAAGTTCCCCTCGGCTGTCCATGAAGTTGCTGCGGTAGCAAAGCATCTTCATGAAAATGCCGATCAGTACGGTATCGATGCTGATCGTATGGGTATGGCTGGCGACTCTGGTGGAGCACACCTGAATCTTGCCGCAACCCTTTACCTTCGCCAGGAAGTGGGCGATGCCTCCTATATCAAGGCACTGCTCCTTTACTACGGCTGCTACGGTTTGACCGATTCCGCATCTCGTCGACTTCTCGGCGGTGCTTGGGATGGCCTGACTGAAGAAGATTGGAAGTTCTATATCGGCAATTACGCTGAAGACCCTGTGGCAATTCAGAACGAGCCGTATTGCAACCTCTTCCTCAACGATCTGTCTCGTGACATGCCTGCGTGCTACATCGCAGCAGCTGAGTACGATCCCCTGAAGGATGACTCAGAAACTCTCGCGGCAATTTGCGAGCAGTACGGAACTCCTTGTAAGTACGAGGTGTTCGAAGGCACCATCCATGCATTCCTTCACTACACGCGAGTGCTCGATGATGCAAATGATGCTCTTGAACATGGCGCCAGCTTCTTCCGTGAAGTATGCGGCATGGGTTTAAGGGGTATCAACTAGCGAATTATCCCAGCGCTGCTAGCGACGGGGGTTCGAAATAGCTTTTGCAAGCCCGGGAGAGGAACCACGATGGCTTGCAGGGGCAAAACAAAAATTTGACGGCACGAGCCGTCGGAAAAGGAGGACACAATGGATTTCAAGTTGAGTGATGACCAGGAACTCATCGTTCAGGCCTATAAGGACTACATGGAGAGTGAGCCTTGGGACCAGTACTTCCTGGAGTGCGACGAAAAGCATGAGTATCCGCTTCGCTGGGTTAAGGGTCTGTGCGATCTCGGCTTCGATCAGATCATGCTTCCCGAGAGCCATGGCGGTGCCGGCCTTGAGCAGCCTCTCGTAACCCTGATGGCTGTATACGAGGTTCTTGGTCAGTACGGTGGACCTACCTACGTTCTGTATCAGCTTCCTGGCTTCGAGACCATCATTCGCGAGGGTACTCAGGAGCAGATCGATGCTGTAATGGCATATCTTGGCACCGGTGAACAGATCTGGAACTCCGCTTGCACCGAGCCTGGCGCCGGTTCTGACGTTTCTAGCCTGACCACCAACTACAAGCGTCGCGACGGCAAGATCTACCTGAACGGCACCAAGACCTTCATCACCTCTTCCAAGGGCGTTAAGTGGCTGGTAATCATGGCCAAGAACGCCGACGATCCTTCCGTATTCACCGAGTTCATGGTTGACATGACTAAGCCCGGTGTTGAGCTTGGCCCTCTGAACAAGCTCGGCCTTCGCATGGACAGCTGCTGCGAGGTTTACCTCAACGACGTTGAGCTCGAAGAGTCTGACATCTTCGGCAAGGAAGGCAACGGCTTCAACCGCGGTATCGGTGACTTCAACTTTGAGCGTTGGCTGGTAGGCGCTTGCGACTACGGTACGGCAATCTGTGCTTACGAGGATGCACTCAAGCATGCTAACACCCGTGAGGCATTCGGCAAGACCATCGGTCGCTTCCAGCTCAACCAGCTCAAGATCGCTGAAATGACGATCAAGCTCGACGCCATGAAGAACATGCTTTACGAAACCGCATGGAAGGCTGACATGAACGGTGGCAACCTCGACGCAGGTGAAGCCGCAATGTGCAAGTACTTCTGCGCAAATGCTTCTTTCGAGGTCGTAGACGACGCTATGCAGATCATGGGCGGTATCGCAGTTGCTTCCGAGCATCGCATCAACCGCATCTGGCGCGACCTGCGTGTTGATCGTATCTCCGGTGGTACCGACGAGATGATGATTCTCACCACCGCTAAGAACGCTCTGAAGAAGTATCGTCAGTAGCTTTCTCTCTCAGCACCGCGAGGGGATCGCGGAGTTGTGACGGATTTTCTGCTAAGAGGGGCCCCTCTGGGGCCCCACATCAAGGAGGAAAAATATTATGGCAATGCCAACTGAAAAACCATCATTCGGTACACTCGACGGCGTTAAGGTCGTTTACGCAGCAGTAGAGCTCGCTTGCCCCAAGGCTTGCGATCTTATGGCTGACTGGGGTGCTGACGTCACCTGGCTCGAGAACACTGGCGCAGGCGATACCATCCGCGACACCGCCTACATCAAGCAGGCTGAGCGCCGTAACCAGCGTTCTGTTGCTCTCAACTACTTCTCTGAAGAGGGTAAGGAAATCTTCTTCAAGATGATCAAGGATACCGATATCTTCCTTGAGGCATCTAAGGGCGGCACCTGGGCACGCAAGGGGATCACTGACGAGGTTCTCTGGGCTATCAATCCTAAGCTCGTTATCGTTCATATCTCCGGCTTTGGCCAGGAGGGTGATCCTAAGATGGTTAAGCGCGCTGCTTACGACCTGACGGTAATGGCTTACTCCGGTCTTATCATGCAGAACGGTACCGAGGAGCAGCCCATGCTTCCTGGACCTTACATGGGCGACTACCTGAACACCCTGATGATTGCTGCATCCACCCTGTCTGCTCTGTATCGTGCAGAGAAGACCGGCAAGGGCGAGTCCATCGACCTTGCTATGTACGAGACCTTGCTGTCCATCGGCCAGTACTACCTCGTTGACTATCTCAACGCAGGCATCAAGTGGCCTCGTCCTGGCGCACGTAACCAGAACCTCTGCGGTATCGGCGAGTTCCAGTGCAAGGATGGCTTCCTTGGTGTATGCCTCTACGGCGTAGACCAGAACAAGCACTTCCTGGAGACCATCGGTCTTGGCCACCTGTGGGGTACTGAGGATATTCCCGAGGATACTTCCGGTCTGTGGCTGTCCAATCCTCATGCTGATGAGATCCAGAAGGCATTTGAGGACTACTGCCTCGAGCATTCTAAGTATGAGATCGAAGAAGACTTCGCTGCTCATCGCATTGCTGCTCAGGTTGTTCTTGATATGGAAGACCTGGTTAAGGAAGAGCATCTTGCCCTGCGTAACACGTGGGTTGACTGGAAGACCGCTGATGGCGATACCTTCCATGGCTTGGGCGTGTTCCCCAAGTTCAAGAACAACCCCGGTGAGATCTGGCGTCCCATGCCTCACCAGGGCGGCGACACCGTCGACGTACTCACTAAGCTTGGTTACACCGAGGATCAGATCAATGAGCTCCTCGAAGCCGGCGTGGTAAAAGCTAGCTAAGCATTCTTTCTAATAGCCGCCAATTTGACCTTCTTCCCCCTCCCTTATTGGTTGGCTCGTTATTCCTGTGCCCCTCCTGGGTTATCCCAGGAGGGGTGAATGAGAGGGGTTGCGTTTCTCCGCGAAAGGGCGGACGGGTTACTGGGAGTTGTCCGTCCTTTCGTTGAGAAATGCTAAACGGCATGGGGGTGTCGTTAAAGTGCGATAGGCCAAAGGCCATCGTTGTATAAAGGGGGATGAACAAGATGACCGATATCGTGGGTAATGAAACACTTCGCAGCTTATGGGAAACCATGGCCGATCGATGCGCTAACCGCGACTTTATGGTTTTTGAGAATCGCGTAGGTAGCGTTTTTGAATACACCTACGCTGAGTTCGACGAAGACGTTAACCGAATTGCCAACGTTTTTCTATCCCTTGATGTGCAAAAGGGCGATTTTGTAGCCCTGCATTTGCATAGCTCTCCAGAGTTTTTGATGTGCTTGTTCGGCCTTGCGAAAATCGGTGCTGTCGCTGTTCCAGTGAACGAACAGTATCTTGCTGATGAGACCGAGTACATTCTTGACACTGCTCAGGTTAAATGTGCAGTTGTCGAGCCTTTGTATCTTGAAACCTACCAAGAGCTCGTAAAACGTGGGCGTAGGTTCGAGAAGGGAATTCTTGTTGCCCGCGCAGGTCAGGATTCACCTGTATGCGATATCGAGTACCCTTCGATGTTCTGCCGTTCTAGGCAGCAGCCTCAGGAAGAACAGGCATTTTACGATTTTTGGAGCATGCGTTGCGCTGAGCAACCAGTATTGCGCGAAAAGCGTCCGCTTAGCTCCTCTGATCCTGCTCAGATTATCTTTACGTCTGGCACCACTTCGCGTCCGAAGGGCGTTGTGGTTACCCATGCGAACATGATTTTCTCCGGTTTGTATGGCGACTGGGAAGTTTCCCTTCGTGGCTCAGATCGCGTTCTTTCGACTATGCCGGCATGCCATTCCAACTTCCAGCTTGCTGCGCTTATGCCTGTTGTTACCGCTGGAGCGACGATTATCATCGTTGAAAAGTTTTCAGCTCGTCGCTTCTGGAAGCAGGTAAGGCATTATCGTGCCACGGTTATCCAGCTTGTTGCCATGATGCTTCGTACGGTAATGCTTCAGGAAGTTGATCCTGAAGAAAAGAATCATTGCGTACGCGAGGCCTTATACTTCATCAGCGTTTCCGACGAAGAGAAGGAAGCCTTTGAGGAGCGCTTTAACGTTAAGATCATGAATACCTATGGTTCCACCGAGAGCATCGGCTGGGTATTGACTGATCCTCCTGTTGGCAAGCGCATGTGGCCTTCTGTTGGCCGTGCTGGCTTGAGCTATGAGGTTCGTATCGCCGACAAGAACGACAATGAGCTTCCGCACGGTGAGACAGGCGAGATTCAGGTTAAGGGCGTTCGAGGGAGGACCTTGATGCTCGAATACCTGAACAACCCCAAGGCAACAGAAGAGACCTTTAGTGCCGATGGTTGGCTGAAAACGGGCGATCAGGGTTACCAAGACGATAATGGTTGGTTCTACTTCGTTGATCGAAAGTCGAACATGGTAAAGCGTGCCGGAGAGAACATCTCGACTAGTGAAATCGAGAAGATTCTCGAAGAGCATCCTTTGTGCGCAGAAGCTGCGGTAATTGGCGTCGAAGATCCGATTCGCGACATGGCGCTTAAGGCATTCGTTCTTCCTGTAAAGGGTGCAAAACTGACCCCTGAAGAGGTTGAGGAGTATTGCCGAAAGCATATGGCATCGTTTAAGGTACCGTCATTTTTTGAGATCGTTTCTGAGTTTCCTCGAACATGCAGCATGAAAATCGAGAAGAAGCTTCTGAAATAGCCCGTTTTCAACGGGGCAAGAGGGGAGGAGGAGCGCATGATCTGCTCCTCCTTATCATATCGTGAGGCATTGCCTCACGATGAGGAGAGCGGCGCGTGGGATTGTATAGCGTCGCGCAGAGGGTTGATAATAAATGAGCGCATCGAGTAATAACCAATCTGTAGTGGAAAGACCTCCTACCGCTTCTATAGGAAATAGTCTGGGGGATACTGCAAGAAAGGCCAAGAGCGCCGCTAAGCGAACGGCAAAACGCACCATCGACGAGGTGTCAATGACGCCGTTCCTTCGTAAGATCGTTTTCTTTTCGAGCGGCGGATCGTTTCTGGACGGTTATGTGCTTGCGCTGATTGGCGTTGCGTTGACGCAGATTACTCCTCTGTTTGATCTTACCGAGACATGGAGCGCATTGATCGGTGCTTCGGTATTTTTGGGCATTTTGATTGGCACTGTTGTCGGTGGCTATCTTACTGACCATATTGGGCGTCGCGTTATGTTCATCATCGACTTGATAGCAATTGCGGCGTTCTCCATCTTCTCGGTTTTTGCTACTGATCCTTTGAGCTTGGTAATTGCACGTTTCTTCATCGGCGTATTTGTAGGAGCGGATTATCCCATTGCAACATCGATGATCGCCGAGTTCACCCCTACGCATCATCGCTCGATTTCTATGGGTATGGTTTCAGCTGCCTGGTATCTAGGTGCTACTGCGGCAGCATTTGTTGGGTACGCGCTCTACGCATACGACGATGGTTGGCGTTGGATGCTGGGTAGTGCCGTTATTCCCTGTGTGATTCTGCTTGTTGGTCGCCACAACATCCCTGAGAGCCCTATGTGGCTTAATCAGCATGGTCGTTCCGAAGAGGCAAATGCCATTGTTGCGCGAGTTTACGGTGAAGACGTTGTTTTGGAATATGAGGAGCCCAGTGCAAAGGTGCCGATCATGGCACTGTTCCGAGGCGGTTATGGAAAACGCATCGTGTTCTTGGGAATCTTGACCCTATGCCAAGTCGTTCCTATGTACGCAATTTATACGTTTGGCCCTCAGATTATGACCGAGTTTGGATTGGGTGCAGGTCAGGAAGCGATTTTGGGCGAAAGCGCTGTAAGTTTATTCTTCCTTGTGGGCACATTCCCGGCTATGTTCTGGCTTAACTCTCTGGGAAGACGAAGGCTCTTGATAGTATCTCTCGCCCTTATGACTATCGGAATGATGATTCTGGGCCTATTCCCAACCGCTCCTGCTCTCGTTATTATTGCTGCTTTTGGCCTGTACGCCTTCTTCAGCGGTGGTCCAGGAATCCTTCAATGGCTCTATCCCAATGAGTTGTTTCCGACCTCGGTTCGCGCATCTGCTGTAGGTGTTTCAATTGCCATCTCGCGACTTGGAACTATTGCGGCAACGTATAGTTTGCCAATAATGCTTAGCTCTTTTGGCGTTGGACCTACTATGTTGTCTGCTTCGGGCCTGCTTCTGCTTGGTTTGGTGCTTTCGATTTTCATGGCACCCGAAACAAAAGGAAAATCGCTTACTGAAGCGAGTAAGCTGTAGGCGCTCGAAATCTATCGCACTCTTTCGTTGGCCACAATGCCAACGTGAAGCCCATCTGGATTCTGAAGATCCAGATGGGCTTTTGTTTATGCAATCATAGATACAATCGTGGGTGTTGGTTTCGGATGGCGAAGAGAGGGTAACTTGATGCCTGGGAAAGCGTTGTGAGTCATCGCGTCGCTTCGATATGGTCCCTATCGCAGGCCCAGATGAGCCTGCGACATTGTTTTTGGCATAGCGGATTGTATGGGGATGTCGCAATAACGGACCAATGGATTCCGCAAATGCAGCTAACCGCTGCTTTCTGTTGGGATGATCTGCATTAATACGACGACGACATAATCGATGTAGCCGAGGATAAAGGCTTATTGTGTCGTGTCAGCTTTAAAAAGGCCATAGATGAATTCATCTATGGCCTTTTGCTCCTTGCAGACCCTTGAATAGCTGCTTTCCGTTTAGGGGAGTAAGGCCCAGATCGTTCATGATTGCGACATACCCCAAGACGATACCGTCTTCCCTTGATATCAGAATCCGACAACTATCCATGGCTCTATATTCAATAATCCGAAAACCATTCGGATTGAATCGGCGCTTATCATTAAGCTTTGCTCGAAGCGTCGTCTGTTGCTGTTGGTCAAACAGGAATTTGTATTGCGGTTTGGCTATCAAGAATGAATCAAAGGGGATTGATTGCCGTGATGGGCCTATTGAGGTCCGTGGAGCGGATCAAAAGGATCCATTTTGGATAATAAGAAAGGCGCCCATTACGAGCGCCTTTCTTGTAGGAGGGTATATGTAGGGTGATTAGGAAGGGTTTTTTAAGAAGGGTTATTTTTGATTAGGAAGGGTATTTTTGAAAGGAGTGGGGGATGGATGATTAGCGGCCAACCCACTTGGGCTCGCGCTTTTCTACGAATGCGGCAGGGCCTTCGATGCCGTCTTCGGTCTTCTCGAGGAAGCGATATGCCGCGTCGCAGTAACGCATTGCGTCTTCTTCGCACATCTGATCAGATGCATGTACCAAGTACTTGGTCCACTTCAGAGCGAGAGGAGCGTTCTTCAGGCACTGCTCAGCGAGCTCGATAGCCTTGTCCATAACCTCTTCAGCAGGAACAACATAGTTGATCAAGCCAAGCTTCTGAGCTTCGTCAGCCTTGATCTTCTTGCCGGTGAGCAGGAGCTCCATGCAGTCCTTGCGGTTAATGTCGCGAGCGAGGCGAACGATACCGCCAGTAGATGCGATGATGCCCAGACCAACCTCGGTGCAACCGAACTTAGCGCGCTCAGAAGCAACAACCATGTCGCAGGAAAGAGCGATTTCCATGCCGCCACCAGCTGCGGAGCCGTTGCAAGCTGCAATAACGGGCTTGGAGCAGGTGCGAGCAGTAAGACCGCCAAAGCCATGCTCGGTTACAGTCTGGCATTCGCCGCCTTCGGAGAGCTCGGAGAGATCCTCGCCAGCGCAGAATACGTTGCCAGTGCCGGTAACGATGATTGCACGAACAGCCGGATCGGTTTCGGCGTTGTTCATGATGTTTTCCATGGCCTTGGAAGTCGCTCCGTTAAGCGCATTTGCCATATCGGGGCGATTGATGCGAATGATCAGCAAGCCGTCTTCGCGAAGTTCCGATACAACCGTATCAGTGCCATAGTAATCAGCCATTGTGTCCTCCTTTGTTGTGTGGCTGTGACGTAAGGCCGATCCCCGCTTTCTTAAAAGCTCTAAACCTCACGCCGGTGATTCGATAATAGATATGAACACGTTCTAGAGCATCACCAGGGTTCTATGAGCTTTATGTTACGCATAATCAGATCCATCATTATTTTTTAAGTAGTGGGTCTGATTAGGGGGTTTGATACGATTTGAAGCGATTCGGACACATAAATCGAAGCGGGCATCCGTTTTGCATTAGCTTCGCCGTTATTGCAATCGGGGAAGCCATAACGGTAGTACTGGTCATCTTGTGGCTCATACGTTGGGGCGGTATAGCGGTAGGTATTGTTTCTTGGGTGGCTATCGCGTTGAATCGACACCATATTGCTTGTTCGGTGTTATTCAGTTTGCCTAAGATGTCTCGTCTGTATGTCTGCAATGCTCTGATTCTATGTTGCGATTGCTCGAAGGAGAGTAGATAGGCGAGGGCTACTTTTGCTCATCGCCTTTCCTATCTTGCCGCTTTGGAATAATCGACCTCGGCATAGGCTGTTGTTGCGATATACGCAAAGAA
>FR884637.1:38448-45227 GCA_000436075.1 Eggerthella sp. CAG:209 | reverse complement strand
AAGAAGGCAGCCATTACGGCTGCCTTCTTTGTTGGGGAGTCTACCTCTAGGTTGAGGCTATTTCGTGAAGCTTTTGGTTGAGATTATTCTGCTTTAGCGCTTTCTTCTGGCTGTTGCTGTTTTAGCTCGAACTTCTTGCCGCGAGTCCGTGCGCACATTGACACGCCGCCTCCCAAGGCAATAAGGGCAATTACGTTAGGCAGAACCATCAACTGATTAAACATGTCGGCCAGTTCCCACACCAGGTCGTTGGAGAGGATGCAGCCTACGAAAATGAAGCACAGGGCAATAACGCTGAACACAGGCACGGCTTTTTTGCCGAAGAGATAGTTAACATTGATCTTTGCGAACAGATTCCAGCTCAGGATAGTGGAGAATGCAAAGAACAAGAGGCAAATTGCGACGAATACGTTGCCGCCAGTTTCGCCGAACAGGCTGCCGAATGCGATCTGAGCCATATTTGTTTTATCGATGCCGTCGTAAATGCCCTGAGCAAGTGCGCCATTGCCGGTGTACAGAACGGTGATAACTACCAGAGCGGTGATGGTAACAACAACAAACGTGTCAACGAATACCGCAATGATTGCCAAAACGCCCTGTTCGTGGGGGTTCTTCACATTTGCCATGGCGTGAGCGTGAGGTGTGGAGCCCATGCCTGCTTCGTTGGAGAAGAGACCGCGCTTAGCGCCCTGCGAAAGAGCAGCGATGATGCCGAAGGTAACGCCGCCAAGTTCCGCATTGGGATTAAAGGCGAATTCGAAGATCAGGAAAAATGCGTCGCCTACGTGAGAAGCGTTTGCGATGAGAACCGCAATACCGCCGATCAGGTACACGATAGCCATAAAAGGTACTACCTTTTCGGTTACCGCTGCCAGGCGGGACAAGCCGCCCAGGAAGATGAAGCCAGCGAATACTACGATGATAATGCCCATCAGCCAAGTGGGGATGCCGAATGCGGTGTTCATCGTGGATGCAATGGAGTTCGACTGAACCATGCAGCCCATGAAGCCCAATGCCAATATGATGGCGACTGCAAAGAATCCAGCTAGGAAAGTGCCGAATTTGCCGTGGAATGCAGTCTTGATGTAATAAACCGGACCGCCATGTACCGTGCCGTCTGCGTCAATCTTGCGCGTCTTCTGAGCCAATACTGCTTCTGCGTAGTTGGTTGCCATACCTAGGAATGCGATGAGCCACATCCAGAAGATAGCGCCTGGTCCACCAATGAGAATTGCGCCGCAAGCACCAACAATGTTGCCAGTACCAACCTGTGCCGCAATTGCAGTTGCGACTGCCTGGAATGAGCTCATGCCGCTCTCGTGCTTTTCGCCGTTCAGGTTGAATCCACCAAACAGTCGCTTAAGGCCTTCGCCAAAGCAGCGAACCTGCACAAAGCGGGTGCGAATAGTGAAGAACAGGCCTGCGCCAATAAGCAGGACAATCAATACATAGTTCGACAGATACGAGTTGATGGTTTGGACGATTAACAGCAATTCATCCACGTTGGGTAACCTCCTAGGGTTCTTGTTTAGGAAAACCCTAGGGAAACCTTGAATAAGATAAGGGGCGGATTGAAACCCGTCTCTGTCCTTTTGCCTGAGAGATTCAGCTTCAAAGCCGCTCCGCTGATTGGGAGCGTTTGGCTTGAAGCCTTGCACCGTCGGCACTCATTTAAGAGATTCTCCAGAGTTTTCTCCACTTTCGGTTTCGCGTTTGATTCCAAAAGCTTCACGGAAATATGTTGTGGGGTGATTATGCGCGTCTTGCTTCGTGTGCGCAATAACTTTTTTACGAAATAGCGACAAAAGAGTAACAAGCTCTGTTTGAACCTGTTTTTTACTCGGTGAAAGGCATCCAGCCCTTAGATTTGTTTCAGGTGTGTTTCGTTCTTTTAGCGCAAATTCAGTTTCTTCTTGCTGTCGGGTGCTGTCGATGGCAAAGCTTTGCGTGCTGCCATGAGTGTTGTTTTATACGATCCAGAATCCAAGACAGCCGCAGGCAATGCCTAGCAAAGCACCCGCTGCAACATCGCGGGGGAAATGCACGCCAGCAAGTACGCGTACCACTGCAAGGCAGACCCCTAACGCCAAGATCAGCCATCCAACTAGGGGCAGAGGACATGCTGCCAAGAAGGTTACACCGATTACGAAAATGGAAAACGCATGTCTGCTGGGAAACGATTTACCTTTGGTGTCTTTCGCGATTACTGGTGGAAGGGCGAACGCTTCGTAGGGGCGTGGGGCGTTGATCAGGGCGCGAAATAGACTAACCGCGATGAAGCTTACCGCGGGAACGAGAATCGCCTTTGAAAGCAGAGGGTCGATTCGTCCTTCAAGCAATGTTGCTGCTCCGTTGTGAAATATGAGCCACAGAAGAAGACACGGGTAGGCGAGATAGATTGCGTAGGTGATGATTTTATTGGTGGTAATGACGATTTTCGCCTGCGTAGGGTGGCTATGCAGGAATCCCGTCATTTTCTTGTAGGTTTCTTTATTCATGGTAAACATTGTACGTGATGGGCTGATTGGTCGGGACGCTCCTTGTGGCTTGCCTGCCACATATCGCCTATGAGGTTTTGGCTATTTGGCCGCTTTGTATGTCGTTGCAACGATACGAAATGATCGGAGGCTGTGTTGCCAGATTCGCTTTGCTCCTTGCTCAATAAGCTTGAATGCGAACACGCACTTTCGTGTGATGAATGGGAGCGCCTGATTTCGGATCACACCCCAGACCTTGCGGAAGATATGAAATCTCGCGCTTGCGCATTGAGAGACGAGCGCTATGGCAAAAGGGTATTCAAGCGCGGTTTGATCGAATTCACTAATTACTGCAAAAACGATTGTCTATATTGCGGTATCCGAAGAAGCAACAAGTGCGTGAATCGTTATCGCCTTTCTGGAGAAGAGATTCTTCAATGTTGCGAACAGGGCTACGATTTAGGTTTTCGCACGTTTGTACTTCAAGGCGGAGAGGATCCGTTTTACGATGATGCCCGCATGGTCTCTATTGTCTCTTCTATCCGCGAAGCATATCCGGGATGTGCAATAACGCTTTCTATTGGAGAGCGCTCCGAGGAGTCGTATCGTTCGCTTCGCGCTGCTGGAGCTGATCGATATCTACTGCGCCACGAAACTGCGGATCCCCATCATTACGATCTGCTGCATCCGAATGAGATGAGCCTCACTTCCCGCAAGAAATGTCTCATGGTTTTACGCTCTCTCGGTTATCAGGTGGGTAGCGGTTTTATGGTGGGATCGCCGGGCCAAACCGCTCGCTGCCTTGCCGAAGACATGGTGTTTCTGCAGGAGCTCCAGCCCCACATGATTGGTATTGGCCCCTTCGTGCCGCACAAAGACACACCCTTTGCTCGCGAATCTCAAGGCACGCTTGAGCTTACGTTGTTTATGCTTTCAGCGCTGCGTTTGGCATTTCCCGATGCTCTTATTCCTGCCACTACCGCATTGGGGACCATTGCTTCAGATGGTAGGGAGCAGGGAATCCTGGCCGGTGCCAATGTAGTGATGCCTAATCTTTCGCCAGTTGCGCATCGTAAAGATTACAGTCTCTACGATAACAAGATCTGTACTGGTGAAGAGGCCGCCGAATGCCGTTGGTGCCTTGACATGAGGATGGATCGAATTGGGTACCGAATCGTAGAAGACCGCGGCGACTCCCTAGTGAAATAAAAGAACGGGTATGTTCATTCCTCTAGCTGGGCTACGGCGCAGTCTATGAAATGACGCGTTGCTGGCGCACAGGTTTTCAGTGAAGAGGCGGCAATACCGAAAAGGATGGACTCTGGTGGTTCGATGGGTACAAGCGCCAGGTCAAAACCGTATTTTTTAACAGCAAGGCTGTTGATTATGGTCATTCCCATTCCTGCTTCGATCATTCCCAGGGTTGCTACGGTTTCGATTGTTTCGTAAGCGATATTTGGACTGAGACCGTGTCGTGAAAGTATTCGCGTGGTGTCAATGTCTTGGCCTTTGCCTGGCATGATAAATGCCTCGTTGGTACATTCTTCGATTGGGTAGTTTTCTTCCGATGCGAATGGGTGGTCCAGGGGTAGCGCTGCGACCATTGGGTCTCGTGCGAGGGGGATCCAATCGTAGGTAAGTGAGGGTTCATAGCTCATAAACCCAACATCGGCTTCTTTGGAATCGAGCCATTCTGTTATTTCCTGATGAATGCCCTCCATGATGCGAACTTCAATGTTGGGATATCGTTCGTGAAACACTTTAATGACGCCCAGTAGCCAATGGGCGGCAACACTTGGGTAGGATCCGATCGTCACTTGGCCGATCGCCAGGCCTTTGATTTCGGAGCTCACTTGAAGAAGCCTCTCCTCTTCTTGGATCACCGCGCGTGCCGCGGGCAGGATGCGTGAGCCTTCGGATGTGGGCTGAACGCCGTGTGGATTGCGTTCAAGTACCGAAAAACCCAGATCGCGTTCGAGAGCGGTAATCAATTGACTCACTCCGGATGGAGTATAGTTGAGCGTTTTTGCTGCCTTGGAAAGGCTGCCCTGATCAGAGGCCTGAACGAAAGCGCGGTAACGAGACGTGTCCATGAGTGCTTCTATCTTTTAGCATTACTTAACACGCATATAATAGATTACTGTTTTACTAATTGGAAAGAGCGATATATAACAGTATCCATCGGGCAACAAGTTCCTTTTTTGCGAGACGATGAACCCCGCAGGTGAGTGTTGTCAGAATCGGGATAATCCCGAATCAGAGGGTACAGGGTAAGAGCTTTATCGTCTGGTTGTGTGTGCCCCGTCGCAAAGCGGCGGGGTTTCTTTTTGCCCGAACCAGTTTTATGCTGGCTTTTGTGATTTGCGGTTTGGCATGTTTTGTTATGTGGCAACGATCGATAATCGTATGGCCCCAAAATGCAGCTTTCGAACGTTTCGCGAACTATGCGAAGAGTCGTTAGAGCGCCTGTAACCTTGTTATACTTACGAAGTTATCTGCGTTTCAACCTACATTAGTAAGGAAGTGCTTCATGGATTGCCGCTCTCTGTATGACCTCTGGTGCGAAAAGGTTACCGACCCTGAGCTCCAGGCTGACTTGAAGGCAATGGACGAATCTGGTGATGAAGCAGTAATTGAAGATGCGTTCTATCGCACGCTGGAATTTGGTACGGCGGGCCTTCGCGGTGTTTTGGGGGCTGGCACCAATCGCATGAATATTCATACTGTGGGCCAGGCTACTCAGGGTATTGCCGATTTTATCAATGGACAGGCGAACGATGGTGAGCCCGGTACTGTTGCCATCTGCTATGACTCCCGCATCAATTCTCAACTATTTGCCCACACCGCAGCAAGCGTTTTGGCTGCCAATGGTATCAAATCATATGTCTATCCGCGTCTTCAGCCCACGCCCGCGTTGTCATTCGCTATACGCTATTTGGGTTGTGCTATCGGCATTAACGTCACGGCAAGCCATAATCCCAGTAAATACAATGGCTACAAGGTCTACGGTCCTGATGGTTGCCAGATCGCCTCTGAGATCGCCGATACAATTACCCAGGCAATTGAAGGTGTCGACATGTTTGACGACGTGCGCACTATGCCTTTCGAGGATGCTCAGGCTGCGGGTTTTGCAACATATATTCAAGAAGAAGTGCTCGATGCCTTTCTCGATGCCGTATATGACCAGCATGTAGAACAGGAACAGTCGGATTTGCGCGTGGTATACACGCCTTTGAATGGCACGGGCTTGGAGTGCGTAACGCGTATTTTGGAACGTATTGGTGTTACTGATATTCATGTGGTCGAAGAGCAGTCGAAGCCCGATGGCAATTTCCCGACGTGCCCTTATCCTAATCCTGAGATTCGTGAAGCTCTGGAGTGCGGTATTGCATTGTGTGAGCAAGTTCACCCCGATCTGCTTCTTGCGACCGATCCCGATGCAGACCGTGTTGGCATTGCGGTGAAAGATGGCGACGATTACCAGCTTCTTTCTGGCAATGAGGTAGGTGTGCTGCTTCTTGATTTTATTTGCCGCATGCGTAAGGAAAATGGAACGCTGCCCGAACATCCTGTGGCGGTTACTACTATTGTATCTACGAGTCTGGTAGACCCTGTAGCCGCTAAATATGGTGTTGATATGCGTCGCGTGCTTACTGGGTTCAAGTATATTGGCGGCGTAATCGCCGATCTTGAGCAGCAGGACGAAAAAGAACGTTTCGTTTTCGGGTTCGAAGAAAGCTATGGCTACCTTGCTGGCACTCATGCACGTGATAAAGATGCTGTGGTTGCCTCTATGCTTATTTGCCAAATGGCACGTTATTACCGTACGTTGGGCAAGAACCTCTACCAGGCAATGCAGGATATCTATCGCGAGTTTGGCTTCCACCACAACCGAACCGTTTCTTATGCATTCGAGGGTTCTGCTGGTGCCGAGACCATGGCTTCTATCATGACCGGTTTCCGAAGCCAGCCACTTTCTGAAATTGCAGGGTATAAGGTTGAGCAGTTCCTCGATTACCAACAAGGTGTTGGCGGTTTGCCTTCTGCAAACGTGCTCGAATTTGATCTTGAAAAGGGCAACAAAGTTATTGTCCGCCCCAGCGGCACTGAGCCTAAAGTGAAGGTGTATCTGTTCACTGTTGGAGAAAGTGCATCTGAGGCGGAATGTCTCGCTGGCGTTTTGTCTAGCGCAATGGCCGTTTTCATGAAATAGGGCTTGTCATGGCGAAGGAAAAAGAAACATACTCGCTGATTTCTGTTGATGTTGCATCTGAAGAAGAGGTTGTACGCGTTGATGCCCAT
>FR884637.1:28513-38396 GCA_000436075.1 Eggerthella sp. CAG:209 | reverse complement strand
GGATGCTCCTTCCCAGCTAGATGGAAAGCCGCGACGGAGTGATTTGGCGTCTTCTTCCGAGGAAGGGTTTTCTTCGCTGAATGCTGTTGGCTCGGGTGAATCCGTTTCGTCCGATGGGGCTTTAAAGGAACCCGCTGAAACTGACAGCTATGACGGCCGCGATGATCTGGAGGGCCCTGTTCCCATGGCTGGGATGCAGCGCATTATCTTTGCGGTAGTGGTTGTGTGTTTGGTTGCCTTCATTGTTTATTTTGCTGTTATGCATGGTTAGCCCCAAGGAGGACTAGTGTTTGCAACCGATGAAACCCTCAAGGCCAAGAAGGGGATAGCTTGGCTAATTGCCTTGGCTGCGCTTATGGCCTTGATCGCAATTGGTTTAGCCGTTGCGTTTGCTATCAATTCCGCTTCGGAGCTACATAGCTTTGCGGCACAGAACGACAAAGAGGCTATAGAGGCGGCTTCAAGCAACAAGCCAACGGTCACCAACGCAACGACGCAGGTAATCAATTTAGTTGGCCTTATGAGTCTTTCAGCTGAAGATGCGGTTCAAAGAATTGGACATGGTGCCGCAGTGCAGGACGAAGCCCCCATGAGTTCTGTAGGCTTCACGAACGAAGAGACTGTTGTACTCACCGACGAAAAGGGAGACGCTCTTTCTGGTACGCCTACCGTTACTTTGGGTTTTGATGGCAATGGGACGGTTGCTGCGGCATCGTATAGCGCCCCTACTTCATTGCTGGGATATGGCAATCTCTCTTTTTCCGATGCTGTTGAAGAATTTCATATCGTGGAAAACCTGCTTGGCAAGGTAGGGCTTTCGGGGGTGGAAGAGGGGAGCGTGACGCTGCCCGACCGCAAGGAATACTCATCGTATGGGCCTGACCGCAAAACGCTTACCAGCGAAACATACACCTTTAGCGGTTCCGCGCAGTCGGGAGATTTACCCTACTCTTGGACGGTAACGCTTACCTATGATTACGATGAGGCGAATTCCACTGGCAATTTGGCGAATACTGTCAAGAAGGTTGCCATTTCTATTATGCGCGAATAGCATTACCTAAAGAATTTTTCTGTCTCTTAGTTGACGATTCCAGCCACAAGCTTTTTGCTGTGGCTGGTTTTGTTGTAGGGATAATTGTTAAGCCGCCGATGTCTCTCGGCGGCATTAATTGGCTATTTAATGCCGATATTAGCTGCCAGCTAATGAAATGCAATTCCAAGACTTTTATTGTTTTCGCAGTTAATCAAGCGCTTTGTGTAAGGCGCAAGAACCTGCGAAAGGAATGTGTATGAATAATCAAAATTGGAATCCGCAGCATCCTCAACCTGCTCAGCAGATGCCGCCAATTCCTCAATCGAAATCCGGGATGGCTATTGCCGGTTTCGTTCTTGGCATCATTGCACTGCTCACTTCGTTTTTACCAATCATTAACAACTTCTCATTTTTTCTTGCAATTCTTGGCATGATTTTCGGAATTGTTGGCATGGTTGGCATCATGAAAGGCAAGAAAAGCGGCAAGGGTCTTGCGATCGCCGCTATCGCGATTTGCGTTGTGTCGGGTGTGGTGGTGCTTGGAACGCAGAGTATGTACAGTGGCGCATTGGACAGTGCAACCTCTTCTGCAACTACCACTTCAACAAGTGCTTCTTCCGTTACAAACACCGAGTCGACGTCGGCGTCTGACTCTGCTTCCGGAACATCTTCAGCTGCAGATCCTTCGGTGTCTGCCGAATATCGCAATGCTCTTGCGAAGGCTCAGCAATATAGCGATATGATGCACATGTCGAAGCAGGGCATCTATGATCAGCTAACTTCCGAATATGGCGAGAAATTTCCAGCTGATGCCGCTCAGTATGCTATCGACAACGTTGAAGCTGACTGGAATGCGAATGCGCTTGAAAAGGCAAAGCTGTATCAGGATCAGGGCAGCATGTCCAAATCTGCTATTCATGATCAGCTCACCTCTCAGTACGGTGAGCAGTTCACGGAAAGCGAAGCCGATTATGCTATTGCCAATCTGTGATGAGGGGCTCTTTTAGGTATCCCTGTGTTCCGCAAACTTCTTTGGCTGTCGCTAAAATGGTTAGGGGAAAACGGAAGCACGGCGTAAGGAGGAAGTGTCGCGTGAGGGAACCATTAACCGAGGAGCTGCTGAACGAGCTGCTTTCCTCTCCCGATCCCAATAGTTTCCTTTTGAGCGCAAATCCATCTAGGCGGTCGTTGGCTGAATACCTACAGCAGCTTCTTGATGAAAAAGGACTTGAGCGTTCGAAAGTTGTTCGCGAAGCTGGCTTGAACGATACGTTCGGTTATCAAATTTTCAAGGGAACGCGGAAGGCTTCTCGAGACAAAGTGCTTCAGCTGGCTTTTGCCATGCAACTAGGTCTTCGAGAGACCGACCGCCTTCTGCAGGCAGCAGGAGCAAATGAGCTATATTGCAAAAAACGACGCGATGCCATTATTATCTTCGCAGTACAGAAGGGCTATACCCTTCAAAAGGTCAACGAAGAACTGTATCGTTTCGGGGAAGAAACCATCTGCTAAATGCCTCTCAGCGGTGAAATAGTTGAAAGCGATTCGAAGAAAGAACGTGAGTGCTCTAGCGGCCCTGTACCCCAAAAGAGGGAACAGGGCCGCGTTTGCTCGTATTGTTGCGCGCATGAAGCTGATGAGCTATCAGCATTTTTGTTACTAATTGAATCCGACAACCATTATCGCGTTGATGAGGTTATGAAGAGGTCGGCATCTGAAGTGACGGAAAAGGTGACCTTCGTTGCCGATAATTATGTTGAGCGAGGTCCTTTCATACGAAAATATCTCAAGTTCGGTCCAGGAGTTGGCTCTGCCTATGCCGTCATTCACCAAGCTCAAGAACAGGGTACATATCTTTCCCATTTGCCTCGAATATATGCAGTCTACCTACTGAAAGACGAACTTGTAGTGGTCATGGAGTATCTGCGGGGTGAAACATTGCAGGATGCTGTGCTTCGTTGTGGCCCCTCGTTTCAGTTGGCACAAGAAACATTCCCCCAGGTGTGTGAAGCCGTTCGTGAACTTCATGAATACTTTAACCCTCCCTTGATTCATCGTGATCTGAAGCCAGCGAATATCGTTCTTTCAAATGGCAGGGTCTTCCTAATCGATTTCGGAATTGCCCGAGTGTACCGTAGCGGTAGTGCATCCGACACTTCCCATCTGGGTACGCGCGCTTATGCTCCTCCCGAGCAATACGGTTTCGGGCAAACCGACACACGAAGCGATGTATATGCTTTAGGCATGGTCCTGTACTATTGCTTGACTGGACGTACCGCTGAAGTGGCTGATCGGGAGTCTGCTTTTGCTCACCCGTTGGTGCCCGAGGAGTATCGTTCGATTATTGAGCGTGCTTGCGCTTTTGATCCCCACAATCGTTATGGCTCGGTTGAAGACCTGCAGCGTGCTTTTGCTCTTGCTACTGATAAGTATGTGCGTGATTTTGACAATATCCCCGAGGAAGCCGAGAGCAAAGCGGGTAGGTTTAGGCCTGATTGTCGTTGTGGGAAGAACGTGGTTCCGGGGAGGAGTGCTCTTTTCTCGCTCGCACAGAGAATACCCATTCCCTTAGGCTTAGCCTGGAATGCGCTTCTCTGTATAACCTGGCTTTTCGTAGTTGCCGCAAGCGCAGGTAATTGTTTCTGGCCAAGTCCTGGTATTCCTGAAAGTGGATATCCGTTGTGGTTCCGTATGGTTGAATACTTCGTTTTTTTAACTCCGGCATCAGCCTGTGTTGCCTATGAACTTTCTGATAGGCGGTTGTTATGGCGAAAATATCCCGCGCTACGTCGTTTGCCTATATATACGGAATTGCCGATAGTGGGGATTGCCGTTCCGTTTCTCTTGGCAGTTGTTATGACTTTGCTGTCTGGAATTGCGGGGGTATGATTGCATTTGTTAAGCAGTAGCGAAAAAAATATTTTTCGAATAACGTCTTTTTCGTTTACTTGCAGCGAAAACATGGTATTCTACTAAAGCTGATTTCAAGAGAAGCCAATTGCTTCCACCTGGTTCGGCGCCGCAAGGTTGCTGATGGGTCATATGAATATAATCTTGCTAAGCAAGAATTCGTGTGGCCTGCAATCGTGTGATCGCAGGTTTTTCTTTTTTCAGCATATAAAATGGTTCGTGCATGGTAGCACCGAAACAGAGAAAGAAGGAGGTGGGCACCATAGCAGCTCAAGAACCAAGGTTCAATGAGGCTATCAGGGTTAAGGAATGTCGCCTGATTGGCTATGATGGGTCGCAGTTGGGGATCTATCCTATCGAGCAAGCCCAGCGCATCGCCGATGATGAGGGCTATGACTTGGTTGAGATCGCACCTCAGGCGAAGCCGCCAGTATGTCGCATCATGGACTACGGTAAGTTCAAGTACGACCAGGCTATCAAGGTCAAGCAGGCGCGTAAGAACCAGAGCAAGATCGAAACCAAGGAAATGAAGTTCCGTCCCAAGATCGATGTGGGCGACTACACCACCAAAAAGAAGCATGTAATTCGCTTCTTGGAGGCAGGTTCCAAGGTTAAGATCACCATCATGTTCCGTGGTCGCGAAATGTCACACCCTGAACAGGGTTTGAGCATTCTGGAGCGCCTGGCGGACGATCTTAAGGATGTAGCGGTCATCGAAAACCAGCCTAAGATGGAAGGCCGCAACATGCATATGCTAATTGCTCCGTTGCCTACGACGGTGAAGAAAAAGAAGGACGAACAAGGGAAGGACAACTAATGCCCAAGATGAAGACTCATTCCGGCACCGCTAAACGCTTCCGCGTAACCGGCTCCGGTAAGATCATGCGCGCTAAGGCTTATAAGTCTCACATCATGACCAAGAAGAGCCAGAAGCGTAAGCGTAATTTCCGTCACGAAACCGAGGTAGCTACTGCAGATCAGAAGGTAGTAGCTCGTAACCTTGGTCTTCGCTAATCGATATAAGTAATAGGAGGAAACAAGTATGCCTCGTGTAAAGCGTGCTGTATCCGCTCATAAGAAGCGCCGTACCGTTCTGAACCGTGCAAAGGGTTACTACGGTGCAAAGTCCCGTTCCTATCGTGCTGCTAAGGAACAGGTTCAGCATTCGCTGCAGTACCAGTACCGCGATCGTCGCAATAAGAAGCGCGAAGTTCGTCGTCTGTGGATCACCCGTATCAACGCTGCTGCTCGCATCAATGGTCTTTCTTATTCTGTTTTCATGAACGGTCTTAAGAAGGCTGGCGTTGAGCTCGACCGCAAGGTGCTCTCCGACATGGCTATCAACGATCCTGAAGCATTTGCTTCTCTTGTTGAGGTTGCTAAGAAGGCTCTGTAATGCCAAAGCCCGTCATATGACGGGCTTTCTTTTTTGCCCCGCTAAACAGCGGGGCCTTTTTATTTGGCTGACTTAAATGCGGTCGATGGTTCTTCACGGATGATCTTGAGGATGTTACAGTTCAGCTTACGGGAGCTTCGATGAAGGAAGGGTCTCGCCTTGAACTCGCTTGCGAATCCGCCCACCAAAGTATCCGAAGATGGATCTAGCATCCGTGAGCCAATGACTTGCCGTCATTGGCTGATCATTGCTGCAGGAGTGCTTATTGCTTTTGGCCCCTGTGCTTTGGTTTATAACGTTTGGTCTATCTTTGTTGTCCCTGTTTCGTCTTCACTCGGTGTGGCCTCAAGTCAATTTACTTTCTTTATTACCTTGGTCTACCTTGTTGGCGGTATTGCTGCTCCGTTCGCGGGCAACCTTCTTCAGAAGCATGATCTTCGGATTGTCCTTTCTGCATCGGTCTTAATGGTTGCATTGGGCCTGTTTCTATGCTCGTTTTGGGATCGCATCTACTTGTTCTATGTATCGGGCGTTCTAGTCGGCTTTGGAATCGTTTCTTTGATGTTCCTTGCCATTCCCACTCTTATCAATCGGTGGTTTTCGGAACGTGCGGGCCTATTTATGGGAATATGTTTCGCCATGTCCGGGGTTGGTGGTGCGGTTTGGAGCATGGTGGGTGGCCTGATTATCGATGCCTTATCTTGGCGTGTTGCTTATCAGGTGTTTTCTGCATTGGTTCTTGTTATTGGTTTGTTTGCAACGCTTGTTTGCGTACGTAGTTACCCTGATGAAGTTGGATTACGCCCATTTGGAGCACGGCTTTCGAGCGGGGATGCTTTTTCTGTCCATGATGGGGAGCGGCCAAGGGTATGCGGCGTTTCTGCGTTGGTTATGTTCCGCTCGCCCGTGTTCTACTTGTTGATTTTATCTATGGGCATATTTAATTCGCTTACGGTGACGGTGAACTTGTATGCCACGTACATCCATCATCTTGGGGCATTAGGATTGGCTGGCATTACGCCGGAAGGAGCCGTGATGATGGCATCTGTTACCGCATCTTGTTTAATGGCCGTTTCTGCTGGTAGCAAGGTTTTGCTTGGAGCGATATCTGACAAGAGCATGATAGGTGCGCTTGCTATTGCCTTTGTGGGTGGTGTGGTCAGTATATGCTGCATGTGGTTTGGGTCGTCTTCGCCTGAACTCATTATGTTCGGCGGTGCCCTTGGCGGTATTCTTTATGCCGCTATTGACGCATTGGCTCCTTCTATTACCCGACAGATCGTAGGTCCTAGGGATTACACCATTATCTACTCGCGTGTGGCAATTGTTGTTAACCTTGCTGGTGCTGCGGCAGCAACGGTGTTTGCTGCGGTTGCTGAGGCAAGCTGGGAAGCTGAATGGGCGATGTCGTTGCTCTTGGTTGCTGTTGCTTTTTTGAGCTGTGTTGCGGCAGTTCGCCTTGGAAGGAATCTGGAGCAAACGATTGAGTAGTAAATGCTTGCTCGTGTTGCTAGCGGTTTTGCGAGATCGTCATTCATTGCTGTCAAGGTGGCAGCCGCTATCCTTATGCTGGTTGGATAGGTTGAATTTGGATACTCGCCATTCAGCCGATGGAGTGTATTGGTCTGCTGCTTTATTGCTGCGCTAAATAATGGTTAGCTGTGGGCTTATCGCCAAGGGTCCTTTTCGAATTCTGCTGCTTTTAACGTGCCATCGTGGTAATCCGAGTAGGGGTCGTACAGATCATCGTCTTCGTTGGCTGCGCGAATTACGCTGTTTGGCAAATCTGGGGCAGGGTTGGAGTCTATCCTCGCCGCTGTTGCTCGAGCGCTGGTTTTGCTATCAGCTACCTTGTTCTTTTGGGCGCCTTTTGCTTGGGGAAGGGGCGTGAAAGTGGGGCGCAAAGTGTAGCGCTTAGCGCTGGTTTCGCTATCATTGAATGTCACGGAATTATTCCCCTTTGCGCTCGGGATGTTTTAACAAGCTTCGTCACTGCTTTGCAGCAGCAAAGCGCTATGTGACTATGGGGAATTATACGATTGCGGCGCTCTGTTTGCGAAGCGCTCCCTTTAAGAAAGGAGACCCATGAAGGTCGAGCAGATCAAGGACAATGGCGAAGAGGTGCGTCTGCGCGTCTCTGCTTCGGCGGCTGAAATGAGTAAGGCTTTCACTGATGGCTTGGATGCGTTTGTCGTTCAGTATCAGATGGATCAGCTTGAAGGCGAATCTTCATTGGAGAAGATCAACAATGCTTTGGGTGAAGAAGACGGGAAAGCTGCAGTTTACAACGCGGTAATCAACTATCTGGTTCCCTTTGCATTGGAAAAGCAGGGAACTATGCCGGTATCGACATATGGCATTGAATCCGATGAAACCCCCGAACCCGATAAGATGTTCTCGTTCGATATGACGGTTCTGGTCAAGCCTGAATTCGAGCTTTCCAGCTACAAGCCTGTGAAGGTCGAGATCGAACCTAAGCCTGAGGTTAACGAGGCGGATATCGATGAGCAAATCAGCATGCTGGTTCGTCAATTCTCTGCTGCTCAGCAGGGTGTTCAACCTGATGATGCTTCGCTTCAGATTCCTGAGGTCACCGATGAATGGGTTGCTGACAATATGAGCCCCATGGGAATTGCAACGGTAGCTGAGCTGCGCGATCGTTTCCGCGCAACTTCTGAAGAAGAGCTCGAGAATCGCTATGCGCAGGCGAAGATGGCTGCGGCTATGGATGAATACGCTAAGCGTTTCGAGGGTGAAATCTCTGAGAAGATGATTGAGGTCATGACACAGGAGCTTTATGAGACGTTCTTGGCCCAGCTTTCGCAGGAAGGCATTACGTTGGATGCCTTCTTTGCTCAGCAGCATCTGACCGAAGAAGAGGTGCGCGCCAATTTGGCAACACAGGCAAAGATGCAATTGCTTCAGGGCTTTATCCTCGATGCGATATTCCGCCATGAGGCATTGAAGCTCGAGCCGAGCGATATGATTGCCGCTATGCGCAATATCGCCCCTGGTCGCGAAGAGGAAACTTTCGAGGCAATGCAGAAATCAGGCCGTAGTACCCTTCTCAAGGAGGGTGCTTCTCGCATGAAAGCAGCTGGTTGGATTATGGCTAACACGGAATTCGTTGTTGCTGAATAGCGTCCACGCGTCTTTCTCAGATACCAAACACAAATAGAGCTCCCCTCTTGTTGCGAGAGGGGAGCTCTATGCTTTTGTTCGCGATTGCAGGGGAAGGCGTACGGTTGTTCGCTTATGCCCGTACGTGCTGAACCGGATTATCGTTCGGGGCTGATCCAGCTTGCGTCAAACAGCATATCCATATCAACATCGGTTTTGATTCCGTTGACTTTACCAGTATGGGTATATTGCCACATCACAAAATCGTGATAGTTGCTGGTGGGGTGTGTATCGGTGTATTCGGCATACCAAACTGCAGCATCAATTTGGTCGATATTGAGGCGAGAAAGATCGTACTGGTTGCCATACACCATAGGTGTGTAGCCAGCTTGTTCGATGCGCTTGCAGAAGGTTTGGGCATTCTTGGTAAGCTGATCCGCGGAAAGATTGTTTGCGCGACCGGATGAATCGGTAACGGGTTCCTGATCGTACACTACTGGGTACGTTACGCCAGCACCATTAATAAGGTTCAGTACGTACTCTGCTTCTTCCAACGCCTCCTGTTCGCTTGTGGCTTGCGAGAAGAAATACACACCGTAGGGGAGTCCCACGCGGGTGGCACCCTCGACGTTCTCGTAATAGTTTTTGTCTGTGTAAAGTTGCCCTTCGGTTGAGCCACGTCTGCCACATCGCAGCATAGCGAAATCGATGCCGTCACTTTTCACAGCCTGCCAATCAATGGATCCCTGAAGATCTGATACGTCGATGCCTGTGGTGGAAACCGCGTTACCGTCTTCGTAATAGATCATGCGGCCGTTTTCTAGTTTGAGGTTGCTCCAGTCATATTTTGTTTGGTTAGAACAGCTCATGGCAACTGAGGCAAACAGCGCCACTATCGCAATGATGATGGCGACTATGACAATGGGAAGCTTGCTGCCTGATGATCTCTTGGAGTGATTTGAGGGGGCGGATTGTTTCCGCGATGTCGAAATAATCATGTTCCCATCGTAGCAAGCACCAGTAATGGGGTCTCGTTGACGCTTCTATTTCCATCAGAGACGCTCAATTTGAGCGAAGCTGGCTTTTCAGCTTACGGTCTATCTTCATCCCTTTAAAGCGGGAATTGGCCTCTAGAAATTCGCGATGCGATTCGCTTTTTACCGCCTGACGCCTTGTGTGCCCACTTGGGTTAGTCAAAAGGCCGAATCGATTAGACTTTATCGCCATGAGTTTATGGAGCGATGGTGCCCTTATGGGGGTCTGAAACTGGTATACGGTAAAATGAAGCAGTTTATTGATTTATTCCTCTTCGTTAGGAGTTCCTATATGTGCGGAATCGTTGGTTACACGGGCACCCTCCAGGCAAAAGGTGTTTTACTTGAGGGCTTAAAGCGCCTTGAGTACCGTGGGTACGACTCGGCGGG
>FR884637.1:8323-28507 GCA_000436075.1 Eggerthella sp. CAG:209 | reverse complement strand
GGGTACGACTCGGCGGGTATTGCCGTCGAGGACGGCCAGGGAATCAATGTGGTTAAGCGTTTGGGCAAGGTTTCCGGCCTCGCTGATGCCATCCAGGACGATATGTGCCAGGGAACGTGCGGCATTGGTCATACGCGTTGGGCGACGCATGGTGCTCCCAGCGAGCGCAACGCCCATCCGCACACGGACTGCACCAATAAGATTGCCGTTGTTCACAACGGCATTATTGAGAATTTTGCCGAATTGCGCGAAGAACTGATCGCGAAGGGTCACACGTTCACTTCCGATACCGACACAGAGTGCATTGCTCATTTGGTGGAGGAAAACTACCACGGTGATCTGTTCGAGGCAGTTCGCGTGGTGTCAAACTCGCTTTCCGGCGCCTATGGTTTGGCCGTAATGCACCACGATCATCCTGGCGAAATCGTGGTAACTCGCAAAGATTCTCCTATTGTGCTGGGCGTTGGCGAAAACGGTAGCTACCTGGGCTCTGATATCATTGCGCTTATCGACGCAACCCGTGATGTGGTGATCCTTGAAGACAATCAGCTTGCTGTTATGCATTCTGATCATATTGATTATTTTGATGCTGATGGTAATCCGGTAACCCCTGAAATCACCCATGTTGATTGGGATATCGATGTTGCGGAAAAGGGCGGCTATCCTGATTTCATGTTGAAAGAAATTCACGAGCAGCCCCGTGTTGTTCGTGATACTCTCGCGGGACGTATGTCCGGTCATGAGATTTCCATTGACGAGCTTACGCTTACCCGTCAAGAACTTAATTTCATCGATCGCGTGTATCTTATTGGCTGTGGCACTTCCTATCATGCGGGTCTTATTGCCAAAAACCTTATAGAGGGCTGGGCTCGCATTCCTACCGAAGTGGAAGTTGCCAGCGAATTCCGTTACCGTAATCCCATTATTACGCCCACTACCTTGGTGGTTGCCGTTTCTCAGTCCGGTGAAACGGCAGATACGCTCGCTGCTATTCGCGATGCACGTATCAAGGGCGCCAAAGTGTTTGGTATCACTAACGTAATCGGTTCCCCAGTTGCTCGTGAGTCGGATGGCGTAATCTACACCAAGGCAAACAAAGAGGTTGCGGTTGCTTCAACGAAGTCGTTCATCGGTCAGGTGGTGAGCCTTACGCTTTTGGCCCTTCTTTTGGGTCGATCGAAGGGCAAGCTCACCTTGAACCAAACGCGCATGCTCTTCACTGAGCTTGCTGACACTGCCGACCAGATCGAGGAAATCCTGCAAGACACTTCTGCTATTGAAGATGCGGCGCACTTCTTCGACGGTCGCCAGTCAACTCTTTATATTGGCCGTGGCTTGGGTGAGGCAACATGCTATGAGGGTGCGTTGAAGCTGAAGGAAATCAGCTATATTCATGCTGAGGCATATGCCGCTGGTGAAATGAAACATGGCCCTATTGCCCTGCTCGATGAAGGGTTCCCGATTGTCGCAGTCGCAACGCAGAGCGCCACCTACGACAAAACGGTTTCCAACCTTGAAGAGTCCAAGTCACGCGGGGCGAAGATTATTGCCATTGCCACCGAAGGCGATGAGGCCATTAAGAAGGTTGCCGATCATGTTATCTACATCCCAAAGGTTCGTGATGCCTTCATGCCAATTACTGCAAGTGTTCCATTGCAGCTTCTGGCTCGCGCGGTGGCGGTTGCTCGTGGCTGTGACGTCGATCAGCCTCGTAACTTGGCAAAATCGGTAACGGTTGAATAGGTATGCTCATGTCTGATCCTTCGATGGGAAATCGAGACATGGTTGAAGACGGCACTGCTCATAAGGGCGGTGCCGTTTCTTCTGCCGCTCTCAATGAAACGTCGGCGACTTCCGCTATGCGTGAAGCTACTCAAGATGCGCAGAAAGCGGGCATTCTACCCGAATCGGTATCAATGGGCGTAGACATTGTTGAGGTTGCACGTATGCGTGCAATTATGAAGCGCTCGCCCGCATTCATTGAGCGCTCGTTTTCGTGCGAAGAACGAGCCTACTGTGATGCAACAGCTTCACCTGAGTTTCATTATGCTACGCGCTTTGCTGCAAAAGAGGCTGTGGTTAAGGCCTTAGGAACGGGTTTTAGACACGGTATCAGGCCTAATGATATTGAGGTGTATCTCAATGCCAAAGGTAAGCCTCGCGTTCGGCTCCATAGAGCCGCCGCGAAGATCGCCGCTCATTTAGGCATCGAGGAGATTCCGCTTTCGCTCTCATATACCCACAACGAAGCGGTTGCTTGTGCACTTGCCTTGACTGAGGATTCTCGTACGAAGGCAAAGGCGCGCGTTACTACATCAGCTCAAGATTTGTCGCGTCAATTCAAAGAGGCTCGTTCCCTTTTGGATGACCTGCCGGCTGCTGATGGGAAAGAAGGTGCGTAAACCCATGGATAGCAAGATGGATTATGCGTCGCTTGTGCCTATTCCCCCTGCTGATGCCCATAAATATTCTCGAGGTAAAGCGATAGTTGTCGCTGGCTCTGCCGCTTATCCGGGTGCTGCATGCCTGTCGTCTTGCGCGACGCAGCTAGCTGGTGCGGGCTATACGCAGGTTTTCACAGCAAAAAGTAACATGGCGCTGATCCAGGCGTTTCGCCCTTCACTGGTGGTTGGCTCTTTCGCCTCATTGGATGTCGCCTCTGCTCTTCCTGCGCAGCATCCTGGCGCCTTTGTGGTTGGGCCGGGGTTTGATTCCTCGGATGCTGATGCTGAAAATGTGGCTCGCCGTGTTCTGAAGCAGGCCTCGGCACCAGTGCTGGTTGATGGCGGTGCTCTCGCGTTCATGCCCTCACTGAAAATGCGCAAAGTGTTGCGTCGTCGCAATGAACAGGGGAGTGTAACTGTCCTAACTCCGCACAAGGGTGAAGCAGCGCGTCTCGGTGCTCCTTTTGGACTGAACTTAGATAATATGCTGCAAGAAGAAATAGCCTATTCTCTTGCATTGGCTTATGGTGCCGTTGTTGTTCTCAAAGGGCCCGATACGGTAATCGCTTCGGTAGAGCATAGCTGCAGGGTAACGAATGGTTCCGCTGCGCTTGCAAAAGCTGGTACGGGTGATGTGCTTGCTGGGGTAATTGGTGGCTTGCTTGCTCAGGGTATGAGTGCTTTCGATGCTGCCCATCTGGGGGTATATATACATGCAGAAGCAGGTAATATTGCGGCTGAGCGCAAAGGCGTTGTTAGCACCTGCGCCGAAGACGTGCTTGATGCTGTGCCTGAGGCCTTTATGCGTATAGGCAAATAGAACAAGATAAGCTCTATTGCTGCTGTCTTGGTGTGATGCATCTGATGCTGGCTTTTGCTTTGTTGAGTTACTGCTAGGTCTATGTCGCGTTAGCTGATTGGCTTGCAGTGCATCAACGTTGAGGGTAAACGAGAGGATTTCTTTCATGTCTAACGAACAGGGTTCCGTGCCCGAAGAAACACTGGCAGAGCGTGTTTTACGTCTGCGTCGCGAAATCGAATATCACACACATCGTTATTATGTCCTCGATGATCCCGAAATATCAGATGCTGCGTTCGACTCCCTTATGCGCGAGCTTCGTGACCTGGAGAATGAATATCCTTCATTGCAAGACCCTTCGTCTCCAACCCAGCGCGTTGGT
Source organism: Eggerthella sp. CAG:209 (assembly GCA_000436075.1). GTDB lineage: Bacteria > Actinomycetota > Coriobacteriia > Coriobacteriales > Eggerthellaceae > Anaerotardibacter. The sequence continues at coordinate 24,882 of FR884637.1, read as the reverse complement.
GGAGCTGTAGGCAATCAATTTTCCCCCGTAGTTCACGAACAGCGCATGTATTCTCTCGACAACGCTATGGATTTGGACGAGCTTGATGCATGGATGGATCGGACCGAAGAAGCCTTGGGTGCGCTTCCTCCTTTGGTCTGCGAACTCAAGATAGATGGTTCTTCGCTGGCGCTTACCTACGAAGACGGCAAGCTGGTTCGTGCCGCCACTCGCGGTGATGGTACCACGGGCGAAGACGTTACGGTTAATGTGCGTACGGTTAACGACATTCCTTTGCGTCTGTGGGATGAAGGTGCTGGGGATGTTGTCGAAGGCGTTTCCTCGGTTGAGGTCCGTGGCGAAATATACATGTCGAAGGCAAGCTTCGAGGCGCTCAACGAGCAGGCTGAGGCAGTGGGGAATCGCACGTTCGCCAATCCTCGTAATGCCGCCGCTGGATCCCTTCGACAGAAAGATCCCTCTGTTACGCGTGAGCGTGAGTTGTCAACTTTCATGTATGCAATTGCGCGAGATCAGTCCATCAAAGCTTCAGGGCAGTGGGAGCTGCTGCAGTGGCTCCGTAGTTGTGGCTTTCACGTAAACCCCGATGTTAAGCGCTGCGTCACGCGCGAAGAGGTACGAAGGTTCTGCCGCGATTGCCTTGAGAAGCGTGCAGATCTGCCCTATGAAATCGACGGTGTGGTTGTGAAGGTGGATTCTTTTGCCTTGCAACATGAGCTTGGCTTCACAGCGCGCGCTCCTCGCTGGGCCATTGCATACAAATTCCCTCCAGAAGAAAAAACCACTATCTTGCGTGATATCACTATTCAGGTTGGGCGAACAGGCGCGTGCACTCCTGTAGCCGAGCTTGATCCGGTTTTGGTGGCTGGCTCTACGGTTGCTCGAGCTACCCTCCATAACGAAGACGAGGTTTTGCGTAAGGATGTGCGTATTGGCGATACCGTTATCGTCCGAAAAGCCGGCGATGTTATTCCTGAGGTTCTGGGCCCTATCCTTTCGTTGCGCCCTGGGGATTCTCAACCTTGGGTTATGCCGAAGGCTTGCCCCAGTTGTGGCTCTCCTATTGTTCGAGAGAAGGGTGAAGCGGCTTATCGATGCGTATCTATCGACTGTCCGGCTCAGGCTCATGAGCGATTAACTCATTGGGCAAGTCGAGGTGCGCTCGATATTGAAGGTATGGGCAATGAGATCGTTGCTCGTCTCATTGAGTCGGGCAATTTAACCGATGTTGCCGATTATTACGATCTTTCGCAGGATACGTTGGAGCATTTGGATACTGGTCGGACCACCACCAAGGGCGAGCGGATTGAGCTGGGCCCTGTGGTGGCATCAAAGCTCATGCTTTCAATTAACGAAAGCAAGAAGCGTTCGCTGGCACGTGTTCTTTTCGGATTGGGTATTCGTCACGTTGGCAAAACCACGGCAGAGGCTATTGCGAAAGTGTATCCTTCTATGAACTTGCTTCGTGGCGCAAAGGTTGACGACCTGGCGGCAATTGATGGCGTTGGCTCGATTATTGCGCAGAGTATTTGTGACTTCTTTGCAACTGAAGATAATGTAAAGGTAGTAGAGCGTTTGACGGCTGCGGGCGTAACCATGGAAGAAGAGCTCCATGAAAACACATTGCCCCAAACCCTTGCGGGTCTGACGTTTGTGCTTACTGGCAGTTTGGTTGAATCGGGTATGACGCGTACCGAAGCGGGCAATAAGCTGAAAGAGTACGGAGCAAAGGTTTCTGGAAGCGTTTCCAAAAAGACCAGCTACGTTATTTGCGGCGAGGCTGCGGGGTCTAAACGCTCCAAAGCTGAAAGTCTTGGAGTTCCTATTTTGACAGAGCGGGATTTCCTCAAATTGGTTGAAACTGGGTTGATCCCGACTTCCGAAGAGCGCGGGGGAGAAACCGGGCTGTTTGCATCCGCCGTCTCTGATGAAGAGCCCGGTCTGCAAGGCTCATCTGTTCCTGCGGCGAGCGAAACGGACTGATTATGACAAAGATTCGCGTAGATGATCTGCTTGTCGAGCAGGGTTATTTTGCTGATAGGGATACGGCTTTGCGTGCGGTTATAGCGCGCGAGGTGCGAGTGGACGATGTGTATGTGTCGAGCGCTGCTTTAAAAGTTCGTCCCGATGCTGATCTTTTCGTCAAAAATACCAAGAAATTCGTTTCCCGTGGTGGGCATAAGCTTCAGGGCGCGCTTGATCACTTCCGACAGGATGTTGCGGGTTTTCGTTGCATTGATGTGGGGTCTTCTACGGGCGGGTTTTCAGATTGCCTGCTTCAGGCGGGGGCTGCCAGTGTGGCATGCGTAGATGTCAACTACGGCCAGCTCGCTTGGAGCTTGCGCCAAGATCCTCGTGTGAGTGTGTTCGAGCGCACCAACATTCGTTTAGCGAGTCCCGAGAGCCTTGGTGCTCCATTTGATATGGTGGTATGCGACTTAAGTTTTATCGGATTGGCCCAGTTAGCTGATGTGTTCGCCAATCTTTGTGAAGAGGGCAGCATCTTTTTGGGGCTTATCAAACCGCAGTTTGAAAGCCAGCACGAAGAAACCGATCATGGCATTGTCCGCAGCGAAGCGGTTCGTCAGCGTGTGGTTGATGAAGTCACCCAGGCGTTGCGCGAGGTGGGATTTAGAGTGAACGGGGTAGTGGAAAGCTCGATCAAGGGTGCAGAAGGAAATGTAGAATACCTTGTTCATGCTACGTTCCTAGGAAGCGAAGCATGAGACATATTGAAATCAGCGCTTCTGAAAAGCTCCTGGAGTATATGGATCGTAAAGGATATCACTGCATCGCTGTTGAGCCTATTAGTCCAAAGGGCTGTTGCGCCGATATGACCGAGCTCCATTCACGTTTTGTGCGCGATAAAGACGTGCCTCGGCTGAAAGCAAGAAACTGTGGTGTGTTTAAGGCACCTTTTGGCGAGATGCTTGTTTTGGAAAAAGGATTGGAAATCGACGATGAAGTTTATTTTGATCTGCGTAGCTTCTTCGGTGTGAAAGATATTGCAACAAGAGGCATTCGCCCATTTTCCTTTTAGCCATTAAGGTGTCAACGAGGTTTTCATCGACCAGAAACAGCACGGGCCCCATTATTGGGGCCCGTGCTGTTTCTGGAGCGAAGTTGCCGCTAGTTTTTCAGCGAATTCAGCGGTGCAGGCATGCGGCCGCCGCGATGAGCGAACACCGTGCCAGCATATTCGTTTACCGGCATGACCGGCGCATAACCAAGCAGACCTCCGAAGTCGAGCTTGTCGCCAACTTTCTTGCCGATAGCGGGAATAAGGCGAACTGCGGTGGTTTTGTTGTTGATCATGCCAATGGCGCATTCATCGGCAATGATACCAAAGATGGCTTCGACGCTGGTATCTCCTGGGATGGCGATCATGTCGAGGCCAACGGAACAAACGCAGGTCATGGCTTCAAGCTTCTCCAGACGGAGCGCACCGGATTCTGCTGCGCGAATCATGCCGGCATCTTCGGATACGGGGATAAAGGCACCAGAAAGACCGCCAACGCTGCTGCTTGCCATAACGCCGCCCTTCTTGACTGCGTCGTTGAGCATGGCGAGAGCTGCAGTGGTGCCTGGGCCGCCGCATTGGCCAACGCCAATAGCTTCCAGGATTTCGGCTACTGAGTCGCCTTCGGCGGGCGTGGGTGCAAGGGAGAGGTCCAAGATGCCTTTCTGTACGCCCAGACGTCGACTGGCTTCGCGGCTCATAAGTTCGCCTGCGCGAGTGATCTTGAAGGCGGTTGCCTTAATTGCTTCAGCAATGGAGGTCATATCGGCATCTTTGGGCATGTTGCGCAGGACATTGCTCACAACGCCGGGCCCCGATACACCAACGTTGACTACTGCATCGGCCTCACCCGAGCCGTGGAATGCGCCAGCCATGAAGGGGTTATCTTCGACGGCGTTGCAGAATACAACCAATTTGCCTGCGCCAATGCACTGTTTGTCTTTGGTTGCTTCTGCGGCCTGTTTGATGATGCCAGCCATTTTGAACGCGGCATCCATGTTGATGCCGGCGCGCGTTGATCCAACGTTTACCGATGCGCATACATTATCTGTTGCGGCAAGGGCGGCAGGAATTGATTCCATCAGGTTGTTGTCTGCACGTGAGGCGCCCTTGTGCACAAGTGCAGAAAAACCGCCTACAAAATCGACGCCAACTTCTTTGCCGGCTTTGTCCATCGCGATAGCAATAGGGGAAAGGTCGGTAGCTTGGGTTGCAGCGCAGATTTCGGCGATGGGCGTCACGGAAATGCGTTTATTTACGATAGGAATGCCGTATTCGCGTTCGAGCTGTTCAGCGGTAGGAACAAGCTTTTCGGCAGCGGTGGTCATGCGATCGTATACCTTGCGGGCCATAACGTTCACGTCTTCGTGAGTGCAGCCGCGCAGGTTCAAACCGAGTGTAATGGTACGAATATCGAGGTGCTGCTTGCTTACCATTGCAAGCGTTTCAGCGATCTCTTCCGGGGTGATCTGCATGGAAACGATCCCTTTCATTGCGGTTTCATCAATTTGGTAATTTTATCACTGCTAAATGCGGGTGGAGTTGCGAACGCGTGCCCTTCGATATAGAAACACGGCTACTGCAAGGCGCATAGGGGCGCGGATGGAATTATTTCCATGCTCTTCCTTCGGTTAATGGGTTCATTGTTTGTTTTACCTTGGAATTTACGGTGTGATTCTCTGCGAGCTGCTATTCAGGGTAGTCTTGAGAAGCGCGAATGGAATTGCCTGTCCATTGCCGTGTACTCTTCAAAAGGCCAAATTCAGTAGAATGACTATCTGACATGGACTAAGTGGGAGGTTGTCATGACGGAGGAATCTACTTTAACCGAAGATGGTTTGGCAAAGCGCATTGCGGATTTTGCAGCTTCTTTCGCAGCCAATCAAAAGGCATTGGCGGATCTTGCACTAATTGCTAATCCGAATATGGTTGCAATGCTTGCTGAAGCTGCATTGTCCGATAGAGGCGATGGCTTCGCCTGTTATGTTACGGAAAACATGGTTGCCATTAGGGCTGCGGCATTGAGAAGCGAAGAGGTTTGCACTGTACTGGTAATTGGCTATGAGTTGGGCATTTCGGTAGGTAGTGCTGCCTGCATGAATGACCTTGGTGCGTTGTATTACATGGGAGAGCTAGTTCCTCAGGACTATGCACGGGCCGCAAAGCTCTACGAGCAAGCAATGGACCATGGCTGTTTCCAGTCGATTATCAATTTGGGCTATATATACGAATATGGTCGCGCAGGTGAAGCCGACCACCAAAAGGCGTATCAATGTTACGCATTGGCTTCCGCCTTACAGCCGTCTTGTGAGGCGGTATATAAGCTGGGGGATATGTATTCTCGTGGTGAGGCTGTGCCATCTAGCATGGGGAAGGCTTGTCAGCTGTGGGAACGCAGTCTCGAACTTGCTGGGAGCGTCGTTGAAGCGGCTCAGCCATCCGTGCGAATCGCTAAGGCAATCGTCAACCCCTCATGCGAAGAGTGGGGAGAAGAATACGATCCCCTCCGTGCGCTGTCTTTGTTTCAGCAGGCCGAAATTGGGTTGCGTATAGATATCTCCAAGGGGGCAACCTATTATCGCAGGCGTCTTACCGAAGCGATCGAAGGTCAAGATTTGGCTCGCCAGCGTATTGTGGAAAAAGCTACAGCAGAGGCTATGGAATAAGCTAGATATTGTGCTATTCGTCGGGAATCGAGCAGCTTCGTGGTTTGAAGATGCTCGATTCTTATTTTGATTTTCGAAATGGGCTCTCGAGCGCCGATGGGACCTACTTGCTTTGTGATTCTTTAGTTGTTGCTATATTGCTGTTTTTGGATCCATTTCTTGCCCGAGTCACAGCCCCTTGGTACTATGTTATTGCACACTGTGTTCATTAATGATCAGTGTGATTAATGTAACTGCGGGGAAGTTATTTGCGACCGTGCAAGGGGAAGGGGCTAACGTGCCGGCTGGTGTCAGTATGCACTCACGTTGTGAAAACGCAATTTTAGCCATCGAGCCTTGCTTTGAGGATCGTCGTATTACGCGCAGCAAGAAAGCGCTGCGCGGTGCGCTCATCACCCTGATGGAGGAAAAGGGGTTTGACTCCATCACGGTCAACGACCTGTGCTCTGCAGCTGACCTTAATCGCGGTACCTTCTACAATCACTTTCGCGATAAAGAACATTTGCTTGAATCGTTCGAAGATGAAGTGATGCGAGATTTAGTCGCTATTCAGGCTCAGATGGAATCTATCGATATAAAAGAGGTAGTTGCGGCGCGATTTACAAAGCGTCCGCTTCCTTTTTTGGTGGACCTCTTCGAATACCTGAGCAAACAAGGCGCTTTCCTGCATGCAGTATTGGGTCCCGGGGGCGATATTCGTTTTGGTCCCCGCTTGCGAGATTCGGTATGCGCTCACCTTATTCAGAGCGTGCTTCACGAGCAGTACCGCAATGACCCCAGTGCGTTTGTTGATTACTATCTTGCCTTTTATGCTTCAGCGTATTTAGGCGTTATAACCCATTGGATTGAAACCGGAATGAAGGAAAGCTCAGAGGAAATGGCGCTTATTGCCATGCGTTTGCTTTTCATCAGACCGGGGGAACCTATTCGAATGTGAGGAGATTCACCATGGCAACCGAAGCTGGAGTATTTAAACTCCATCTGGGTATCGACGTGGGATCAACCACGGTAAAAGTTGCAGTTTTGGACGAAGACGATCAGATCGTCTATTCGGTCTATCGGCGCCACCATGCTGATGTGCGTGCGACGGTGTTGGAAGTATTGCAGGAAGCGGCAGCGCAGTTTCCTGATAAAGAGGTTACGGTTGCCATTACCGGCTCCGGCGGTCTGCTGCTTTCCCAGTGGCTCGGTATCGAATTCGTTCAGGAAGTAATTGCTTCCAAAACGGCAGTTGAAACGTTTATCCCCAAGACCGATGTCGCTATCGAGCTTGGCGGCGAAGACGCTAAGATCATCTACTTCGATAATGGCATCGAGCAGCGCATGAATGGTACGTGCGCTGGCGGTACCGGCGCATTCATCGATCAGATGGCCGCGCTTTTGGACACTGATGCAACGGGGCTCAATGAGCTTGCTCAGCATCATACGGTGCTGTATCCGATTGCTAGCCGTTGTGGCGTATTCGCCAAGACCGACGTACAGCCCCTTTTGAACGAGGGAGCTAAAAAAGAAGATATTGCTGCATCTATTTTTCAGAGCGTTGTTACGCAAACCATTTCCGGTTTGGCATGCGGTCGTCCGATTCGCGGCCATGTTGCGTTCCTTGGCGGTCCGCTGCAGTACTTGCCTGAACTTCGCAAGCGCTTCTATGAAACGCTTGAGCTTGATGACGAACATATTATCGTTCCTGATAATGCTCATCTTTTTGTGGCGAGTGGTTGCGCGTTGGCTGGTTCTGAAGCTAAAGCGGAGTTGCTTTCTGACGTTGTTGAACGTCTTGAAAATCTGGGCGATGTTCAGGGCAGCGAAGTGGTTCGTCTTCCTCCCCTATTTAAAGATGAGGCCGATTATCGCGAATTCAAGCAGCGCCATGATAGCGAAAAGGTTCGTCGTGCTGATCTTTCAGCCTATGAGGGGGCGGCTTTTCTTGGCATCGATGCTGGTTCGACCACATTCAAGAGTGCCCTTATCGGTGAAGATGGCAGTCTTTTGTGGGGCAGTTACGTCAACAACAAAGGCGACGTTTTAGGGTGCGCGAAGCGTGCTGTTGCCGAGCTGTATCAGCAGCTTCCTGTCGATGAATCGGGCAAGCCCAAGGTAAACATCGCCCATGTTACGGTTACCGGCTATGGTGAGGCGTTGTTGCTCGAAGCTTTGCGTGTGGATTCCGGCGAGATTGAAACGGTTGCGCATCTCCGTGGTTCTCAGGAAATGCTTCCAGGCGTTGAGTTCATTTTGGATATTGGTGGTCAGGACATGAAGTGTCTGCGCGTTAAGGACGGCGTGATTGACCATATCATGCTGAACGAGGCGTGCTCCTCTGGCTGCGGTTCGTTTATTGAAAGCTTTGCATCTGGCTTGAATCTTGATGTCTCTGAATTTGCTCAGAGCGCTATCAAGGCCGAAAATCCTGTTGATTTGGGCAGCCGTTGTACGGTGTTCATGAACAGTCGCGTTAAGCAGGCTCAGAAGGAAGGTGCCACGGTTGGCGACATCGCTGCCGGCTTGGCTCTTTCCGTTATTAAAAATGCCTTGTTCAAGGTAATCAAAATTCGCGACCCCCGTGAAGTGGGCACTAAGGTTATCGTTCAGGGCGGTACGTTCTTGAACGATGCCGTTTTGCGCGCATTCGAGCAATTGGCTGAAACCAATGCAGTTCGTCCCGATATCGCTGGAAACATGGGTGCATATGGTGCTGCCCTGTTGGCGCGCGATCGTGCTCATGCTAAGGAAGCAGCTTTGGGCGTTCCTGCTCAAACGACCATGCTCGGTTTGGATGCCTTACGTGCGCTTGAGCCTACGCATCGAAACGTGCGCTGTAAAGCATGCTCGAATCACTGCCTGCTCACTATTAACGATTTTGGCATTGATGAGGAGACGGGTAAGCACCGTCGCTTTATCACGGGTAATCGTTGTGAAAAGGGCGCGGGACTGGCTGAAGAAGCTGCCAAGGTTCCAAACTTGTTCGAATATAAGACCCATCGCCTATTCGACCATTATCAGCCCCTATCCAAGGAAGAGGCAACCCGTTCCACGGTTGGTATTCCTCGTGCCTTGAACATGTACGAAAACTATCCGTTCTGGTTTACGTTCTTTACCAAACTTGGTTTCCGTGTTGAGCTCTCTGACCCTTCAACCAAGAAAACATACGAAGCGGGTATTGAGTCTATGCCTTCCGAGAGCGTGTGCTACCCAGCCAAGCTATCTCACGGCCATATCATGAACTTGCTCGAAAAAGACATCGATTTTATTTGGATGCCGTGTGCTAAATATGAGCGTCAGGAAGACGAGACCGCAGGCAATCATTTCAATTGTCCTATCGTAATGAGCTATTCCGAGGCGTTGAAACTCAATGTCGATGCACTGAACGAGACCGATATCCAGTTCCTTAATCCTTTTGTTCCCTATCACATGAAGGACAAACTGAAAGAGCGCTTGTATGTCGAGCTTGTTGAGAAGCACCCCGAGCTTATGGGCTCCGGCCCTGCGCCCACGCAGGCTGAAATTGATGCTGCGGTAGATGCCGCATGGGCTGAAGACGAGCAGCTTCACGAAGACATCCACAACAAGGGTATGGAAACCCTGAAATGGATAGAAGAGCATGGGGTGCACGGTATCGTGTTGGCTGGTCGTCCGTATCACGACGATCCCGAAATCAATCACGCAATCCCAGAATTGCTTACCAGCTTCGGCTTGGCAGTGTTTACCGAAGATTCAATTGCTCATTTGGGTCAGGTCGAACGTCCTCTTCGCGCTGTTGATCAGTGGATGTATCATACGCGCTTGTACCGTGCCGCAAAGGTGGTAACCCAGCGTGATGATCTCGATCTAATTCAATTGAACAGTTTCGGATGTGGTCTGGACGCTGTTACCACCGATCAGGTCCAGGAAATCTTGGAAGGTTCGGGCAAGATCTACACCGTCTTGAAGATCGACGAGGTTTCCAACTTGGGTGCTGCTCGTATTCGAGTTCGCTCTTTGCTGGCTGCGTTGAAAGACCAATCCGATGAGCGCGCTGAGCAGAATGCAATTGAGGGTGGCTGTCCTGTTTGCGGCATTGACGCTGATAAGCTCGAGGCCGATGTTGCTGCACGTGAGGCCGTTATTAATGCCAAGACCGGTGCTCGCGAAGCTGAGGCTGGCGCTGCGGTTGCTGCAGAGATTGCCAACGGCAAGGGAAGCACCTGTTCATGCGGGACGATTGATGAGCATGATGGCCCTCATGTTCGTGAAGCTGAATCCACTGCATTCCCGAAGGTTCAGTTCACTCAAGAAATGAAAGATGCTGGGTACACGATTCTTTGTCCCCAGATGGCTCCTATCCATTTCGACTTGCTCGTGCCGATTTTCCGCTCAAATGGATATAACCTTGAATTGTTGCCAGCGGTTGACCATGGAGCGGTGGATGCTGGTCTGAAGTATGTGAACAACGATATTTGCTACCCGTCCATCCTGGTTACTGGCCAGATTATGGAAGCGGTTACATCTGGCCGTTATGACACCGATAAACTTGCTGTGATCATTACCCAAACAGGTGGCGGCTGTCGCGCAACCAACTACATCAGCCTCATTCGCAAGGCGTTGAAGGCTGCGGGTCTGGGCCATATCCCTGTTATCTCGCTTGCATTCAAGAAGTTGGATGAATCTAATCCTGGCTTCAAGGTGACGGCCACTATGCTGTACAACGCTATATTCGCGTTGTTCTATGGCGACTTGCTTATGCAGTGCCTGTACCGTACACGCCCGTATGAAATCGAAAAGGGTGCGGCAGAGCAGTTGTTCGATTACTGGATGGAAAAGTGCAAGCTGCAAATCGCCGAAGGCGAGAAATTCGGTCGTTACAAGAAGACGGTTCGCGCCATCGTAGACGACTTCGACAACTTGCCGCTGCAGGGCGAGGGAACCAAGCCGCGCGTTGGCGTTGTTGGCGAGATTTTGGTTAAGTTCCACCCCACAGCAAACAATCAGGTGGTCGATGTCATTGAGGCGGAAGGCTGCGAAGCGGTTGTGCCTGGGTTGGTTGACTTCTTCTTGTTCGGTATTGCTGGTTCCATCTTCCAACAGGAAGGTGTAGGTAAGTCGAAGAAGGGTGCGATGGGTGCAAAAGCAGGTTTGGCTGCCATTGCGAAGCTGCGCAAACCCATGAACGATGCCTTGGCGAAATCTACGCGCTTCGAGCCGCCCACGGATATCTTTGAGCTGGCAAGCTATGCAGAAGAGATCTTGTCTCTGTGCAATTCGATGGGTGAAGGCTGGCTTCTTACTGCTGAAATGTGCGAGCTCATTCGCAACGGTGCTCCGAACATCGTGTGTGCCCAGCCTTTCGCATGCTTGCCCAACCACGTTGTTGGCAAGGCGGTTATTAAGGAGCTGCGTCGTCGCTATAAGGGCACTAACATCGTTGCGGTCGATTACGACCCTGGTGCTTCCGAGGTTAACCAACTCAATCGTATCAAGCTGATGATTTCGGTTGCTAAGGCGAACCTCGCCGAAGAGCTCAAGGCCGAGCAGCAGCACTCGGAAGAGGGAAGTACAACCGAGTTCCATACCGAAAGTGAAGTGGAGACTACGCGCGCATAGTGCTCATGTTTCGCTTATGACGCTCTTTGGCCGACCCTTCATTCTGAGGGTTCTTCAAAGCGGCAAAAAGGTTTTGTTTCCTTTTTGCCGCTTTCTTTTCTCGGAATCGCTTTACTACGGTGTAGAATCCATACGCTATGGATATGATTTTTGAATTGATCTCTAACTTTTTTGGAATCGAGCCTCTAGGTTTAGCAATTGTCTGTGGGCTTGTTTTTTTGGCCGGCTATGTCGATGCTATCGCTGGGGGAGGTGGGCTAATTTCCTTGCCCGCTTATCTTATTGCTGGTGTTCCGACTCATGCCGCTATAGCCACAAATAAGCTCAGTTCCTGTATGGGGACTACTGTGGCAACGTTTCACTATGCCAAATCGGGTTTCATTAATGCGCGCCTTGCGTTGCCAAGCATCGTCTTTGCTTTCTTGGGGTCGTTTTGCGGTTCCAACGTATTGCTGCTCGTTGATGACGGATTTTTGCGCCTATTTCTTTTGGTGGTGCTTCCGGTAACGGCGATTTATGTAATGAAGTCCAAAAGTTTTGACGCAGCGGGTCTTCAATCGTTTTCACTTCGTAAGACCACTTTGCTCTGTATGGGAATTGCCTTCGCAGTTGGTGTTTATGACGGCTTCTACGGTCCGGGAACGGGAACGTTTTTGATGCTAATGCTTACCGGATTGGCCCATTTGCGTTTGGACTCTGCGGCAGGCGTTACGAAATCGATCAATCTCACTACCAATTTAGCGGCGTTGATCGTGTTTTTGATCCATGGCCAAGTAGTTATACTTCTCGGCCTTTTGGCTGGCTTGTTCAATATGATCGGCAACTATCTGGGGTCTCATAGTTTTACCAAGAACGGGGGCGCTATCGCGCGCCCCATTACAATAGCGGTATTGTTGATTTTCTTCGCGAAAGTTGTTTGGGATTTCATGGCATAGAGCCAATTGGGCGGCTTCAAGAAAACAGGTGCTTTGATCAAGCTGCCTTCTGCGCGCTATTTCACGAGTGAGCGATGGTGTAGTAGCTGTTCTCTTACGGTAATTGGCGCCTCAAGGCTTCTTATTCTGCATCTTTTAACGCTTTAGATTCTGTGACTTGAAGTCTGCTTCCGAACCGGGACTAGTTGGCGTATTGATTGATTTACGATGGCGTATTCTCTATGTGAACGTGTTCATTCTTAATTGGGAAAGCGCTATAGTGGGGTCGTGGTAATTGTGAACACGTTCAAATTTGCTGTTATTAAAGAAACGGCAATAAAGCGGGGTTAGCCCGTGCATGGAGAGGCGGTATTGCCATGAGTAAGATTCCAAGTGTTGAAACTATGGGAACTTGTCCGAAATGCGGAATCCTATTGGATCTTGCCGTCGAAGTTGCCCCTGAAAAAGTTATATACCATGGAGTTTGCCCTGAACATGGGGCATTTACCCGTTCGGAGCCTCGAGTTGATTTGTCGGAACTTGGCGTTAAGGTTTCATCTACGGTTGGCATACGCGGTCAGCAAGCTTCTGTTGCGTAAGTTTTTGGTTGCAGCCTTAAATCAAACTCGGAACCAATTAGGGGCTGCACTGAAGACAGGAACGTTTAGGGTTGCAATTCATAGGCTTCGACCCAGTATAGACCTCGCTGGTTTTAGCGGGGTCTATTTGTGTTTTGGGAGACTTGGGCAACCTACTCATCTCGAGACAATAAGGCACTGTCGTTTTGGGCTTCGGAAAGCGTTTTGCGGTTGCTTGCTGTGCTTTAGCTTATGAGACCTTTGCGATAGCGCATTTTGATTGCTCGATGTCGCCGTAACGAATGGCAGCAGTGGGGCAGAGCCTTAGGCAGCCGAAGCACATTAGACACGTTTCTTTTATCCAGACGGGGTGCTCATCTTTCATCTTAATTGCTTCGGCGGGGCAAATTCGGCTGCATTTGCCGCAGCCAATGCAGTTTTTGCGTACTGAAAAATTGTCAGTATAAAGAACCTCGTCAAGATCGACACGGGTATAGAGACCTGCGGCGCTCTTGGTCTTTCCATCGTTCATGACGCCCTCCTTGCCCTGATCCCTGTTGTCCATTGTATTGCTCGATTAATCGAGAAAATAATGCATTCTGAAACAGCATGTATGAGTCAAATTCATACATGAATCATCAATTGCTTCCATCGTTTTGAGAAGTGTTTTCTACTGTTTGTCTTCAAGATTGCGACTCGGCATAACGGACTGTGCGTAGTGTTGCCGTTTATGTAACTTGCAGGTTTGTTATGCAGCCGAAACGTGATGATTTAAGGTCGATGGGCTGCTTCACAATTCAGCCGCTTCGCTATTTGGCTAAGTTCGGTATAATTTCATGGTTATACAAATACAAGGATGAAGAAAGGGTGCATCGTGGCCAACAGCTACAAGCAAACCATGAATCTGCCGCGCACCGACTTCGCGATGCGTGCGAACTTGCCTGAAAACGAACCTAAGCGCCTTGAGTATTGGAATGACATCGACATTTACGCAAAGGTGCTTGAAAAGAACAAGGATAATGCACCCTTCGTCCTGCACGATGGTCCTCCGTACGCAAATGGCCCTATTCATATCGGTCATGCCTTCAATAAGATCCTTAAAGACTTCATCGTTAAGTACAAGTCTATGCGCGGCTTCTACGCACCCTATGTTCCTGGCTGGGATTGTCATGGCCTGCCTATTGAAAACAAGGTTGAAGAGCAGCTCGGCGAAGAGAAGATGGCTAAGATTGATACGGCTACGTTCCGTAAGATCTGTCGCGAATACGCCACTAAGCAGCTTGACGGCCAGCGCGAGGGCTTCAAGCGCCTTGGCGTGCGTGGAGAGTGGGATAATCCTTACCTGACCTACTTGCCCGAATATGAAGCAGGTAACATTGAGATTTTCAAGAAACTCTACCTTGATGGTAGTGTGTATCGTGGCCGCAAGCCCATTCATTGGTGCAGCCATTGTCACACAGCACTTGCTGAAGCTGAAATTGAATACAGCAACGAAGTAAGCCCCGCTATCTTCGTCCGCTTTGAAATGACGACTACTCCTGCTGGTCTTGAATCGTACGAAGGCAAGATGGATGTAGCCATTTGGACCACTACGCCATGGACGCTTCCTGCAGACCAATGTGTCATTCTTCACCCTGCGGCAGAATACGTAGCCATTGTTGTCGATGGTCGCGCCACCATTGTCGCCCGTGATTTGGTTGAGAAATGTTGCGAGCGTTTTGGCTGGAACAACGAACTTGCTTGTTGCGCTGACGGTAGCGAATGGTCTATGACTGGCGCAGATCTTGCTGGCAATGAGTACAAGCAACCTATTTTTGCCGATCAGGGCGAAATCGGTAAATTTATCTATGCCGACTACGTAACGCTCGAAGATGGTACGGGCATTGTACATGGCGCTCCTGGACATGGTGTCGACGACTACAACGCTGGCATGAAATTCGATATCCCCGTTGTTATGCCTGTTGACGATGACGGCAAATTCTATGTTGGCGAGGGTATCGGCTATGGTGGCCCTTGGGGTGGAATGGATGTCAATGAGGCCAACCCCGAGATCATTAAGTGGCTCGATGAAAAGGGTCTCCTTATCCTTCACGAGGATATCGATCATAGCTACCCCCACTGTTGGCGCTGCCACGAGCCCGTTATTTTCCGTGCAACCACCCAGTGGTTTGTTTCCATGGACAAGACTGGTATTCGTGAAAAGGCGTCTAATGCTATCAAGGAAGACGTTACCTGGTATCCTTCCTGGGCTTCTAATCGCATTGGCGCTATGGTCGCCGATCGTCCTGATTGGTGTATCAGCCGTCAGCGCTATTGGGGCGTTCCGATTCCAGTATTTACCTGCGATTCCTGCGGTGAAACCGTAGCAACCGAAGCAACATTCGATGCGGTTATCGATCTCTTCAAGACCGAAGGTGCCGATGCGTGGTATCGCAAGACGCCCGCTGAATTCCTGCCGGCAGATACCTGCTGTCCTAACTGCGGTGCCGGTGTTGATCACCTGGAATCCGATAAAGACGTTTTGGACGTTTGGTGGGAGTCTGGTGTAAGCCATACTTCCGTCTGCGAAGCCCGTGAGAACCTCCATCGTCCCGCCGATGTGTATCTGGAAGGCTCCGATCAGCATCGCGGCTGGTTCCAGTCTTCTTTGCTCACAAGCATTGCGGCATATGGCATTCCGCCCTACAAGAACGTTATTAGCTGCGGTTTCACGCTCGATAAAGATGGTAAAAAGATGTCCAAGTCTCTGGGCAATACCATCGACTCCAGTGACGTGAACAAGACCTTGGGCGCTGAAGTGCTTCGCTTGTGGACTAGCTCGGTTGATTATGGCCAAGATGTGTCCATTGGTGATGAGATCCTTCAGCGAACTTCTGAGACCTATCGCAAATTCCGCAATACCTTCCGCTTCCTGCTTGGTAATTTGGACAACTTCGACGATCAGACCGACTGTGTTGCCTGGGATGAGCTTGAGCCCATCGATCAGTATATGATGGTAAAAACTGCCGCCATGCTCGATGATGTCACGAAGGCGTTCGACGAATATCGCTTCCATCACGTTTATCGTGTGGCGTACGATTTTGTTACCGACCTTTCCAACGTTTACATGGATGTTGCGAAGGACCGCCTGTATTCTGAGGCTCCGGAAAGCCCCCGTCGTCGTGCGGTTCAGACTGTCCTTATGAACATCCTTGAGGTTATGGTTCGTGTGCTTGCCCCTGTTCTTACCTTTACCACTGAAGAAGTTTGGCAGCATTATCCCGAAGCAGCTCGTGGTCGCAAGGGACGTGAATCCTCTGTACAGCTGTGCGATTGGCCTACTCGAGGAAGCTTCGTTCCCGCCCTTCCTGCTGAAACGGAACAGCTCGAGGCCCAGTGGGCAACTATCATGGAAGTTCGCGATGTTGTCACCAAGGCGCTCGAAGAAGCGCGCGGTGCCAAAGTTATCAAGAAGAGCCAGGAGGCTAGCGTAGAGGTCACCGTTCCTGCTGCCGCCCTAGCTGTATTGAGCACTTTCGATGCAGCGGTATTTGAAGAGCTCTTCATCGTTGCGGGTGTTCGTTTTATTGAAGGCTCTGAGCTCGGTTGCGAAGTTGTTGCAGCGCAGGGTGAGAAGTGTCCTCGTTGTTGGAACTTCCGTGAGCTGGGTGGCAACGCAAACCATCCTCATGTATGCAAGCGCTGTGGCGACGCGCTTGATGCTATTGGTTTCGAAGGCGAAGAGTAAGGCTTTTGCCTGGGATGACCAACGCTTCTAAAAAAGATACAGGTGCCGCCAAAAACGGTGGCACCTGCTTTGCGC
>FR884637.1:5548-8287 GCA_000436075.1 Eggerthella sp. CAG:209 | reverse complement strand
GGGCGGGTTGCGCGTTTTTGTGGTGTGTTGTAGATCGACTTACAAAAGCCTATTTTGATAGCAACTTTCATGTTGGACAAATTGCGGTTCCCGATATCCTCGGCTTAGTTCAGCTCAATTTGGTTCACAACAAGGGCGTTGCTTGGGGCGCTTTTGCGGGGAATATTCCCATAATCGCAATTGCAACTTCCTTGATGTGTATCGGTATTGCTGCTTTTTCCTTTTATTGGGCGCGTCGCTCCTCAATGCCTGAGATGATTGGACTCGGGTTGCTGTTTGCAGGCGGAATTGGTAACTTATACGATCGCATTGCACAGGGGTATGTTGTCGATTTCATTACACCGCTCTTTATTGATTTCCCAACTTTTAATATTGCCGACATTGGTGTTACTTGCGGAATTGCTTTGTTGGCTATTTGCTGGATAGTTCAGATTGTTCGTGAGGGAAAGAGTCCTCATGAAACCTCTTCAACTAAGGAGGAATAACGTATGGCGCGAAGCCTTTCAACTACGGTTACCGAAGCATATAACGATATGCGCCTTGATTCCTTTTTGTACGAATCGGGGTTGTACGAATCACGTAGTAAAGCGGTAAAGCAGATTGAAGCTGGCAAGGTTTTTGTGGGTGGGCAGACTCCGACGAAAAAGACTTTGGTGCATACGGGCGATTTTATTGTTTACGAGGAATTCGAAAGCAACGACCGAGTATTTCTTGAGCCTCAGGATATTCCACTCGATGTGTTTTTCGAAGATGACGATATGGCCGTCATCAACAAACAAGCTGGTTTAATCTGCCATCCTTCTCCAGGTCATCCTGACGGGACGTTGTCCAATGCGCTCATCTATAAATATGGTCGCGATCATTTGGCGCATATCCAGGGCGACGATCGTCCAGGCATTGTTCACCGCTTAGACGGCGACACTTCAGGACTTATGCTTGTTGCCAAAAACGACGAAATTGGATTTGAGCTGCAGGACGAGATCCGCTCTCGCAATGTTAATAGACGTTATCTGTGTCTGGTGCATGGAAATATTGCCAGTGATACAGGTCTTATCGATGCGCCTATTTTCCGTAGCGATAAAGTTCGTACCCGTATGCAGGTCTCCGATAAACCCCAGGCACGTTCTTCGGTGACCACGTTCAAGGTGCTGGAACGCTTTGAGTCTTCCAATAAAGATAATGGCTTCTCGCTAATCGAATGTAAATTGTACTCTGGGCGCACACATCAGATCCGTGTGCATATGGAATACATTAAGCATTGGTGCGTTGGTGATCCTATGTACGGCACTCCCGGTAAAGCCGACAACCTTGGTTTAACGCGTCAATTTCTTCATTCCTATTTTGTAGAGTTCGAGCATCCTCGTACGGGTGAGGTTATGGAATTCTTGGCTCCTGTGCCGAAAGACTTGCAGGATACCCTTCGCAAGCTCCAGAACCGTCGCATTGGCCTTACGGATGCAGGCAGGGAAGTGCTCTTTAAGTACTGCAGTGAGGGTCGAGGCATTCAACTTCCTGAAGGCAAGACTGCCGAAGAGGTTGATTCGTTTACGTTTCTGTAAAAGGAGTTCATGGCTGCGTTTCCTGCGGGAAAATTGCGCATGCGCTGGCTAAACAGCTATAGAGGTCGCCGTTGAGCGGCCTCTATTTGTCGATAGGCTAATACTATTGCGTGGAGTTGGGAGTGCTCTCGATATCTTTGTCCGTTATTAAAAGCGGTGCGATTATTCTTGTAAAGAATACAAGCCAGACAAGCGAAAGACAAAATCCACCCAACACATCGCTTGCAAAATGAACTCCCAGGTAAATGCGACTAATTCCAATCATGGCGATAATCACGCAGAGGGCAACTATGATGAGTGTGCGGCGCACCCTGTCTTTTTCATAGCGCCAAACGAACCAAACAAGCAAGCCGAAAAATGCCATAGCAATCATTGAATGACCAGATGGAAAGCTGAAACCGCTGGCTTCAGCAAGGCGAAAGCCTTCGGGTCGGGGGCGTTGCACGATTGCCTTCATTACCTGGTTTAGGGCAAGAGCCATTATTAGGTTTATGCCCGTGCATAATCCAACTTTTCTTCCCGGCGCAAAGGCGGTTACTAGGACCCAGAGCACCACGATGGTGACAGGCGTTGCCAAATTGGAAAAGCTTTCCATGATGGGCGTAAGCCAGGGTTGGCGAAGGTTTTCTACGATCAGCCAGTACGCTGCTTCATCGAGTTTCATTGCTTCGCTTTCAAGTACTTTGTCCAAGATGCCCAGATACACGGTGGTGCAAACAACGGCGACGACAAGCAGTTTGTTGTCGAGAAGCAGACGCTTGAATTGATTTGCGACAGCCACGAGGCGTTCGTTGCTCATGTAATTAAACCCTCTCTGTGGCGGAATAAAACGCATCATATTGTAAAACCGAGGTCGTGCTCGATACGTGTTATTTGATAGTTGTAGGGAAGAAATAAGATGCAAATAGCAATCTTTTAAAGAATTCTTTACCAGTCATTTCAAACTTATATAAGACTTGAACTGGTATTTTATTGGGTTTATTAAGCCTTATTTGATTTTATTAGGAGGCTTAATATGGAATCTAGGGATATTCTTTCGCGGCTCAATACTTCCGTTTGTTTGAGGGAACGGTTGGCTGCAATTTTAGGGGCAGTTGGAGTTGCCGTTACGGATCAAGAGATCTTTGATATAGGAAATCAAAGGAATGAATCGCTTAGATCCCATGGGTTGCTGGAGCTT
>FR884637.1:4098-5475 GCA_000436075.1 Eggerthella sp. CAG:209 | reverse complement strand
TTTCCTAGCTATTATGCGGCTGAAACAGTCTGTGAGCTTATCGAGCTGTACATAGCCCCGGCGCGTTGAGGGAGCCAGTTGCTCAACCTTTACTGTACAAGATCGATCAGGCGGCCCTCGAAGGATTTGGCAGGTTGTTTAGCGGGCTTGTTATGCTGCGCACCCATGGAGCATCGTCGCCAATTTCAGAATTCGAGGCGGTTCAGCTTGCTAATTCCCTCTGCTACGTCCTTGGGTCGTCCGATCTGCCGCCAGATTCCTTGAAAAACACATTAGCCAATGACCCGTTTACCTTCTATGTACGTCAAGTGAAACACTTGGAGGTGCGAGTGGAAGCGCTTCTGGTGATATGGAAGCGAGTCTGCGAGCTAATGCCACCTCTTCGCAATGTTTCTTTACGCGATACGTTGGGAAGCATAGGCAAGATAAGGGCTCTATACGATATACGTTTCCGGGCTCATGAGGTTCCCTGCGACATCCAGTATCAGCTTAGTTGTCCTGTGGATGATAGCTTGATGGGGATCGATTATTTGGAGGCCTGGATAAGCGAGTTGTTGAAAGAAGTTATCTGGATAGCGCAGTTTACACCAGGCAGTTGTATTTCAGTGCTAGAGCGGTTTTGCTCAGACTATCGAGGACTTCATGTCAATCTGTTCGACCTTTTATAACCTCGCGAAGATCTATTGGAGCGAGTCGGGGAGCGATGTGAGGATGCTTGCTGAACGTTCAACCGATTGGAGCCTCGCTTGATTCAGGAATGCAGTTGGCATTTTGCGGTTAACTTTATAACTATCGCAGAGATTGAGGCAGCGTCCTAGGCGGATAGAGCGCAGAACGCTGCCCGTTTTCACCTGAATTCGTTTAGTGGCAGCCGCAAGAGGTATTGTCGCAGTCTCTGCAGTTCGAACATGCAGGGGCAAGTTCGATATCTTTGTTCTGTATTTTAAGGTACACGAATATGCCGAAAGCGATTATGGCGACAGCGGTAAATCCGATAGGACTTAATTGGCCAATGCCGCCAGTTGCAAGCAATCCGAAAGCGTACACGACAAACGAAACGATCCAGGCAATGCTGCATTGCAGCACTATCATTTCGAGTGCCGCACGAGTGCCACCCTGTTCGCTGCGGACCGTGGCAATGGCCGCTACGCACGGCGTGTAGAGCAAAACAAAGGCTAGGAATGCCATTGCAGTTACCGGCGTGAACAGCATCGTGAGATCCACCCCTTCGCCCATCACTTGGGTTAGGGTGGATACCACACTTTCTTTGGCCATAAAGCCTGTCATAAGGGCGGTAGACACGCGCCAGTCTCCATAGCCGAGCGGGGCGAAAAGCGGCGCTATAAAGCCGCCTATGCATGCCAGGAGGCTAGTATC
>FR884637.1:2962-4086 GCA_000436075.1 Eggerthella sp. CAG:209 | reverse complement strand
GAGGCTAGTATCCACATCTTCTACGACGTTTAGATGGGCGTCGAAGGTTTGCAGGAACCAGATAATGACACATGCGGCAAGAACGACGGTAAATGCTTTCTTGATAAAGCTTTTCGCTTTGTCCCAAACCAATCGGGTAACGCTTTTCGCTGCAGGAAGACGATAGTTGGGAAGTTCCATAACGAAGGGCACGGGCTCGCCTCTAAAGCGCAGGTGTTTTAGCAGGGCGGCAAAGGCAATACCGCATAGTACTCCGAATGCGTACATGCCAATCATGACCACGGGCTGCATGGGGCGAGGGAAGAATGCGCCGATAAGCAAAGCGTAGATGGGCAGTTTTGCGCTGCAGCTCATGAAGGGCACCAGCATCGTTGTCATTTTGCGATCTCGTTCGCTCGAAAGCGTGCGTGTGGCCATGATCGAGGGCACCGAGCATCCAAATCCCATAAGAAGCGGAACGATGCTTCTGCCAGAAAGGCCGATCTTTCGCATAGCGCGGTCCATAACAAAGGCGACACGTGCCATGTAGCCAGAATCCTCCAAAATGGAAAGGAAAAAGAACAGGGTAACAATAGTGGGCAAAAAGCCAATAACCGCTCCGACGCCGGCACCAACGCCATCTATGAGCAATGATTCTGCAACTGGGTTAAGGCCCCATGATTCAAGGCCTGCAGCCAAAGTGCTCAGGGTGATATCGACACCCTCGCTCACTAAATCCGAAAGCGTTCCACCGATAGGGCCAAAGGTCATAGCGAAAACAAATGCCATGATGGCGAAGAAGCAGGGGATGCCGGTGAAGCGGCCAGTTAGAAGCTTGTCTACGGCAACGCTGCGCTTGTGCTCCCTGCTTTCGTGAGGGCGTACTACTGTTTTGCTGCATAGATCAGAAAGGAACGAGAAGCGCATATTCGCCAAAGCTGCTTCGCTGTCCATTCCTGCATCTTTCTCCATGGAGGTGGTAAGTTCGTCAATCGAAGACAGGGCGCTTTCGGGTAGGCTGAGCTTTTCCTTGATAAGCTCATCGCCTTCGACCATTTTGGTTGCGGCGAATCTGAGGGGCACGGAAGCCTGCTCGGCGTAGGGCTCGATGAGATGAGCAGTTGCGTGAATGCAGCGATGTACTG
>FR884637.1:861-2922 GCA_000436075.1 Eggerthella sp. CAG:209 | reverse complement strand
TTCCTCGCTTGAGGGGCAAAAGTCGATTTGTTCCGGCAGTTCGTAAAAACGAGCAACATGGAGAGCATGGTCTACGAGTTCGTCCACACCTTGATTCTTTGCAGCAGAAATGGGAACAACCGGGATACCGAGTTCCGCTTCGAGTTCGTTGACGCGAATGGTTCCACCGTTTTTTTCGACCTCGTCCATCATGTTCAACGCAAGCACCATGGGAATGCCCAGTTCCATAATCTGCATGGTGAGGTACATATTGCGTTCAATGTTGGTGCCGTCGATGATGTTGATAATGCCATCTGGCTTCGATTCGAGAAGGAAGTCGCGCGTTACGATTTCTTCATTTGAGTACGGGGAGAGCGAGTAAACTCCAGGCAAGTCGGTAACAGTGGCTTCGGAATGGCTGCGGATAGTGCCGTCTTTCCTATCGACAGTGACGCCGGGAAAGTTGCCAACATGCTGATTGGCTCCGGTTAGCTGATTGAACAAAGTGGTTTTGCCGCAGTTCTGGTTCCCAACCAAGGCAAAGGTCAAAGGGCCGGTTTTAGCGGTTTCTCTTTGAGTGTGACGTCGGTAGTCACCTGGTCCCGAAAGCTCACCTAAGCCAGGGTGGGCAATATCCTGCTGAATCTGATGGTTCTTTCGGAGGATTGCTGGCTTGTCTGAAAGGGTGACGCATACGTTATTTGCCTCTTCGAGTCGAAGGGTCAACTCGAACCCACGCACCGTGATCTGTATTGGGTCTCCCATGGGAGCGATTTTTTGTAGGGTTACCAGAGCGTTGGGGGTGAGACCCATATCGAGCAAATGCCGTCTGATGGCGCCTGATCCACCCACTGATTCCACTATGGCGTTTTGTCCTGGCTCAAGCTCGCTGAGAAGCATCTGCTTAAATCCCCTTCGATTATCTTATCGAGCGGTGCTCGATATACGAAATGATAGCCCTTTAAATAAAGCAGCTGGATAGGAATTTCATTGCCCAGATGATTTGGCTGGTGATGGGGGCAAAGAAATAGGCGATATAGTTCGGATCACCAAAGCAACACCAGCAGGGTCGTTTTCGAATGCAAACAAAAAAGCAGGCCAGAAGAATAATATCCTCTGACCTGCTGATTTAGCTGGTCGGGTTGACAGGATTCGAACCTGCGACCCCTTGACCCCCAGTCAAGTGCGCTACCAAACTGCGCCACAACCCGTTCGGTTACTGCCCGAAGCAGCTACGCTATAATAACTCAAACAACAAAGCGATGCAAAGGGATTTTTCAAAATATTTTTCCAAATTTATTAGATCCGATTGTATTCCCAGGTCAAGATGGTACTCAGAACGATTGTTTAATTCACCTTTGCCATGGAAAGAGCTTTGTCAAGAATGACATGAGCCAGTTCAGTTTTAGGGGCAGGGTCGATGTGCTCAGCGCCGGATTCGGTTACAAGCCAGATTTCATCGTCGTCTTTTCCGAACGTTTTATTTGCGCCTACTTCGTTAGCGACAATCATATTTGCGCCTTTTTTGGCAAGTTTCTTGCGTGCATTGTCGATTACGTCATTTGTTTCAGCGGCAAACCCAATTACAACTCGGTTTTCCTTCTTGTGGCCAAGCGTTGCCAAGATATCAGGGTTTTCAGCGAGCTGAATAGCGGAAAGTTCACTGTCATTCTTGCCCTTTTTGAGTTTCTTGTCAGCTGGGTTTGCGGGGCGCATATCTGCCACTGCTGCAGCAAACAGGGCGATATCTGCATTGGCAAATGAAGCCTCTGCAGCGGAAAGCATGTCGCGTGCGGTTTCGACGTACGTCATCTCTACGCCAGCGGGCGCTTGGAGTGCAACAGGCCCAGAAATCAAGGTGACCTGAGCTCCTCGGTTGGCGGCTGCTGATGCCAGCGCATACCCGAATTTGCCAGAAGAGCGATTGGTGAGGTAACGGACCGGGTCGATGGGCTCTACTGTGGGCCCAGCGGTGACCATTACGCGCTTGCCTGCAAAGTCGTTTTTGATTTCATCTTCCCCATTGAGCAGATCAAGGACGGCAGAAACGATACGTTCTGGTTCGGCGAGGCGGCCGCGCCC
>FR884637.1:311-801 GCA_000436075.1 Eggerthella sp. CAG:209 | reverse complement strand
ACGAAATGGAAACCACGTGTTTTGAGGGTTTCCATGTTGGTTTGCGTGGCAGCGTTTTCATACATATGAACATTCATAGCGGGTGCAACCACGATAGGCGCTGTGGTGGCGAGAAGGGTGGTGGAGAATAGATCGTCCGCGATGCCGTGTGCTGCTTTTGCCATAACGTTTGCCGTACACGGCGCAAGGAGCACAACGTCAGCTTCTGCTGCTAATGAAATGTGATGAATTGGATCGGAGGGGTCATCGAATAGACCCACCGCAACCGGTTCATGGGTGAGGGAGCGGAAAGTGAGTGGGTCGATAAAGTGCGTGGCATGCTCGGTCATCATCACTTTAACTCGAACGCCGGCTTTTTGGAGTCCTCGTACGATTTCGCATGATTTATAGGCGGCGACTCCTCCGCTAACACCTATAAGTACGGTTTTCTGTTCCGCGGTATCCATCAAATTCGCTCCTTCAGCGATAAAAGGTACAAAAAAGCGCTGCC
>FR884637.1:0-292 GCA_000436075.1 Eggerthella sp. CAG:209 | reverse complement strand
TGCCGATATTGTACGGCAGCGCACGAGATTCTTTGTTGGGGTATTGGCTAGTTGCGTTTGTTGTCTGCGTTGCTTGGCGGTGTTTCCGGAAATTCTCCTGCGCCTTCGTTTCTTCCGTTATCGACTACGAGGGGACCTTCTACGGTTGTGTCTTTCGGAAGGGCAAAGGAAAGTACTACGGCAGAGAGGAATGTAAGGGCAACACTGTTACCTACGAAGATGTTCTGTAGAAGCTCTGGGAAGTAAACGAATATCTCGCCAACTTGAGTAAAGCCAATGCTTAATGCCAACG
>FR884636.1:6260-6946 GCA_000436075.1 Eggerthella sp. CAG:209 | reverse complement strand
CTCCATATAGCTGGCCTCCTTTTTCTTTGCCTTGCATATGACGGGCCGAATCAAGTGCCGGCTACTCCTGCTCGCTGAGCAGTTCGGCGGCGTGGGCAAGAGACGTTTCGCTTACCTCGCCGGCAAGCATACGGGCAATTTCCGCCGTTCGGCTTTCGCCCGAAACGGGAGTCAAGCAGGTTTGCGGCAACGCATCATCGGACTTCGTTACCAGATAATGAGTATCGCCGCACACGGCAACTTGAGGAAGGTGCGTTACCACAATGACCTGATGGGTTTTTGCCAAATCGCGAAGAACGGCACCAAGTGCACGAGCGGTACTGCCACCCACGCCAGCATCGATCTCGTCAAACACCAGGGTGTCTACCTGGTCGCATTCGCCCAATGCGACCTTCAGGGCAAGCATCACGCGGCTCATTTCGCCACCCGAAGCAATTTTGCCGAGCCGCTGAGCGCTAAGGCCCTCACCAGCAGCAAAAAGGAACTCGAAAGACTGAGAGCCCCATGTGTCCCACTGCCCGCGCGGTAGATCAGAAATATTTGCCTCGAGACGTGCGCCCTTCATTTCCAAACGAGCCATCTGGGCTTGGACGGCATCGATAAAGCGAGGAATAACCCTGCCGCGAGCTTCCGCCAAGGCATGTGCCGCATCGACGAGTGCCGATTCCGCTGCATCGCGCTTCTTT
>FR884636.1:4892-6252 GCA_000436075.1 Eggerthella sp. CAG:209 | reverse complement strand
CATCGCGCTTCTTTCGAGCCTGGGAGATAAGCTCGTCGCGCCCATCGTATTCGCGGATTTTCGCCTCAGCTTCGGCACGCTGCGCCAACACATCTTCCATGCGCGGACCGAAGCCACGCATAAGACCCTGCAACTCGGCAATGCGGTCCTGCGCCGCCTCCAGCTCTTCCTGGGGGAAATCGACACCATCTTTGTACGTCGCCAAATCGCGACCCACATCCTCCAGCGAAAAGAATGCTTCACGCACAAGCTCCAACACGGATTCAACGGAAGTGTCTACCGCCGCGATTCGCTCAAGAGACCCCAATGCCGACTCAAGCGATTCCAGCGCACCGCCCGACCCCGTTAGATTGCGCTGGGCAGACATGGCCTCATGGACCAGCATTTCGGCGTTTTCCAGGCGAGGCATTCGCTCGATAAGCTCTTCGTACTCACCTTCCTGGGGATCTGCTTTGCCGATCTGCTCCAAAGCGAAGCGTGCCCTGTCGAGCTCGATGGCATCGGCTGATTCCAGCTTTTGCAGGCGAACAAGCTCGGCAGACGCATCGTTTGCCGCAGAAAGGCATGCTCGATACGCCCCCAACGGCGCACTGATTTCTTCTTTGCCCCATTCGTCGAGCAAAGCACGCTGATAGGCTGGCGAAAGCAAGCGCTGATGCTCGTGCTGCCCGCAAAGATCAACCGTCTGGCCCAAGCCGCCGGCAAGTTCCTTCACTGAAGCAAGCGAACCGTCAATGGAAACGCGACTGCGTCCTTGCACACCGATGCGGCGCGCAGCCACCACGCCGTCCTCCCCGCATCCTTCGCCAAAGAAACGGCCCTCTACCTGGAGCTCTTCGCAGCCCTCGCGCACAAACGACGCACCAGCGCGCTCGCCGACCAGAATCTTCAGCGCATTCAGTAAAGCGGTTTTACCCGTGCCCGTTTCGCCTGTCACCACAGTAAAGGCGGGGCTTGGCGCAAACGTTGCCTCGTGGATCAACGCCACATCGCGAATATGCACTTCATCAATCATGGCAACCCCTTTTAGGTGCTCGGCACACCGTGTTCGTATCTTTCACCGTTTGATTTTACGCTACCGAATTCGAAAGACATGCGAAAGCAATCGCAACAAACCACCACGCCGCACAGGCTATTGCCTCAAGACATATCTCCAGTATGGACGCACGAATCGCTACCGAAGCCGTATACTGAAACATACTCGTAACGAAAGCCTGAGGTCATGTCTCTTAACGATGCGCCACATATCGAAGCCCACGGAATGCTTGCCCAGCTTCCCGCATCGGTATGCGCTGTCATCGACGCTTTGGAGAAGCGCGGTTTTGAGGCATGGGTTGTTGGTGGCTTCGTGCGCGACGCC
>FR884636.1:445-4875 GCA_000436075.1 Eggerthella sp. CAG:209 | reverse complement strand
CTTCGCGGCGTCGCGCCCCACGATGCCGACATCGCCACCAACGCCCACTGGGAGCAAACGCGCGAAGCGTGTCTGGCAAGCGGCATGGCGGTGCACGAAACAGGAACGAAGCACGGTACGGTAACCGTGGTTTATCAAAACGAACCCATCGAAGTTACCACCTTCCGCACCGAAGGCGCCTATACCGATCACCGCCACCCCGATAGCGTGCTGTTCGTTGACACCATCGAGCAAGACTTGGCGCGACGCGATTTCACCATCAACGCAATGGCGTTCCACCCGGTTCGTGGCCTTGTAGATCCTTTTGACGGGCAGAACGACTTGGCCAACAAGATAATCCGCTGCGTCAACGATCCCGGTATCCGCCTGCAAGAAGATGCCCTGCGCGTTCTTCGCGCTATGCGCTTCGCTTCACAGCTCGGGTTCTGGATTGACCCTGATACTGAAGCCGCCATACGCAGATATGCACCTACCCTCACCGACGTTGCAGGAGAGCGCCTAAGGCAAGAGCTCGAAAAGCTCCTCTGCGGAAACCATGTGCGCCAAACCCTGCTTCGGTTCCCCCGCGAACTTGCCTATATTGTTCCCTGCATTGAAGCCATGGACGGCTTCGACCAACACAACCCTTGGCACATCTACGATGTATGGGAGCACACCGCTGCGGTAGTCGAAAACACCCCCGCCTACCCCTTGGTGCGTTGGGCGGCGCTGTTTCACGATGCAGGCAAACCCGATACGTTCCTCATTGGAGCAGACAACTTGGGCCATATGCCCAATCACCCCATAGCAAGCGTTCACCACATGCGCGAAAGCGCAAAAACGCTGCATTTCAGCAAGAAGATGCAGCATGACCTCGACTTGATTATCCGCTACCATGGCGACAGACCCGAGCCCACAGCAAAAAGCGTGCGCAAGCTGTATGCCCTGGTAGAACACAACGAGGACCTGTTCCACGCAATTTGCGACTTGATGCGGGGCGATGCAAGGGGAAAATCGACCCGTGCAACAAAATGGATCCAGAAGATCAACGCGGCCGAAAGCCTATTCAATGAGATGCTTAAGCAAGGCGAAGTGCTTTCTCCTGCCGACCTGCCAGTAAATGGCACCGACCTTATCTCTCTCGGCGTACCTCAAGGACCACATGTTGGGCTTGTGCTCAACGAGTTGTTCAGCGCCGTAGCCAACGAAGAGGTGACGCCTGAGCGCGAAGCGCTTCTGGCGTTGGCAAGGCGATTCATGCAATCCTAAACCGCCTTGTTAGCGCAGCGCGAATAGGTGGTTCACAGGACCGTTGCCTTTCCCTAGCCCAGGATTTGATTGGATTGCTTCAGTGAGGTAGCGCTTCGCAAAAGCCACGGCATGCTTCAAGGTTTCGCCCTTCGCCAAATACGAAGCGATAGCAGAAGAAAGCGTGCAGCCAGTACCATGCGTGTTCTTCGTTTCCACACGCTGAGCGGAAAGCCACGTCACCGCACCGTTTGTTTCCAGCAGCACATCGTCGGCTTCTTCAGTCAAATGGCCGCCTTTCACCAGAACGGCCTGCGCTCCTTTCAGCTGAATAGCCTTCGCCGCAGCCAGCATATCCTCTTTAGTTTCGATGCGCATGCCTGAAAGCACTTCGGCTTCGGGGATGTTTGGCGTTACCACGGAAGCCTGCACGAGCAAATCGAAAAGCGCTTGCACTGCAGGCGCCTCCGAAAGCGCAGCCCCGCTTGTGGCAACCATGACCGGATCGAGCACGACATTCTGAGCATCGAAACGCTGCAAGCCCCGCCCCACCGCATGCACCACTTCCGCCGTAGGGAGCATGCCGATCTTAACCGCATTGGGGCAAATATCAGAAAACACGCTTTCCATCTGCAGTAATACAAAATCTGGATCCGTCGCAACCACTCCTTGCACACCCATGGTGTTCTGCGCGGTTAGCGCTGTGACAACCGATTCCGCATAGACCCCCAAAGCGCTCATGGTTTTGATATCTGCCTGAATGCCAGCTCCGCCACTTGAATCAGAACCAGCAATGGTTAGCGCTGTTTTCATATTCTCTCCTTGCTCAAGGCAAGCCAACGGCTCGGGTATCGAGGGGAGCTTGAGCCACCTCAACGCCCGAACACCCGCCGCTCGCCGCCGCTCGCATCGCAGGTAAAAGCGGCTGCCCAAAGGGACAGCCGCTTCATACTTGCTATTTGTCGGACATTTCCTCGCCGAGGTCGATGGTAAGACCGTCCATGATGGTATTAACCGTACGAACTGCACACATCTTGCCGCACATGGTGCAGGTGCCCTCCGTCGAGGGAGGCGCGCTCTCAAAGTACTTGCGGGGCTTCACCGGATCGATGGCAAGACTGAACATTTCCTCCCAGTCCATACGGCGGCGAGCATCGCTCATGCGGTTGTCGACATCACGCGCATAGGGGATACCCTTAGCGATGTCGGCAGCATGAGCTGCAATTTTAGTTGCAACAAGGCCCTCACGCACATCTTCGGCATCGGGCAAACGCAGATGCTCGGCGGGCGTTACATAGCACAGGAAGTCGGCGCCACACGATGCGGCAACCGCGCCACCGATAGCAGACGTAATGTGGTCATAGCCAGGAGCGATATCGGTAACCAGCGGGCCAAGAACGTAGAACGGGGCGTTGTGGCACAAGCGCTTCTGGATCTTCATATTGGCGGGGATCTCGTCCAATGCCATATGGCCAGGACCCTCAACCATAACCTGAACGCCTGCATCCCATGCACGCTTGGTAAGCTTGCCGATCTCGATAAGCTCAGAAATCTGCCCAGCATCAGTAGCGTCGTAGTTGCAGCCGGGGCGCATAGCATCGCCGATGCTGATGGTCACATCGTGCTCATGCAAGATTTCCAGCACTTCGTCGTAATACTCGTAGAAAGGATTTTCGTTGCCCGTAGCCTCCATCCAGGCGAAAATCAGCGAACCGCCGCGGCTTACGATGTTCATCAAGCGACCGGTTTCTTTGAAGTTTTCGATGGTACGACGGTTCATGCCAGCATGGATGGTTACGAAGTCCACACCGTCTTCAGCGTGAGCGCGAACAACGTCCAAGAAGTCCTGAGCCGTAATACCAATAAGAGGTTTTTCCAAGTAGCCGATGGCATCGTACATGGGCACCGTACCGATCATGGCGGGGCTCATGTCGATAAGCTGCTTGCGGAAATCGTGCGTTTTGCCGTGATTGGAAAGGTCCATGATGCCTTCCGCGCCCAGCTCGATAGCAGTACGCACCTTTTCGAGTTCCATTTCGGCGTTCATCAGGTCGCCAGAAATACCCAGATTAACGTTTACCTTGGTACGCATGCCTTCGCCTACGCCCTCGGGGCTCAAAGCGGCATGGTGTATGTTGGCGGGAATGGCAATGCAGCCATTCGCAACACCTGCACGAATCTCTTCGGGCGTTTTATGCTCCTTGGCGGCAACTGCTTCCATTTGAGGCGTGATTTTGCCCGCACGGGCATAATCGATTTGAGTGATGAGACGTTCTTGCGCCATCACGGCTCCCTTCGTTGGCATTATCCATACAGGTTCTATGGGTCGGGGCCTTGCCCCCTCTCAGCCGAACAGCCGCGCATCGCGGGCGGTTAGCTCCCCTGTTATGTGGTTACGTTATTGTACTCGTATATAGGTATACGCCGCGCGCGGGAATTCCAAAAGAGGGAAGATAACCCACAGCGAGCCTTCTTCCAGGCTGATGCTGGCAGGCCTGCCAATAAGCTCGTTGGATATACCCCACAGCGCCCGGTTCGTGCAGGTTGCGCCGCCGAGCTCCCACTCCAAGCCCACTTCGGTAACGCCTTTGCACACATCGCTATGGGAAAGCACCGAACACGTGCCTTGTGCACCTTCCGCAAATGAAAGAGAGCAGAACAGCCCTGGTGCCACCAGCGGGGCTATTACTGTTTCCTCGCCAATGCCCCACACGCATGTTCCTCGAGCGGCCGCTTGGATAAGCAACTGCAAGTTGCCTAGGGAGTGGTCGAGCCGGCCCGTAAACGCATCGCAGATAACCAGCTCCTCAAAACCCTGCTGCTCGGCATGGCCAATTGCCAAATCCATATCGGTGAAATCCTTGTGCATGTCGTACTCGAACACGCATGGATGCTGAGGTACCGCTCCAAGCGAATCGAAATCGCCGAACACCGCATCAGGCACAATGCCGCGCTCCTGCAACGCCGCGAACCCGCCATCGACCGCATACACCGCATCGAATCCCTGCGTTTGCAAGATGTAGTCAAGCTCTTTATGGGCCGAGGGCGCAGCGCCAACAAGCAAGCAGCGTTTCATATGAAAATCCTTTCAGAGCGAAAGAGTACGAGAATCATCCCTAACCATGAAACCAGAAAAACGAATAGCAGAAGTCAGAGATCGAGGAAACATCATAGGGGAATTTCCTGAAACCCTCAGGTTCATA
>FR884636.1:0-319 GCA_000436075.1 Eggerthella sp. CAG:209 | reverse complement strand
CGATTGGCCCGCGGCGTCGGCCGTATACATCGTTCGAAGAACGATGTATACTACCACCTCGAGTGAGCCGGGCAATCGCGTGCGCAAGCATGAGGAAAGTCCGGGCTCCCAAGGGCAAGATGCCAGCTAACGGCTGGGCGGGGCGACCCGACGGACAGTGCCACAGAAAAGAAGACTCCCCTGCATGCAGGAGAAAAGCTGAAACGGTGCGGTAAAAGCGCACCAGTGCGTTGGCAACAACGTAGCTTGGTAAACCCCATCTGGAGCAAGCGCAAATAGGAATGCCATACGGCCGCCCTTCCGTGCATTCGGGTTGCGT
>FR884635.1:1777-6652 GCA_000436075.1 Eggerthella sp. CAG:209 | reverse complement strand
AAAATGGGACCTGTCCCTATATCCCCAGAAACTTCAACTGCGCGCGGATACTTCGAATGGAAGGCATGCGCAAAGCAGGGTTCACACCTTGATACACCGCGTCGAACAACGCATCAGGTTCGGCGAGCGTGCCCGCATTCAGCGCTTCTTTCACCTGGTTAAGGCGGTCGACGCGATGCTTTCGCGTGGCTTCGATGATGGGCAGTGGGTCGTCGATGGGATACCCGTGCCCAGGATAGAAATACTGCACCTTGCCTTCTCGAACCAGCCGCTCAAGCGTATCAAGGCTGGCAAAATAACTGGCAAGTACCCCATCGGGATGAAATACCACCGTGGGCCCATGGCGGAACAGCACATCCCCTGTGAACAGAGACTGCTCTGCAGGGAGAAACAAGCCCACCGAATCTTCCGAATGGCCAGGAAGAGCAATCACCTCAAACTCCGGCGCTCCTTCAAAGGGGCGGAATGCGCCCTTCGGAAGAGCTTGGGCATCAGCGCCCCAGCCAGCTTTTTCCTCGCAAGAATGAGGCAAGCCCCCCGAATCCAATTCGCCTGCAGACCCAACTTCGACCGCACCTGTGCCCTCGGCACCCTCCGAGCACGCACGCTTCGCGCCGCCGCACTTCACGAAGCCGCGCTTCTGCAGCAGCTGGTTGATACGGCTCGTGCGCGGCGCGTACACCGGAGCGCCCGTTGCCGCAACAAGTTCAGGAATTCCCTCGATATGATCGGGGTGGTCGTGCGTGGCAACAATGGCTCCGATGCGCAGCCCTGCCTCACCGCATGTCGCCAGGATGCGCTGAACCTGCTCGCCGGCAGGAGCGGGATCTATCACCACGCATTCCTTGGCACCCGGCTCGGCCACAATCCACGAATTGGTTCCCACATACGTCATGGGGCTGGGGTTGTTCGCGCGCACGCACCGGACGCGCGCGCTTACATGTCCACCGCACCAGGGCGTTTCATCCTCTACGAAACCCACCACTCAACTCCTTTTCTCGCAAGCCGGCAAGAACGCGCCCGCCTTGCCGCGTTGCCTATTTGCGCTTCGGGAAGTCACAATGCAGCATTAACGTGCCGTCTTCCTTCTTGATGGGATACGACATGAAGCGCGTAAGTCGGCGGCGCGTTTCGACAAATTCTTTCGCGTTTTGAGCCGAAGCGATGCAAGTGAGGTTGTAAACGGTTGGCGCCAGCACCAGCCAATTGCCTGCGTCACCTGCACGCATAGCGTACGCGGGAGTTACCCAGTCGGCAATCTGCGCTTCGCTTGTTTCGCCATCGGCCACCTGGCCTTCTGGCATAAGAGCAGAAAAGAAGAACGTGTCGTATCGCTTCGTTTCAAATTCAGGCGTGCAGAAGTTCGAGATAAGGCCCAGCAAATCGGTGCGCAAAACCAATCCACGCAGGATGAGCATGTCGGCAAAGGCAATCTCGTGGTTTTCCAGAGCAGTACGATCTTCCTGCCAGGAAGGGTCGCTCAAGTCCTGTACCACCGAATGCTCGTCGGGGCCCGCCAGCAAAACGCCGCACTCCTCGAACACCTCGCGCGCAGCAGCAACAACCACGCGTCGCGCCACATCCTCGGTGCAGCCCATGAGCTCAGCCCATTCGGCAGGAGCGGGCCCGCACCACGGGAGATTGGGGTTCGAGTCGCGATCATCGACCCTGCCACCAGGAAAAACAACGGCATCGGGAACGAACTCCATCGTTTTTACGCGACGAAGCATAAACACTTCCAGCTCCTGGCCGGTTGGGAAATCAGGCGGAAAATGATCACTTTCGATGCGGTATTCCGTCTGGAACGGAGCCGAATCACGCACCATCATTACCGTTGCCGCATATTTGGGCTGCACCGGTTCAAACCCTGGCTGAAGCGAAGCCTCGATCTTCGAAAGCACGCTTTCCCTCGCCTTGAACTCGACCGAACCACCCTGCAAATCAACTCGCATAGCACCCTCCTTTTCGCCGCTTCCCGTTGCGGCGCGTCGTTCGCTTTCTATGATACGGTGCGCGCTGGTCTTGCGCCAGAATCAGGATGCGAGGCAACCAACATCAACAAGCCTCGTGTGATGCAGAGAACTGGACAACCGGTTCGCCAAATTGGGGCACTGGCCAACCGAGCCAAGCATGCCCGTTCGCCGGAGTCCGCCGCCAATGCACGCCACCTTAGCAGCTACACGACAAAGCTGAACACTTCGCCCCAGTTTCGCCGCAAGACAAAATCGGCAGTGCAGTTGATGTTGTCATACACGATGGACCATTGCGTATTGCTGGTGATGTCTTCTGGGTTTGGCTCCTGCGA
Organism: Eggerthella sp. CAG:209; assembly: GCA_000436075.1. GTDB lineage: Bacteria > Actinomycetota > Coriobacteriia > Coriobacteriales > Eggerthellaceae > Anaerotardibacter. The sequence continues at coordinate 4,347 of FR884635.1, read as the reverse complement.
AGAACAGCGCAGCGCCTTCCAGGCAACTTCCTTCGTTTGCGGCTGCGCACCATCAAGCACCTCGGCAATGGCGAGCGCGCGTTCTTTACCATGCCCTAAAGCACCGTTCTTCTGATTCGGCAGAACCTCGTTGGCATAGCACGCGTAATAGTTGGTGATTTCGCGCGCATGCGTAACGACCATAGGGCGCGCAGGATTTTGCGGGTCGTACTCAACAACGCGGCTGTCTCCAGAAGCATCGTTGATGAAGAAATGGTAGTCGCGGCCAGCCATGGCAACCATATCGTACGAGCCCAGCAAGTCTACCGCTTCCTGCGTGCTTGCCGCCCTATCAAGCAACAAACGAATGGCCAGTGAGGTATTGATTTTCGGCTTGCCGCTGTTTTGCCTGGTAGGTAGGCTATCAAGGGTAAGCACTGCAATGGATACGCCCTTTTCGTTGATGCCATCAAGACTCGCGAAGGGCCCCAACATCGCCGCAACTTTACTTTTCAGGCTTTCCTCGGGCATGTTAGCGCCCAAATTGTTCAGCGCCGAAAAAGAAATGGACGCATACCCATCCTTCGGATGCGTGCGAACCAAAAGCGCAGAGGTATCGTCTTTGAAATCGTAGTTGCGACCCATCAAAACGCTGCCTGGGGCTTCGGCGCAAAACGCACTGCAGGCGAACTTCGGCGCCTCGACCTTTACGGGAATCCCAGGGAATACCTGCTTGCACACCGCGTCGATATAGGCCTGGTCGTCTTCAACCCCTGCCTTGATAATGGCGTCAAGGTCGTAACGATACGCAACCGTGCTCTCATACAGATTGTACGCACCGGCAAAACTGGACAACTTCTTCAGTGAGCAAAGCGTCTTAATACGTGAAGCGGCCAACGCCCCAGTCGCAACCGCGGCTACCGCACCGACAGACGCCGCGCACAGCAAACCCACCTTCGCCGTTTTGGAATCACCTGCGAAAACACCCATGCGAGCTCCTATCCCCAAGATCAGCAGATCACTTTTGCCGCCATCGCACCAGCAGTTGCACATGCCGGCCCAACGAATGGCGCGTTCCTCTTCGTTATTGTAGGGCAACCAACGAAGCATCCATCCTGCCACACCGCAGGATGGTAACAACTACGTTATTAAATGATGCAGAAGCCGATCTGGTTCTGTCGCACCACAGGAGGGCAACAACTACGCCATTAAGCGAAACGGATGGCCCATCTGGTTCTGTCATCCCACTGGAGGGCGGTAATTGTATCCGATACCCGCAAGCCGCCGCGTGGCGATTCTGATACCCGCAGGAGAGCAGCAAGCCTGCGCCTTTCGACCCGCTATTCGGCAGACTCTTCCTTGTCGCATTCTTCCTCGCCGAATATTTGCGCTTGAAGCTCAAGATCGAAAGTGTCGGACAGCACATCGAAAAGCTGTTTCACGGCAGCCTTTGCAATGGAACGCAAATCTTGCTGTTTTATGCCCTCGATGATGGTTGTGCGCTCTTCTGCCGGCACATTCAGCGCAGAAAGGCTCATCTGCAGATAGCGCTCGATTTTCACGTCAAGGGGAAAATCGTCGTCGCACGGGCGCAACATGAAGCCAAGCATCAAGCCCGATGTTCCGATGTCCATCTGGTAGAAATCCTCTTCATCGAATGAAGGGTTGTACTGTTGGAAGAATTTCTGAAGATGCTTCGCGGTATTGCGGCGAATGTACTCCAGGGAACGTTCGCTGGCATATGCCTGCAAATACAAATCGCGAATGATTTCACTTAATTCGGCAATGGTGAGCTGGACGGACGTCTCGAGCGCATACGCAAAAGCCGGGCTAGCATTAGGTCCCAGCAGCGCGGCGGCTGAATCCGCTGCCGAAAACTGCTCCGAAAACATGAGCTTCATCAGCTCATACATCACTCCGTCTTTGTTTCCGAAGACATTCTGGAACGAGCTCGAGGACACATCGGCTTCTTTTAGAATGGCCGCCATGGTGGTGCCGTGGTATCCCCGCTCCAGGAACAGGCGAACGCTCGTCGAAAGCACGCGATTACGAACTGCTTCGCTATCGTACCTCCGGGCCATAGAATGTCCTCTTCTCTGCTCCAAAACGACTAAGTTTGTCTATTTCAGCGCCGAAAAGCACTTTTGTCAAATAGTCTTTGAGAATATGTACTGTTTGCCAAAAATAATCTAATTAACAGGGGTTATTGCATTTATCAATCATGTCTGAACAAATTCATCTTACCTTACGGGAGGTTCAGCTCAAAACATGGAATTCTTCACTTCCCGCCGCGCAAGACCAATGCAAGGGCGTCACCTCGAACTTTACAGAAAAGCAAGCCTGAAAGCTCAATGAGGCTCAAGACCAGCCCAAAACTTCAATGCCCCGTACAAGATTTCTGAATTAAAGATCACCCCTGCAGCCAGCTTCGTTGCCGCCATTGGGGCTGGCGCTCCACTCTCCTCAGGCGAGCCAGATCCACAGCCTGCCTTTTCCCGCCGCCCCAAGACCTAGGGGCTGCCGCTCCGTCCAATCCGCAGCAAACCCCTCTGCACACGGGCTGCCGCCATGCCCTCCCCCAACAAAAAAGC
>FR884635.1:0-1771 GCA_000436075.1 Eggerthella sp. CAG:209 | reverse complement strand
CCCCCAACAAAAAAGCGGCACCCAATTGGGTGCCGCTCTGCTAGCGATCTTTCGTTCGGTGCCGTTCCCGTAGCAGCACCTTCGGAAGAAAACTTACATGTTGGAGAAGGCGAAGTTCTCGGGATGAGCCTTAACCTCGTCGCGCAGTTTCGGATTCATCTTGCGAACGCCACGACGGTTGTCCTCAGTCTGAGAAGCCAGAACCTGGTTGCGGTTCTCCATCTTGATCTGAGACTCGAAAGAGTTGTCAAGGGAAACCTGCAGGGATTCCTTGGTAAGGCGAAGACCCAGAGGAGCAGAGTTCTTAACCATGGCCTCTGCCATCTTTACAGCCTCTTCTACAACATCTTCGTCAGCAACAACCTTATTGGCGAAGCCCCATTCCTTCAGCTCTTCTGCGCCAATGCGGCGAGCAGTCATCAGAGCCTCAGCAGCGCGAGCGTAGCCCACGATGCGGGGAAGGTAGTAAGAACCGGACATGTCGGTACCGGTAAGGCCGATGTTCAGGTAGCCTGCCTGCATCTTGAAGGATTCGCCGCAAACGCGCAGGTCGCAAGCGCAAGCCAGGGAAAGGCCGCCGCCTACTGCATGGCCCTTGAGAGCACCGATGATGGGCTGCATAGCGTTGCGCATGTTAACAGCCTGGTCGGAGCAGATGGTCTGCATGATGCAGTGATCGCGCTGAGCGCGGCCCATATCTGCAGGGGGCTCGAAGTTGAGCTCGTTCAGGTTGAAGCCTGCGCAGAAGGATTTGCCCTCGCCGGTGAGAACGATTACGCGGCATTCGGGGTCCATACGGACCTTCTTCAGATAGTCGTTGAAGTCGGCCATCTGCTGGTAAGACATTGCATTCAAGTTAGCAGCATCGTCGAAGGAAACAACGTGGATCGGGCCACGGACGTCAACCTTGAGGCGCTCATACTCATACTTGAATTCGGGCAACTTGTATGCCTCCTGATATACGCTCATGCGCACTTCCCCTTCCATATTGGAAATCTCGTATAAGATAGATAAATCGTAGTTTTTTAAAGCGTCCCTTGTCAAGGACAGCAAGGGGCTTTCAGCTTCGTATTTACTGGCTCATACTGCCGAAAGAAGGGGGAACAATGGCAGAATTTAGCCCGACCCGAACCCATGCAACCTGGAAGCCGCGCGTCAGCTCAGCGCACCTTCCCTATTACCGCTGCAGCGAATGCGGCGCCATTCTTGCCGGCATCGACGGCAACGTCGAAATCACGTGCACCAACGACGGTGAGCGTTCGCTTCTGTTCGAACCGCCGTACGGCCATGTCGATTTCAAGCCGAACTGCTGCGGCAAACCTATGGAGCGTATCGAACTCGTAGACGCCGCCGACGTCGAAGACCGCTTTAAGCTGACCTATCAGATTCTTGGCGGCATGAACAACAACTGCATCAACGTGAACTGGCGTTCCATCGACTCCACATGCAAGCCCCGCTGGTTCGGCCTCAAAACGTTCACTGGCATGCAGCACAAGTACGTCACACCCAAGAAGTGGCCGCCCGTGGTGTTCGCTCTGGCAGATGAAGACGCGTTTGCCTACTGCGACAAGAACCCCTGCGTGCAGTGCACCTTCCGCTGCAAGCGCGAGTTCGAGATCTACGCCTATGTAGAAAACATCGGCATGGTGGTTAAGCATCTCGACGAATGGGTAGCGCCTGGTAGCGCCAGCACCGACGACTTCGATTCGCCAACCGAGATCATGGAAAAGGCTCGCAAGGCCAAGGCCGAAAAGGGCGAATAGCCTCATGC
>FR884634.1:10294-14597 GCA_000436075.1 Eggerthella sp. CAG:209 | reverse complement strand
GGAAAAACGTCCGCACCCCCTTCCCGGTCCGTTATCCAAATTTATCTAGTTAAGTGTTGCTATACCGCTTAGACGAGCCGGCATAGCTCTTTGTATAGTTCCCTGACGCTGAAGCGCTCTTCTTGGTTCGCCTTGATTCCCTGATCAGCAAGCTTCAGCAATTTGCATACAGGAACGTTTGGGTCTATTTTCGGCTCTTCTTTCATCTTTACCAAGTAAGGCGAATCATTGATCCTCGAAGCAAGTTGGTACGGGGTTTCTAGCGTGAGCAGCAAATGCATTATGCTGCAGAGAGCATAGGTATCGATCGTCTCTGAATGTCGAAGTTCTTTAATGCCCTCTACATCGCGGGTGAGCATTTCAGGTGGGGCATACTCAATTGTTCCGTAACGCCAGATGCCATTTTGAGTGGTGGTAAACGGGGAATCAGTTTCAATGTACGAAGCGCTTCCCAGGTCAACGAGACATATATCAAAGCAGCAGGAGTCTACTTGTTGCTGAAGGCTTGCTCTTTCTGTTCTGATAATGATATTGCGCGGTGATAGATCGCGGTGCACGAAGGCGCCCTCAAGCGATTGTGCATTGAGGAGTATTTTCAGGACCGCTTTGGCGATTGCGGCAACCGTAATGGGATCGATCTCAATGCACGCACCAAGGTCTACATGGGGAAGTAAGTCTATTGCTGCTGCCAGCGTGACCCCTTCAACATACTCCCTGACGATAATTGGCTTGCCCTTGGCGTTCCCTAGCCCAAGCACGCGGGGAAAACCCTTTAAATGTGAAACCGCCAATGAACTGCGAAATTCTTCCAGGGTAAGCAGTGTTTGAACCTCTTCGTATCTTTGCAGCGCTTCTTGAGAGGTTTCCTTGTATTCCATTTCCTTAATGCCGTCTTCGTAGAACAAAGGGGATTTCAGCGCGACGCATTCATTGAGCGTGTTGTAGGCTTTGCGCAAAACCATGCTGCTGGGATATGGGGCTTTATTTTCCAGGAAGAATGTCAGAAAACGACGACTCGTTTCTTCCTTTGTGCAGTTTGGGTCCACGAAAGCTGGCGTAAAGGAGTCCATGGATAGAATAGATACTCGTTGTTCTGATTGGCTATTGAACCCGAAGCATGGGTCAACTGAATCCAAAACTGCCCTTCTTTCATACAGTGTGATTGATCAATACTGCAATCTGATGAGCCTTGAATGTTGCGCAACAAGGTAATTGGCCTATGTAGCCAGTTAACTATTAATCGGCAATTTTCAGAACAAGAAACCTCGTTGTTTTGCCTAGACAGAGTGTGTCACCATGGCTGATTTTGACGGGGGGGGTACTTTTTATTAGCAGATCCTTGCGGTTCTATCTCAATGATAGATTTATCGGCTCCTGAAATTAGAGTAGTGCCGTTTGTCGATCCTAACCCCTGAGCGTACCAGGCGCTTCCGTCTTCGAAAATGCGAAGATGTTTTCTGGAAACATCGATATCGACATCATTGATGCTGTTGCTACCTGTTGCCAAGAGCCCGATAGTGGTTCCTTCCTCGGAGGTAGAGAGAGGGTATATAGGAGAGCACGCAACCTCGTTATCGATCCTGATTAGCCCAAGTTTTATGGGTCTGCCGGCGGATTTGGTTGTGTGCTTTGGCTGCGCTAGTGTTGGCCGAAGCGTTGAAAATGTGAATGAAAGCTTCTTCTCCATGAAACAGTGTGTAGTTCTTACCGCTATTTCGGGATCTGCGAGGCATCCAGTAGTCAAAAACATCATCACCAAAAGCACGGCCTTATCGGATGTTTCCGACATAGGAGATGCGTTGATTCTGCGAATGGCGTTGGCGTACAGATTTGCATCAAGGGAATAGTGCCTGAGAAGAGCCCCCATTTCCTTTGCCGCTACACCACCGTAGTGCTCTATAACCTCGTGGTATGCACAGGGGTTGCCTAAATTGGAAACGATTTTACTAGTTATTGTTTGGGCGCTTTGATGAAAGTTGCCAAAAAACTCGGGATGTACCTGGCTTGGGGTTGCGTGGACGATCTGCCTTGATAAAAAGGTTCTTTCATTGATTCGATCACGGGGCGCACCGTTGCCGCACACAGTTCGATCGGTAAGGAGATCGCTTGCAGCATCTTTATTGGTGATGCCGCCAAAGCTGCGTAGATCAGAATACATATAGGAGCTGGGTGTGTGCATCTATATCCTTGCCGTGTGCGCAATTTCGCTACAAGTTAAAACGATAAAAATGGGTACTGCATACGCGTAATTCATATTGTACCGCAGAAATTACGAGGCAAAGCCATAATGGCTCAATAGATTTAACGGGTAAACCTCTCAGTTGCGCATGTTGTGCACAAAGCAAATCGGTAACTAATGTTGAGCAACGGATCCTTTTCAAACTGCCTTTAAATAGCGAATGCATAAAAAAGATAACTAGTCTGACGCGTAAGGGCGCGGGCTAATGCAGTGCGAAAAGGAGAATAAATGAAGGATTTGCGTTCTAAGAAAGCAATTGCGGCAAGCCTGAGCTTGACGCTTGCTCTTGGTAGCGTGCCTGCAGTAGCATTGGCCGATGACGCCGATGAGAATAGCGAGGGAGCTACTTCCGAGCAGTCTACCCAGGCCGAGCTTTCGTTTTCGGCAAATGGTGGACAGTTCACTGATGGCAGCACTGGAGTAACCATCAAGGCAAACGAGGACGGAAGCATCAATGCTCCTACGCCTACTCGTGCGGGCTATACTTTCAAGGGTTGGTACTCTCAGTCCAGCATGGATGGCATTCCTGAGAATTATCAGCAGTATTACAAGCTTGATCTTTCTTCCGCCAAGGCAGGCAGCTGGTTTGCTGCATGGGAAAAGAACGCAGAGGTTCAGGCCCAGAGTGTTGAGGTTGTAAACTTCTTCCAGGGCGGCGAACGTGATGGCTCCAGCGTAACCACCACGATTGACGTTACCGCAGACAGTAGCGTTGCAGATTGCGTTAAGAGCTTCGAAGGGTATACCCCCACGAAGGTTGTTTCAGGCGTAGCGACCAGCGAACAAGAAGTGAGCATGACCTCCTCCCTAGAGGGCATCAGCACGCTTTATGTGTACTACAAGGCCGACGAGCAGAAAACGGAACAGAACCAGATCAACGTTTTGTATGCTGCTAACGGCGGCCAGTTCGTAGACGGCAACGAAACCATGCAGGGCGTTGCCGACGCTGATGGCAAGCTCCGTCAGCCTCCTACGCCCACCCGCGATGGCTACACCTTCGCTGGTTGGTACTGGCATGCGGATTACTCCGGCTACACCGACGAGCAGAAGGCTGCCGACAAGGTCGATTTCGACCAGGCGGTTACTGGTCAGACCGTTACGATGTTCGCTCAGTGGACTAAGGATGAAGTGCAGAACGAGACCGACGTTCTGTATGTTGCCAATGGCGGCAAGTTCTTTGACGGTCAAGAAGTTCAGCAGGGCCTCACCGACTCTGATGGCATGATGCGCCAGCCCATGACTCCCACCCGCGAGGGCTACACCTTCGCCGGCTGGTATTGGGTTTCCGACTTGAGCGTCCTCACCGAAGAGCAGAAAGAGCAGAACAAGGTCGATTTCACTCAGCCGGTTACCAAGCCTCATGCAACGATGTATGCCCAGTGGGTGAAGAACCAGGACGAAATCAACGTCCTGTACGCTGCTAACGGCGGCCAGTTCGCTGACGGCAACGATACCATGCAGGGCGTTGCCGACTCCGACGGCATGATGCGCCAGCCCGCGGCCCCCACCCGCGAGGGCTACACCTTCGACGGCTGGTACTGGCACGCTGACTACTCCGGCTACACCGACGAGCAGAAGGCCGCCGACAAGGTGGACTTCTCCCAGCCCGTGCAGTCCGACGTGAACATCTACGCCCAGTGGACCAAGAACGCCGATGCTCAGGCCGAGCAGATTACCGTTAAGTTTGTTGACAACTTCAACGAGACTGAATCTTCCACCGAGGTCAAGAAGGGCGAGACCGTTGCCCAGCCTGCCGACCCCACCTATGACGGCTGGACCTTCGAGGGTTGGTCTTCCACCCTCAAGGACGATGAGGGCAACTGGGAGTACACCCCCGTTGACTTCAGCAAGGCAGTCGAGGATGAAGACCAGGACGGCGTGGTAACCTACTATGCCTTCTACTCCGAGAACCAGGCTGCTGCGGATGACGTCGCCAACGGCGAGGAGGCTGCAGGCCAGGAAGCTGCCGAAGCTGCCGGTGATGATGCCGACGCAGCCGACGAGTCGAGCATTGCTCCTCAGACCGGTGACGCTACCAACGTTGCTGCAGTTGCTGGTATTGGC
>FR884634.1:4522-10276 GCA_000436075.1 Eggerthella sp. CAG:209 | reverse complement strand
GGCCTCTTGGCTGCCGCTGCCGCACTGCTTCGTCGCCGTCGCAACAATTAAATAATGCATACGCTGTCCGTTTGAGACAGAGGTACTAGCAGGCGAATGGACTGGGTTATTCCCGGTCCATTCGCTTTTTAGTGGGAAAATGAAGGAAACCCGTATTTGAGCTTGTGTTTGACCGCATCGCGCATGAAGGGAGTTGTCATGACTTTTGTCCTCGGGCTGGCTCAGTGCCGTCATTCTGAAGAAGGCGGTACGGAAGCTGTTTTGGAAATGGCCGAACAATGGTGTGCCGAAGCTTCTCTTCGTGGGGTGGATATCTTGGTGTTCCCCGAGTCGCTTATGACCCGCTATGAACTGGATAGACAGTCGTTCGCTTCCGAGGCTGAGCCAATCGATGGGCCGTTTTGCTGTGAAATGGATGCGCTTGCGGCGCGTTATGGCCTGTGGCTTGTATACACCGTGAATGAGCGAAACGCTGAAGGGAATCCCTTTAATACGGCGGTCATAACGGGCAGCGACGGTGTAAAGCGCGGGGTGTATCGGAAGGTGCACCTGTTTGACACCGATTTCACCAAGGAGTCCGATCGTATGGCGGCGGGCCCTGCGTTGTTCGAGCCTATTGATACTCCCTTCGGCCGCATCGGTCTTTCCATTTGCTACGACTTGCGTTTTCCGGAGGCGGCGCGCTTCGCGGCGAGGCGGCGCGCTTCGCGGCGACACGTGGGTGCCAGCTGTTAATCAATCCTGCTGCCTGGGTGGATGGCCGCTTGAAGGCGGAGCAATGGCGCACCCTTCTTTCGGCGCGTGCTATCGAAAACGAGATCTTCGTTGCGGGCTTAAGTCGCGTTGATAAGGGCTACATCGGGCAAAGCGCCGTGTTTGGGCCTGATGGTGTGATGCTGGCCAGTGGCAGCGTCCGCGAAGAGCTGGTTGCTGCCCGCATAGACCTTTCGGCGATTGACGGAGTTCGCGCAGCCATGCCCGTCCTTGAGCATCGTAGGCCGGAGCTTTATTAGTGGGATATGGGGACAGACGCTGTTTCCCCGCTAGGCAGGGTTGGGGAGGTCGCCCGGCAACTCCATGCGATTAGTGCGGACGGCGCCTCAAAGCCAAAGTGGGAAACGGTGCCTGTCCCTATATTCCTACTTTGCCGTTTCAACAATCAGGGCAGATCGTTCGACTTTTCGTTGCATAGTGTGGAATCGGCGTGTATGGAGCTTTCTTCGCGGATTCGTGGTCGAGATCTGTGGTGATGCGGCATAAAATCACAATGTTTACTAAATAAAACATACGGGAGTCAATAGGCTCTCTTTGGCACTCGCCCGAAACCTACCTCAACTGCACTATTAAGGGAGTTGCTGTGCTTAGCCGCTTTAGCGTAAAGAAGCCATATATCGTTACGGTTGCGGTGATCATCATCCTGATTTTGGGTGGTGTTTCGCTTACCAAGATGAAGACCGACTTGCTGCCCGATATGGATTTGCCCTATCTGGCGGTTATCACCACCGACCCTGGCGCTAGCGCTGAAAAGGTGGAATCCGAAGTTACCGATGTATTGGAAGGCTCGCTTTCGAAGGTAAGCGGTGTTTCCTCCGTCCAAAGCCAAAGTGCTGATAACTATTCCATGATATTCCTCGAGTTCGAGGACGGAAGCGATATGGATTCCGCCATGGTGAAGGCCTCGTCTGCGGTAAACGAGGTTTCTTCCCAGCTGCCTGAAACCGCTGGCAGCCCTAACTATATGGAAATCAGCATGGATATGATGGCAACCTTGTATGTTGCCGCATCCTACGACGACCATGATATTTTCGACACCACTTCGTTGGTGAAGGACAAAGCGGTTCCTGAATTGGAGCGCATTGACGGTGTTGCTGACGTTTCTACGGTTGGGGCGGCGGAAAAATCGGTAGAGGTGCGCCTTTCCGACAGCAAGATTGAAGACATCAACAACAAGCTGCTGGCCAGCGTCAATTCCCAGCTCTACGATGCCAAGAAAAGCATCGATGAAGGTGAGGCGAAACTGGCTGAAGCGGAGAGCCAGCTAAACGGCCAGAAAGAAACGCTTGAGCAGAAGCAGCAGGAAACAAGTGATCAGCTTGGTCAGGCAAGCTCTGGCTTAACGTTGGCGATTTCCGGGAAAACCAGCGAGATCACTTCGCTGCAGGCGGAGATCGGAGCGCTGAAGGCCGTCGATCCTAGCGGTGCAAACCCCCAGGTTCAGGCGCAAATCGGGCAGCTTGCGCAGAAGGCGCAAACGGTAACGGGAGAACTCGAAGCCTATCAAAAGCAGCTTGCCGAAGTGCAGTCGGGCTCTATTACCGCAGCAACGCAGTTCGGCAGCGCCAGCGCTCAGCTTGCCAGCGCCCAACAGACCATCGATTCCAATAAACAACAGCTGGCGGATGCCCGTTCTCAGTACGAAAGCTCGCGCGAAGAGGCTCTTTCCAAGGCGAATGTCGATGCCTTGGTGGACAAGGAAACGCTAGCAGGCATTATTAAGGCCCAGGATTTTTCGATGCCGGCTGGCTATCTTGATAGCGGCTCGGACGATCAGTGGCTGTTGCGTGTGGGCGACAACATCTCTTCCATTTCCGACCTGCGCTCGCTTTTGCTTGCCGACATCGATGGGGTGGGTGAAATCCGCCTTGCCGATGTTGCCGACATTACCGAAGTTGACAATGTCGGAGATCAGTACATGCGTATCAACGCCAAAGATGGCGTATTGCTTTCGGTGTTCAAGAATTCCACTGCTTCTACGAGCGAAGTCTCTGCAGATACCCGAGCAGCGCTTACCAAAATTGAGCAGGCCAATCCCGGCTTGCATCTAACCGTGGTGAGCGACCAGGGATCTTTCATTGCGCTGTACATCAACTCTATTTTGCGGTCGCTGCTTTTGGGTGCGCTTCTTGCCGTGGTGGTGCTCATCGTTTTCCTTCGCGATTGGCGCCCCACGCTCATCATGGCTTTCAGCATTCCCTTCTCAGTGCTCTGCGCCTTGGTGGTGATGTACTTCTCGGGCATCTCGCTGAACATTATGTCGCTTGGCGGTATTTCCATCGCTATTGGCATGCTGGTAGATAATTCGATTGTTGTGCTGGAGAATATCTATCGCCTGCGCAGCCGCGGCATTCCGCCTGCTCGCGCAGCCGTTCAGGGTGCGAAGCAGATCTCGGGCGCGGTAATTGCTTCCACGCTCACCACCATTTGCGTATTCTTGCCCATCGTGTTTACTACGGGCATGGTGAACCAGCTGATGCTGCCCTTCGCGCTGACCATTGCCTACGTGCTCACCGCGTCGCTGCTTATCGCGTTGACCATGGTTCCCGCTGCCTCTTCGTTCCTGTTCAAGAACTATATTCCTCGCCGCAACAACTGGTTTGAGGCGCTGCAGACGAAATATGCTCATTCGCTGGCATTCTTCTTGCGTCATAAGGCGTTGCCTCTTGTGGTGTCGGTAGTGCTTTTGGTTGTTGCAGTGGTTGGTGTGGCGAACATGGGTATCACTATGATCCCCACCATGACCTCGAAAACGGCAACGGTGACAGTGACCATGCCTGAAGATACCGACAAGGAGACGGCGTACGCTACGGCGGATAAGGTTATGGACGAAGCCATGGGCATCGACGGAGTGGAATTCGTTGGCGCTATGGACGGAACGTCTTCGACCTCGATGGTTGCGAGCGATATTTCTAGCAGTAGCAGCAGCGACAAGTTCCACCAGGTGTTCACGTTCTACGTACAGACCGACAGTTCAGTGACCACCGAAGGCCAGGTGCTTTCGATTTTGGATCAGCTGCAGCAGCGTACTTCTGGCCTGAACTGCGAAGTGATTACCGACGCTTCTTCTTCCGAGGCGATGAGCTCTATGACCGGCAGTGGGCTTTCGCTGAGGATCCAAGGTCCCGATCAGGATGAGTTGGTGCGTATCAGCGAAGATGTGATGGGGATCGTTGGCCAGGTGGAGGGCTATACCGAAATAGAAAACGGCATGGAAGATGCTGCGACCGAGCTTCACCTGGTTGTCGATCGCGACAAGCTTACCAAGGACGGCTATACGGTTGCTCAGTTGTATAGCGATTTGGCGAAAAAGCTTTCCGAAAGTGTCGATGCGCCTTCCATGACGCTCGATGGCAGCAAGATGAATGTGTCTGTAGTGGATAAGACAAACCCTGTTACGGCAGACAATCTTCTTGATACCGAGATTGAGATAACCAATCAGCAGACGGGCGATACCGCTACGCACAAGCTTCGCGAGTTCGCTACGGTTGAGCAGGGAGTTGCCTCTCCCACGATGATTCATGTGAACTCAACCCGTGCTATTACGGTGACGGCCGATGTCGAAGATGGTTGCAACAATGCTTTGCTTGCGCGCGATCTGCAGACCAAGCTCAAGGATTATCAGCTGCCCGAGGGCTACACCATTCAAACCAGTGGCGAACTGGAAAACATCAACACAATGCTTTCTCAAATGATGCTGCTTCTGATTTTGGGCTTTGTGCTGATTTACCTTGTTATGGTGGCGCAGTTCCAGAGCTTGCTTTCTCCCTTCATCGTGATCTTGACTGTCCCCCTTGCCTTTACCGGCGGTTTGTTCGGTTTGGTGGCAGCTGGCGAACAACTGAGCATGCTTTCACTGCTAGGCTTCGCGGTGCTTATGGGCACGGTGGTGAATAACGGCATCGTGTTCGTTGACTATGTGAACCAGCTGCGCCGTGGTGGCCTGTCGAAGCACGATGCCCTGGTGGCTGCGGGACGTACCCGCATGCGCCCCATCATGATGACGGCAATTACCACCATCTTCGCTATGTTGCCGATGGTGTTCAGCGATGCGGTGGGATCGTCGATGCAGCGCGGCATGGCGGTTGTGGTTGTGGGCGGCTTGCTGTACGCCACGTTCATGACGCTGTATGTGGTGCCGGTTATGTACGACATCCTGTATCGTCGCGTTCCTCGCGAGGTTGATTTGGGCGATGAGTCTATCGACGACGATCCAGGCGATGCTCAAGCATATTTGGAGGCAATGCAGAATGCCCGTGCTTTAGCTGGAGTTAAGCCGAGAGCGGCCAACGCAGGTTCGGGAGGGAATACCGGAACAGCTTCGTGACGGGCATGGCTTTCGCAGAGGCAACCATTCACAATCCCCTCATCATTTGGGGTTTCTTTGGGGAAGAAGGAATGAACGTGTTACAGCATTGTGGCGTTTTTGCTTGGGTATCCTGCTAGAATAAAGAAAGATAATAAGCGAGGCGCAGGGGCGCTTCGATACTGGGGCCTTTGCCGTATGGCGAAGGAGAAAGAGGGGCGAGAGCTATGAAGCAGTACAGGCGCGTATTTGCAGCACTCGATGGCGGCAGCACTCAGCAGGAAGTAGCCGAGCGCGCAATTCAGATTGCGAAGCTCAACCATGCAGAATTAATGTTCGGCCATGTAGTAGATTCGGTTCCTGATTCTTTGACGGGCACCGACTACAAAGAGCTTGCTGAAACGGTTCGCAACCGCTTGGTCGATTCCTTGGGCGATACGTTGAAGGCAGCCGAGGAAGATCCGGACATTCCTTCCGTAGAGGTTGTTGTTAAGGTTGGTCGCATTCAGGAAACCATTCACAATCTGATGATCAAGCCATTTGAGCCCGAGCTGGTTATCTGTGGTGAGCGCGGTCTTTCGAACATCACCTACGTATTCGTTGGCAGCGTTTCCACCTATCTGATCAGGAACCTTCGCTGCGACGTTCTTGTTGTAAAGCAGGATTAGTCAGTT
>FR884634.1:1133-4505 GCA_000436075.1 Eggerthella sp. CAG:209 | reverse complement strand
GTTGCGCTGATCTACGATCAGCGCAACATGCTCCTGAGACGCGACGATGCTGCGCGGGATTCTGGCGGTACAGGGAAATTTCAAAGCCCATAGGGCGGCGCAAAGGCCAGCCCTATGGGCTTTTCAATCTCCCCGCACTCGCCAGAATCTTACTCGCTGACTCTACTGGTGAATACCCCAAAGCTCGTTAACGTCCTTGTGGGCGTTTTTTATTGGGTCCGAGTTTCGATAGTAGAGCAGCATCGTCTAAAATAAGAAGCAGTGCGCCCGTGCGGTGCATTCTAAACATACTAGAGCGGCCGGCAGCTTGCTGGCTGAAACGTTACACACAGAAAGGCATGGCATGCAGCGCAACCATTACGATTTCCTTATCGTTGGTGCTGGCATCACGAGCGCCGTTTTTGCTCATGAAGCCGCCAAGATCGGCAAGACCTGCTTGGTCATCGACCGCCGCGATCACATTGCAGGCAACATCTACACGGAAGAAATCGATGGCATCAACGTGCATAAGTACGGTGCCCATATCTTCCATACGTCGCTTCGTCCCGTTTGGGATTACGTAAATCAGTTTGCCGAGTTCAACAACTATGTGAACTGCCCTGTTGCCAGCTACAAGGACGAGCTGTACAACTTGCCGTTCAACATGAACACCTTCTCGAAGATGTGGGGAATCAAGACCCCCGCTGAAGCGAAGGAAATCATTGAGCGCCAGAAGCAGGAAGCAGCCGAGCAGATTGGCGAAGGCGAGCCCTCTAATCTCGAGGAACAGGCGCTTTCGCTTATCGGCAAGGATGTATTCGAGAAGCTGATCAAGGGCTACACCGAAAAGCAGTGGGGCAAGAGCTGCACCGAGCTGCCCGCTTCCATCATCAAGCGCCTGCCCGTTCGCTTCATCTATGACAACAACTACTTCAACGACCGTTGGCAGGGCATCCCCATGGGCGGCTACACTGCTATGGTTGAGCGCATGTTCGGCGATACGGAAATTTTGCTGAATACCGAATATCGTGAGTTCGTTGCTGAAAACGAAGGTATTGCCGACCGCGTTATCTACTGTGGCACCATCGATGCTTACTTTGATTATCAGCTTGGCGCGCTGGAGTATCGTTCTTTGCGCTTCGAGTCCGAGCGTATTGAATGCGAGAATTGGCAGGGCAACGCGGTGGTTAACTACACCGAGCGCGAGGTGCCCTTCACGCGCATTATCGAGCACAAGCACTTCGAGTACGGCACTCAGCCAACCACCATCATTACGCGCGAGTATCCCGCAAACTGGGAGCGCGGCGATGAGCCGTACTATCCTCTGAACGACGATCGCAACAGCGCCCTGTACGAGCAGTACGTTGAGCTTGCCAAGCAGGAAGGCAACGTGGTATTCGCTGGCCGTTTGGGTGGATACAAGTACTACGATATGGACAAGGCCATCGACGCGGCATTTGATTTGGTGGATGCTGAACTTGGCGTTGACCTGAGAAAATAGGACTGATCTCCATTTTCTTGCATTGATATGTTGCGAGCCTGGTATGGTTGCCGGAAAGGGCAGCTGGCCAGGCTCGCTGTGATTTGTGCCTAGCGAGAACGTTGGCGCCGCTGTGCTGGGCACGCCGTTCGGTTGAAAGGAAAACGTATGAGACTGATAGGGATACTTGCCGCCGCTGCTTTGGCGTGCACGTTGGCGGGTTGCGCAGCTCCGCAGCAACAGCCCGACCACTCTCAGCTCAAGGTGAATGATGCGGGCGTTTCTTCGGATGGCGGTGCCCAAAGTGGCGAAGGAGCCGAAGGGGGCGTTTCTTCTGCGGAGGAAGCTAAGCCGACGGCAAGTGAGTTGCGCGCGAAGCTGGATATAACGGAAGACTATCGTCCCGACTTCAACCACGGCGAAAAAGGGGCCAGCTATCAGAAGTACATCGTGCTACATGACACCGAAGTGGATAGCAGCGCGGCTTCTATCGTTAATTCATGGGAGAGCAGTGGCAACAAAGTGGCCTCGCAGTTCATCGTGAATAAAGACGGATCTATCGTGCAATGTGTGCCGATGGATGCCATTGCCCATCATGCCGGCTATGGCGACGCAGGCCACAACAGCGAGTATGGCGTGCCGGAAGATGGACGCGACGACAAAAAGGGGACCACCAAAGCTCCTCCGAAGAGTATTACCGATTACGGTATGAATTCGTATTCTATTGGCATCGAAATAGTGCATGTGGGCGGGCAGGGCGCCTATCCCGAAGCGCAGCTTGAAGCGATTGACGGGCTTATTGCCTACATCGATGCGTATTACGGCAGCGAAAGCACCATCATCGACCACAAAATGTGGCGTTCTGGCAACTCTGACACCTCGGCTGAATTCGCAACGTATCTGGCCAATTACCGCGATCATCGTACGCATAACTAACCGAATGGGAAAATAGGGACAGGTGCCAGATTCCCACCTGTGCCCATTTTCCGTGCGTCGTTTCTTTCAACGTAAAAAGCGAGTAAACTAATATGGCTTATGGCTATGCGCTTCGACTGCTGCTCTGAGGGGTATCGGGCGGTATGCGCCGTAGGTGCATAGTCGGCAATTGATACATTTCGCGCTTTTGCGCTTGCTGTTTGCTTGTTTGAAAGGGAGCCCAATGGCAGACAAGGTCGCAGTACTCATACCCTGCTACAACGAAGCCGTGACCATCGGCAAGGTGGTGGACGACTTCAAGCGCGTCCTGCCCGACGCCGACATCTACGTCTACGACAACAACTCCAAGGACGGCACGGCCGACATCGCCCGCGAGCACGGGGCCATCGTGAAGTTCGAGGGGCGCCAGGGCAAGGGCAACGTCGTCCGCTCCATGTTCCGCGACGTCGACGCCGACTACTACCTGATGGTCGACGGCGACGACACCTACCCCGCCGAGGCGGCGCCGGCGCTCCTGGAGCCGCTGCGCGCCGACCGCGCCGACATGACGGTGGGCGACCGCCTGTCCAACGGCTCCTACGGCGAGGAGAACGACCGCGCGTTCCACGGCTTCGGCAACGACCTGGTGCGCTGGCTGATCAAGAAGATCTACGGCTTCGCCTTCGACGACGTCATGACGGGCTACCGCGCGTTCAACCGCGTGTTCGTGAAGACCATGCCGGTGCTCTCCGAGGGCTTCCAGATCGAGACGGAGATCTCCATCCACGCGGTGGACAAGCGCTGGCGCATCGAGGACGTGCCGATCGACTACCGCGACCGCCCCGAGGGCAGCTACTCGAAGCTGTCCACCTTCGGCGACGGCGCGAAGGTGCTGCGCGCCATCACGAGCCTGTTCAAGGACTACCGCCCGCTGGCGTTCTTCGGCTGGCTGGCCCTGATCCTGCTGGTGCTGGCCGTGGTGGCGGGCATCCCCGTCG
>FR884634.1:0-1126 GCA_000436075.1 Eggerthella sp. CAG:209 | reverse complement strand
CATCCCCGTCGTCGCCGAGTACGCGGCCACCGGCCTGGTGCCCCGCATCCCCACGATGCTGGGCAGCCTGGCGCTCGCCGGCTGCGGCGCCCTCTCCTTCGTGACGGGCCTGATCCTGGACACGGTTGCCAAGAGCCACCGCCGCCAGTGGGAGATCGACGTGTACAAGGCGATGAACGGCTTTTACCGCGAGTAGCCGCAGGGGCTTTGCCCCAGGCTTTTGTAGAATGAAAATAGTAGTTTCACTAGAGAAGGAGTGCGCTCATGGAGGCATATAAGAAAGAATTCATCGAGTTCATGGTGGAAAGCCATGTGCTCAAGTTCGGCGAATTCACGCTTAAGAGCGGGCGCAAATCTCCCTTCTTCATGAATGCCGGCGCCTACGTTACGGGTGGTCAGTTGAAGCGCCTGGGCGAATACTACGCTCGCGCTATTCATGACAACTTCGGCCTGGATTTCGATATGGTATTCGGCCCTGCCTACAAGGGCATTCCGCTGGCCGTCGTTACCGCCATTGCTTTGGAGGAGCTTTACGGCAAGGAAGTTAAGTACTGCTGCAACCGCAAGGAAGTGAAGGACCACGGCGCCGATGCCGGCAACCTGCTGGGCGCTGAGCTTCATGACGGCGACCGCGTGATCATGGTTGAAGACGTTACCACGTCGGGCAAGTCCATCGATGAAACCTACCCCATTCTGAAGGGTGCCGCTGATGTTGAGGTTAAGGGTCTGATTGTCTCCCTGAACCGTATGGAAGTTGGCAAGGGCGGCGTGAAGACTGCGCAGAAGGAAGTCCAGGAAAAGTATGGCTTCCCTGTAGCTTCCATCGTAAGCATGGCTGAAGTTACCGAGCTCCTGTACAACCACGAAGTTCAGGGCGAAGTGGTGATCGACGATACGTTGAAGGCTGCACTCGATGCTTATTACGAGCAGTATGGTGCCAAGGAAGCGTAGATTCCAGCCGAATTGGTTTTTCTTGAGGCGTCTGCATAGCGGGCGCCTTTCTTGTTTCTGATTTTGGATTGCTGGTCATGATGCTCCGCGCATTTTCGCGGGATTTGCCCTGTTGCGGCGATCGGACCCATTGCAAAAAACAAAAAACTCGGTATCTTTGCAACTTTTTTGCGAT
>FR884633.1:51302-52537 GCA_000436075.1 Eggerthella sp. CAG:209 | reverse complement strand
TAATCGAAAAAAAGTTGCAGAGAAGCCAGGATCTTTGTTTTCTCACTAGGAAAATCGCCGCAACAGGGCGAAGCGGGCGGTGGCGTGCGGGGCGCATGGTGGCGTGCGGGACGGACGAACGGGGCGAAACGCGGGATGGCATGCGGAACGGACGCAACGACCTACGCTGTGCGCGGCGTACAGAGCGGGAATGCGATGGCGAAATTTCACTATTATGTACGCTCGGGCAGATAAAACCCGACTTTCTGGCGAGATAGCGCTGAAACGTTCCCTCGGACAGGGTTTTCAACTCGTTTTCAGTACATTTGAAACGAATCTTGCCAAAATCAGCGTTCCAACAGTACATTTCAGCGCTATCTCGCCAGAATCGCCCACTTTCCGTACGCAAGAGTACAAAATAGCTAGATTTTGACAATTGAAAGGACTGAACGGCAATTTCCTACTTTTGTCAGCTGAAAGAACCGAGCCGAAATTTCATGGCGTAAAGTAATCCCTATTTTGGCAGGATTGCGTGTCCAGCAGCCACGAACGCAGCCTCATAGCGTCATTGACGCCATGAGGCTGCGAACTGCTGGAGAGCCGTGCCGCAGGAGTCTCTTCGCTTATAGCTCCCCCGTCTCTTCGAGCAGCTTGAACTCGTACATGGCCAGCTTGTAGCTCGCCTTGCCGAAGCCAGCAATCTGACCCAGGCACTCGGGGGCCGTCACGGAAATGTGACGGAACGAATCGCGATCTTGAATGTTGGACATGTGTACCTCAATGGCAGGCACCAGCGCATGGACCGACTCGAGAGCATCCATCAACGCATAGCTGTAATGGGTGTAGGCACCCGGGTTCAGCACGACGGGAATCTTTACTCCTGTCCTGTCCGCCTCAAGATACAGTTCCTGCAAATGGTCGATCAGCGCACCTTCACCGTTGTTCTGATAAGCATGAACCTCAAACCCCAGTCCAGCACCATATTCCATCAACTCGGCAATCAAACCGTCGTAGGTTTGCGATCCGTACACATCCTTGTTCCTGATGCCGTAGAAATTGTTGTTGGGCCCGTTGATTATTTCAAGACGACGCATCAAAATCACCCTCCGCCCCACAGGGCAATACTCCATCACGCAACTTCGCACCATCGCCGATACGGTGGCATCAATGCGTGGCTGTCGCACTCCATCGCGCAACGTTGCGTTCATAAGACCTTAGGAAACAGCGATAAACACGGCTGGCGCAAAGGAGCCCCA
>FR884633.1:50693-51282 GCA_000436075.1 Eggerthella sp. CAG:209 | reverse complement strand
TTGCGCCAGCCCGAAGAAAGCGAGCTACTTATTCACATACTCGCGAATGTAGCGCTCGATACCCGTCACGCAGGCAAGAAGCGTTTCATTCACGGGCGTGGGCACGTTGTACTTGGCGCCCTGTGCCACAACGGCACCGTTGATAACGCCCACTTCCGTAGGGCGATGCTTTTCGAGACTCTGAAGAATAGACGGCTTGAAGCTCTTCGGCAATCCGGCACGCGCCAGTTCAAGCACGTCCATGGGATTGGAATAGGTAAGCTTCACGCCAGCCGCCTTGGCAACGTCCATGCCTTCCTGAACAGCGGCGCAGGAACAAGCCACCAGCTTTTCTTCTTCGTACATATCGCCATAGGGCAAATGCGTGATGCCGCACACCGCGCCCGTAGCAACATTGACCAGGAGCTTATCCCAGATAACACCCATGATATTGTCGGAAACGATGCAGTGCATCCCCGCTTCCTCAAACGCGGCGCCAATGGCGCGAGTGCGCTGGGTTACGCTGCCGTCAAGCTCGCCGATAAAGGTATCCTTGCCAGGAATGGTAGCCTGCACGCGGCCCGGCTCCAGCAGCATTCCGCCGATATAG
>FR884633.1:38105-50686 GCA_000436075.1 Eggerthella sp. CAG:209 | reverse complement strand
ATTCCGCCGATATAGGTTTTGCCGCCGATAACATGCTCGGCACCGACGCAATCACACAACACGTCTTCTGCGCCAAGGCCGTTCTGCAGCGACATCACCGTAGTGTTGGGGCCAACAAGCCCGCGTCCCTCTTCCATGGTCTTGGCGGTATCGAACGCCTTGCACAAAACGATGACCAGGTCGCACGGCCCAATGCCATCTGGCGTGGTATGACCCGAAAGCCTTACGGTTTCCTCTCCTGTAGGCGTTACCATAACCAGGCCATTTTCATTGATGGCATTCATGTGCGGAGCGCGCCCCACGAAATGAACCTCGTTGCCAGCTTTCGCCAACGCACCGCCGATGGTGCTTCCCAGCGAGCCAGCCCCTAAAACGCAAACCTTCATTGCTCCCCCTAGTTAAACAAATTCAATATCCCCCAACAGGCGCAGCGAAACGCTGCGCCAAGGCAATACAGCAGCCGTTGGCGACGATGCCTCCATAAATCGCGCCCACGCCAACAGCAGAATCGACACCCGCAGCGTAGCCGTAGACGGCGACACCTCCACCAGCCGCAGCTACTGCCGCCCGTTTATCTCGATGGTTAAACCAAACGGCGTAACAAACCAATTGCGAGGTTTGCCTTCAGCCTGCTTCACGCCACGCTGGGCATACACCGCTTCCAAAAGAGCGTCCACGTCGTCGGCAACCAGACCAATGTGGGAAACATCGCCCGAGTAGTCGCCGCTGCCCGCTTCACCTCGCTGAAGTTGAATGCCGCCAACCCATGCCTGATCCAAAGGCGATTCGCCCGACGCCGGGTCAGTCAACGTGATTTCCATGCCCATCACGTCGGTGAAAAACGCTAGAGCTGCTTCGAAATCGCGAACTCTTACCGCTACATGTTCAACGCACGGAGCCGCCATGTTATTCGCCTTCCACCTCGAAGAACTTCAAGATATGCGTCGCTACGCACACCACCGTACCGTCCTGGTTGGTAACAACCACATCGGCGTACGTTTTCATGGCAGCCTCGTCCACCTCTTTTACGGTATAAGTCGCTGTAAGGGTATCGCCAAAATACACGGGTGCGGTAAAGCGCAAATGATCGTATCCATACGATGCACTGGGAATGGGAGACTCGTATTTTTGCTGAATGAGGGTTGAAGCCGTGCTACCAAAGGCAAAGGTAAGCACGCCATGCACGATGCGCGTCCCGTACTTCGTGGTTTTCATGAACGCCTCGTTGAAGTGCATCTGGCTGTAATCTCCCGTAATACCACCGAACTGATATACGTCAGATTCGCTAACCGTCTTCGTGAACGAACAGCTGTTGCCAACCTCCAAAGGTACCTTAGTCATTGCCGATCCCCTTCCTGCCGGTCACCGTCTCCTGCGGATCAATGCGGCGTTTCGTTGCACTTCGAACCAGCTAATGTTTGGTCAGGGTTTCCACTTGGTAATCTGGTCCAAACAACGAAACGCCGCAATCGATCCTCCCGCAGAACAAGCAACCAATGCGCAAACGATTCCTTGCGAAACCTTTTGATCTCGCAAGAAAAACGGTACTCCACTAAGGCTTTTACGTCTGCTGCAAAGTATTGGCAGAACCTGCGCTAATATATGAGCAGGATTCATGATTGCGCATATACCCATTTCACGGGCGCGCCTTAAAGAGGAGATGCTTCGATGAACCTCGCTCAACTCACCTATTTCTGCCATTTGGCGAAAACCGAACACTACACGCGCTCGGCAGAAAGCCTTCACGTCTCACAGTCTGCCCTCTCCCACTCCATTTCTTCCCTGGAAAAGGAACTTGGATGCCGGCTATTTTGTAAGGCGGGACGCAACGTGCAGCTTACCGATGATGGACGAGTATTCTTGAAGTACGTTTCAGAGGGGCTTGCTTCCATCGACAGAGGCATTGCCGAGCTCGACCGCAGAAGCAACGGCCTTTCCGGATCCATCAACGTAGGCGCTATCGCAACGGTGCGATCAGGCTATCTTCCCGTAGCAATGCAGGGTTTTCGTTCACAATTCGGAGACAAAACCGAGTTTCATGTATTACAGGGCGAAACAGCGCCTTTGAATCAAAAGCTCGAACAGGGTGTATGCGACCTGGTAATTGCGGGGCCCGTCCATAAGCCAGGGATCACCTGCACCACGCTCTTTCATCAGCGCTTAGTGGTAGCGTTGCGTCGCGACCATCCGCTAGCAGCGCTCAAAAAAGTGCGTTACGAAAATCTAATCGGCCATACCGTAATCACCTACCGACGCGGCATAGCTTGCGGGGAAACCCTCGAAGCATTCCTGCAAGAAACCAACGCACCCCTTAGCAAACTAACGTTGGTGCGCAACTACGAAGACGAGGTGATCCTGGGTGCGCTCGCCGTACACGAATCAAGCGTAGCCCTAACCATGCTCACCTCGAATTTAGCGCCAAACCCCGACATGGTTATCCTGCCGCTCGATGTGGAAGGTGCCGAAGAGTTCTATCCTATTTCGCTCACCCGTCGCGAAGACGACGCACTAAACTCCGCCACGCAAGCGTTCATCGACTATCTGCTTTCGTTCGAAGCCCCCGCCTACGAACGGAGCGACTTTACTGCTTAAAACGCCAATTCCGGCATCGCTGGGGCTACCGTATTGCCTTGCCCGCAAACGCAACGACTTCATTGCTCGCGACGTAATTTACGGCTGAAGCGTTTCCACTTCCTTGATCCATGCGCTCACGCAAGCATCGGAAGGCATACGCAGATCGCCTCGCGGAGACACCGCAACGCTACCCACCTTAGGGCCGTCGGGCAAACACGAACGCTTGAACTGCTGCGAGAAAAAACGCCAATAGAACGTGCGCAACCACTTCAGGATGGTTTCGTTGCTATAGCGTCCCGCAAAAGCCTCCTTGGCAACGCGATAGATCTTCGCGGGAGGAAAGCACATGCGAAGCATCTGATACAGGAAAAAATCGTGCAGCTCATACGGCCCCACCAAATCTTCCGTCTTCTGAGAGATAGCGCCGTCTTCCGGAGGAAGAAGCTCTGGGCTCACCGGCGTATCGAGAACGTCGTACAGAACCCCCGCAAGCACTTCATCGGCACTCGTGTCGGCATAGTGGCGAACCAAATGGCGCACAAGCGTTTTGGGAACCGAAGCATTCACCGCATACATGGACATGTGGTCGCCATTGTAAGTGGCCCAACCCAGGGCAAGCTCGGAAAGATCACCTGTGCCTATGACGAAGCCATTTGCCTGGTTGGCAATGTCCATCAGGATCTGCGTGCGCTCGCGCGCCTGGCTGTTTTCGTACGTCACATCGTGGATCGACGCATCATGATCGATATCGGCAAAATGCTGCATTACCGCCTTGGCAATGGGAACCTCCTTGAACGTGGCACCCAAGCTTTTAATCATGGCAACAGCATTGTTATAAGTGCGGTCGGTGGTGCCGAAGCCCGGCATGGTTACCGCAACGATGCCCTTACGGGGCAGCCCAAGCATGTCGAAGGCACGCGCCGTTACCAGCAGTGCCAAGGTTGAATCCAAACCGCCGGAAATACCAACCACGGCACTTCTCGCATGCGTGTGAGCCAGACGCTTCTTCAGACCCAGCGCTTGGATGTTCAGGATTTCCTCGCAGCGATCGGAGAGCTGATCTGCGTTGGAGGGAACGAACGGATCAGCATCAAAGAAGCGCGCCAGCTTCGTTTCCTCCTCGGCCAAAGCGAAGGAAATTTCGCGGTACTCCTTCGATTCAGCTGCGGGGAACGTGCTCATGCGGCGGCGTTCCGAAGCAAGACGCTGTACATCGATAGTAGCCACATTGATCTCGTTTTCAAACGTGGCCGATTCCGCTAGCACGGTGCCATTTTCGGCGATAAGGTTCTGTCCGCCAAACACCAAATCGGTAGTGGATTCGCCCTCCCCGGCCGTGGCGTACAGATAGGCGCACACCAAACGGGCCGATTGCCCAGCCACCAAATCTCGGCGATAGCTTCCCTTCCCCACCATTTCATCGCTGGCGGAAAGGTTGCAGATTACGCTAGCCCCCGCCAACGCATGCTGCACGCTAGGCGGATTGGGAACCCACAAGTCTTCGCATATTTCAGCGGCTACGCAAAGATCCGCCACGTTTTCGCAAGAAAACAGCAGGTTGGTGCCGACGGGTATCTCTTCGCCGCCGAACTGGACCGTACCCATATCGGCAGACCCAGACATAAAGTGGCGTGTTTCGTAGAACTCGTTATATGCAGGCAAGTTCACCTTGGGAACGAAGCCCAATACCTTGCCCCGGCACAGTATGGCAGCAACGTTCAGCAGCTTCCCCGCCACGCGAAGGGGCATTCCTACTGCGATAAGGGCATCCACCTGGCGTGACCCTTCCGCAATAACGGAAAGCGCCGCCTCTGCCTCGTCGAGCAATTTCGTCTGCCAAAACAAATCGCTGCAGGTATAGCCCGTAATGCACAGCTCGGGAAGCACCATTACCTTTGCATGCGCTGCGGCCATTTCGTTGATGCATGCAAGAATCGCCTGAGTGTTGGCTTCGCAATCGGCAACCGCCACTTGGGGCGTTGCTGTAGCAACCGTGATGAACCCGTCTTTCATAAACCCTCCTCAAGGGACGCACCAAGGCAGATGCGCGTATCGTTCCCTGCAATTATAAGGTCGGGAAGGCATGGCCAACTTCATTTTCCCGCCCGTAATCACTTTGGAACAAAAATACGCCCGCAGGAACAACCTGCGGGCGTACCTAAAAACGCGAATAGGGCATTTGGCTCATTGCCCTGCTCCCATAAAAAGAAGCAGCCTTTGATGCTTCGCTTAGCGAATTACGTAACGAGCACCCTTCTGCTTGATGGGCCTCGGCTCCATGTCGGCGTATCCCAGAACAATAGCGCCAATCAGCTTGCCATGACCGGTTGCAAAGTGGCTGCCCAAAGCGTTGCCTGCGCGCACCACCGCTTCGACCCAGCATGACGCAATGCCCTTGTCGTATGCGGCAAGGCACATGTTTTCCATGGCGGCAGCAACACTCTCAATGCAGCTTGGAAGAAGCTCGTCAGAATAATCGGGCTTGTTCAAGAAGCCCAGAATAATGGTCTGCGAACCGCCCATTGCCGACATGAATTCCATGGTTTCCTCTACCACTTCAGGGTTGTTCTTGAAGCGCGCCTCAAGCTCCTTGCGGTGAGAAAACGCGGTAGTTCCCAATTCCGAGAACAAGTAGGACAGATCTTCCTTTTTGGTTAGAGCCACGAAGTACCACGGCTGTAAGTTCTGCGCCGAAGGTGCACAAAGGCCAGCCTGAATAATCTCTTCAAGATCTTCTTTCGGAATCGGATCAGGCTTGAACTTCCTAATGCTGCGCCTGCCCTTGATTGCCTCCATCAACTCCATCTCAATCATTCCTTTCTGCGCTTTCGCGCTCCCCTTCACAAGATTGATTTCGCTGCGCCGCCAGGCCCCACGCCCAGCAAACGCAACCCCTCCTGAAAAACCGCTAGTATGCGGCGTTTTCTGCTCTATAAAAACCGCTGAACTTCTGCCAACAACGGAATAGGCGCTTCCTCGGGAATAAAATGGCCGCACGGAAGCGTACGCCCTTGCACGTTTATGCAGAACTTAAGCCAGCATTGCAGTGGGTTGAAAAACTTTTCCACCAGACCGTTTGCGCCCCACAGCACCAATGTTTCAGCGGTGATTTTCTTGCCCGCATCAAGGTCTTCCTTGTCAAGGAAGCGGTCGATGCATTCGCCGGCACGGTATTCCTCGCAAATGGAGTGAATGCATTCCATGTTGTAGTGGCGAAGGTATTCGTCGTACACCTCTTGAGGGAACGCTTCAGAAGAGGTGTCGTTTTCCGAATTGTAGCGACCGATGTGCAGCGCATTGCGGAAGTACATTTTCCGACTGGAAAGAATAAGGTCTTCAGGGAATGGCTCGTCCTGCGTAAGCAGATACCAATGGAATAGCGCCTTTGCGAACTCCGCCGAGCTTAAGGCATACATGTCATACGTCGAAACGATATCGAGAAGCACAAGCTTCTTAACCACTTCTGGATGATCGAGCGCCATTCGGTATGCGACACGGGCGCCACGGTCGTGCCCCATGACGGAAAAGCGGTCGAACCCTAGCTTGCCCATCACGGCAATGCAGTCTTCGGCCATGATGCGTTTCGAATAGGTGCTATGATCAGGCAGCCCTTCGGGCTTGTCGCTATCGCCATAACCACGCAGATCGCACATGACCACGGTAAAACGATGAGCTAAATCACCTGCAACCTTATGCCACATAAGATATGTTTCAGGATGCCCATGAAGCAGGAGAAGAGGCTCGCCTTCCCCCATCACTACCGTGTGAATGGTTACACCATTTACCCCTTGGATAAAACGATGCGTTGCTGTTTCAAACATAAGGCCCCCAACCCTTAAGCTTGCTGCAATCGCGCTCACAGATAATCCCCATTAACCATGAACGTGTTCGATTAGAAGTATACTCCGCAAAATGAAACAGGACATCCGAAGATGTCCTGTTTAACCAACTCTTTAGATGGAATAGGCTGAAAAACCGGCAAAACCCTAGCTCCAACGCTCGAAGGGCGGATATTCCAGCCCAAATCGATCGAATATCTTGCCAATTAGTTGGTCTTCCATGTCGTCGATGGTTTGCGGGTTGTGGTAGTACGTCATCATCGGCGGCATCAGCGTTATACCGGGAACACTTGCCAGCTGTGCCAAATTGCGCAAATGGATAGCATTCATCGGCGTTTCACGCGCGACCAAAACCAACGGCCGCTGCTCTTTCAACGTAACATCCGCCGCGCGAAGCAATAGGTTATCGCTATAGCCGCTGGCAATGCCCGCAACCGTTTTCATGCTGCAGGGAATAATAACCATGCCTTCGGTTTTGAACGTACCGCTCGCAATCGATTCGCCTAAAGAAGCATTGCTATGTACGTTATCGGCCAAGGCAAGCGCCTTATCGAACAGTTCGGGCTCTTCGTAGCTTGCCGTAAGCCTCCCGCTGTCGGTAACCACCACATGCACTTCGCATTCGGTGTACTGCTTGAGCTGGCTTACGAAGCGACAAGCCAGGTGCGTGCCACTTGCACCGCTTATTCCAACAACAATGCGCTTCACGCCCTACTCCTCAAAATCAGGCAGCCAGTGCTTAGGATCCACTTCCTTGAACTGGCAGCGCTGGAAGCGGTCTTTCTGGTTGTACGGCACCGTGCAATCGAAAATGACTTTGCAGGCAATGCCATGGTCGCGAATTGAAGGCGAACATGATGGGTCGTTTGACGGATCGAGCGGATGGCAGCGAACGCCAGGAATGGTAACGATGTCCACATCGCCCTGGAAACGCGTGTTCATCGCCCACAGCACATCTTTGACGTCGAAGGGGTCAACGTCTTCGTCAACCAGGAACACATGCTTCAATTCGCTGAAAGCGGAGAAAGCCAACAGGGCCATTTGACGCTGACGGCCCTCGTCGGAAGGCATACTCTTCTTAACTTGAAGCACCGCCATGTATTTGCCGCCACCAGGCGTAGCACAATACACGTTCTGCAGGCGGCCAGGCATAGCCTTTTCAACCATTTGAATGATGCTTGCCTCAGTAGGAATGCCCGCCATGCTTACGTGCTCTTCGGAAGGGCCGATACAAGTTTGCATGATGGGGTTCTTGCGCGTGGTTACCGCTTTGACCTTAATAACAGGCAGCTCAGACACAGCAGGGCCAGTGTAGCCAGGGAATTCGGGCATGGCCTTGCCCGAATGGGTATTTTGATCTTCCGCAACACGCTTTCCGGGCAGCAACTCGCCTTCAATAACATATTCAGCATTGGCAATGCAGCGCTCTTCAATGGTGAGGCACTTTGCCATGCGAACTGGCTTTCCGCGCAGAGCGCCTGCAACGTTGAGCTCGTCGTAGCCCAAAGGCGTGGTGGGCGGCTCAAAGCAGGTTGCCAATTCAATGGCAGGATCTACGCCGATACTAATAGAAATTGGAAGCGGCTTGCCCAGCGCTTCAGCCTTTTCGTAGAACGCGCCGATATGACGAGCGCCAGGAACCATATAGATGGAAATCTCATCGGGACCTTGCAAGCACAAGCGATGAATGGTGATGTCAGAGACGTGCGTTTCCGGGTCGGATGCGTAGCACATACCCAAAGTGATATACGGACCCGCATCTTCCGGCGTATTGGTAGGTGCCGGAACAAGCCTGCGCACATCGAAGCCTTCTTCAGTGGCAAGGTGCACCACTTCTCGACATACTGCCTCTTCTTCAGGCACATCAACGGGCGGCACAGGGTTCAATACTGCCTCGTTGAGCATGAAGCCCAAGCGCTTCGGATCGGCATCAAGCAGCTTCGCTACCCTATCGCGACTTGCGAGCAAGCCAATAGCAACACGTGCATCGGGATGGCCCTTGATGTTATTGAACACCATGGCGGGGCCTTCTTGTGTGGGACGGGGCACCGTACCGCCTGCGCCGACGTGGCGATACACGCCGCACAGCTCCGCCTCGGGGTCTACCTCGACGTCGGTTTCCACCAGCTGACCAGGGATCCCGCGCAGAAATTCAAGCGCGCTGCGAAGATCGTCAACGTTATTACTCATAAGTTATCCCTCCTCCAGAACATGTTCACAATTATAGGGGAATAGCCCACTCATCATGAGCAAGGAGCAAGCTGTTTTTCACCTTGGAATACGGGGAGGCAGCAGCGGAAACCGATGTGTGAATCTCTTCGAATGTCCCAAGCCGATTTAATCGACCCCCCCCAAAAAAAACCGAACCTTGAACCAAGACATGCGCAAATAAGACAACAAGCGCAACTCCAACAAGTCAAATTCCATGAAGGTGCAGCTGGCCGGGCTTCGCCGTCAAACGCGCTTGGCATAGCCGCTACGCCGCCAGAATCCCGCGTAGCGCTATGCCGAACTGCGCGTCTTGAGCCTCCCGGCAAAACAGCGCAAAAAAAGAACCCAGAGCGTGCACTCTGGGTTCTTTCAAGCTTTAAAGCTTTTAGCTCCGAGTTTTAGACGTTTCCGTCAGGTGAGGTTATTTTTCCTCGTCCTGAAGCTTACCAGCCTTAGCGGCCTCCAAGCGAGCATGGAGTGCAACCAACTGGCGCTCAGTCTCTTCATCCTCGATGCGCTGCAGTTCCTTGTTGTAGGCGTAGTCTGCGCGGATCTTGTCGTTGTCGGAGATGAGCAGGTAGAGGACGATTGCGGCAAGGAAGCCGACGCCACCGCCGCGGGCTACGATGAAGCCTGCGATCATGCCTGTCATGCCCTTGTCAAGATCGTCGCGTACCAGACCAAATGCGATCTGCGAGCAGAGCCAGCCTTGGATGAGCAGTACAACTACGAGGAGTGCTGCAGATGCTGCAAGGGATGCCTCGTACAGAGGATAGATGAACAAACCAAGTACGGTGAACAGCAGGTTGGTACCGGAACCATCGTAGATGGAGTCCATGCCCTGGCGACCGGACTGCTTATAGCGAGCATAGGTAGCTACGCAGTAAGGAGCGGACAGCGGGCCTGCGAGTGCAGGATAAGGAGCGAACAGGGACAGGATTACATTACGAATACCGCAGATGACGTTGGTACGGTTCGGGTCGAACTCGATGTACTCGTCGTCGCGAGCTGCCTGGAGACCAAGCTGCTGAACGGTTACGAAGTCGCCGTATGCGATAACCCATGCAACGATTGCGTAGGGCAGTGCAGCGATCCAAACGCTAGGATCAGTAGCAAAGCCGATGAACAGAGGCGAAACAACTGCGAACAGGCCCATGAAGTCAGGAACCTTGATGATTTCGCCAGACCACTGGAAGTTGAACTCGCCAGCAACGCCGCCTGCGATAAGCAGTGCGATAACAGCCCAAAGGAAGCTGTAGTTGCCGAGGATAGCAACGAACTTGTTGGTATCCATGTACTTACGTACACGCTTGGAGAACATAAGCATGAATACAACTACCAAGCCGCAGAGGCAGCCAACGGTAACGGTATCGATAGCGCCGCCAGTCTTCAGGCGAACAGCTACGGCGTTAACGCCAGCGCCCATTACGATACCAGCCTTGATGGCGGGAGGTACCATAGTGTTGAGCTTCTTCGATAGGCCTGTTACACCCAATACGATAAACAAGATGCCTAACTCAAGCTGAATACATGTCAGCATCTGCAATCGCGCAACGCCTGGGTCGAGCGATTCCAGGAACACGACGATAATTGCCATTGCCGGGGTGATCCAACCGCAAATGGAAGGCTCACCAAGCAGCCAGTTCAGGGTGTACATTGCCGTTTCAAATACAACCAGTGCCCAAGCCACTGCAGGGTCGAGACCCAAAGAAGTAATAAGAACAGCCAGAGCGCCGTACGAAGTACAAGCATTCATCAGGCCGGTTACTACTTCAGGTGGTGAGATCTTGAAGTGAATGAACGGAAGACGAATACGGAATAGGCCAACTTTCCAACATGGCTGAATACCACCGTATTCACGCTTTAGCATAGCCATCGCTTAGCCCCTCTCTCCTCTTGCGCATTCCTGCGCAAAAATAAAATCGACCATCTTTCTCCTCCTTCTTTGATTGCATCAGGCTTGCACGTGCACGCTTGCTTACCCAACGCCTTCAACCAATCGGGAAAAGAATTGGAGAGAGTTCTGCTTCACTTGGCTGTTAGAGCTTTCGCTCCAAAGGCTAAGCCAAACGGAAATCCCAACTTCCCCCGATCCCTTGAAGATGGTCCCTACTACGAACTATTGCGCCTTATGCCCGATCCCCCGATGGGCGGCGCTTTGGTTCAATTGCGATTATTCTCCATTAGATGAACATGTTCTAATTGATTGCGAACGTGTTTTACATAGCTCAAGCGAATGATATTCACCGAAGTTATGCAAAACGCTCCATCCATCACCAGAATCCCCATTTTCGCCCCTCAATATCCCTGACTTGCGGCGTTACCGTTCTGTCAACCGATTAATGCAAATGACACTCATTGCGAACGCAAATGGAACCCAACAATCTATTGATTTCCGTTGGTTTCATCGTTTTTCGCACACTTACCGTTTCCTTCTTGACGCAAATAAGCATGATCCCGTAACTTTTCTCGAGGATCTTTTTTTGGAGTCGGTACGCCAGAGTGGGGCGTTGCTAATCGCAATGGACGTGTGTTACCCGGGACTCTGTGCTTCAAGACGAGAATTCGCATCTGTTCCACCTATATATAAGAGAGGAGCACTACGGAATGATCGCCTTAACTACCGCTCAGATCATCGCGATTGTCATATTCGTCGTCGTGATGGCACTCATCATTTCCGAAAAAGTGCATCGCACCACCGCCGCGCTCGCTGGCGCGGTAGCCCTAATCCTTTCGGGGGTTCTTACCTTCGATAACGGAGTAGAGCACATCGACTTCGGAACGCTTGGCGTTCTGGTTGGCATGATGATCTTCGTTGCCGTCGTTAAGAACTCGGGCATCTTCGAGTACCTGGCAATCAGAGCTGCCAAACTGGCAAAGGGCAATCCCTGGATAATCATGGTGTTGTTCTGCCTAATCACCGCTGTCCTTTCCGCATTCCTGGACAACGTCACCACCGTTTTGCTTATCGGCCCTGTTACCTACACCGTTTGCAAGATGCTGGAAATCAACCCCATTCCGTTCTTCCTGACGGAAATCATTTCTTCGAACGTTGGTGGCACCGCAACGCTCATCGGCGACCCGCCGAACATCATGATCGGCTCCGCCACGGGTCTCACGTTCTTCGACTTCCTGGCAATCAACGGTCCTGCCGTACTCATCATCCTGCTTGTTTCGCTGCTGATGTTCTACGTCATGTACGGCAAAAAGATGGGCGTATCCGCCGAAAAGCAGGCTTCAGTCATGCAGCTGCACGCCCATGAGGCAATCAAGAGCCAGACGCTGTTCAAGAAGAGCGTTGTGATGATCGCCCTGGTTGCCCTTGCCTTTGTAGTGCATGGTGCGCTGCACATTGAACCGAGCGTTGTTGCTCTCACCGCTGCAGCAATCATGCTGCTCATCGGTAAATCCGATGTTGAACATACGCTTATGGACGTTGAATGGGCCACCATCGGCTTCTTCGCTGGCTTGTTCGTAGTTGTTGGCGGCCTCGCCGAAACCGGCGTTATCGAAATGATGGCTTACGCGCTGATCGACATCACCGGCGGCGACATGATGATCACCATCATCGTGCTGGTATGGGCATCGGCCATCATCTCTTCCTTCCTGGACAACATCCCACTGGTTGCCACCCTTATTCCCATCATCACCACGATGGAAGCAACGGGCATGGACGTAACGCCTTTGTGGTGGGCGGTATCGCTCGGCGCCTGCATCGGCGGCATCGGCACGCTCATCGGCGCTTCCGCCAACGTGGTATTAGCGGGTATCTCCGGCAAGTACGGTCACCCCATCACCTTTATGGATTACACCAAGGTTGGCTTCCCCATGATGTTGGTGTTCACCGCTATCAGCTGCGTTTACCTGGTGCTTCGCTTCTGCGTTTTCGTCTAGCGTCCGGCATCCTGCCCCAGCACACGGCAAAAAGCGCTCACAGCGCCACATACGCATAGCACA
>FR884633.1:37326-38065 GCA_000436075.1 Eggerthella sp. CAG:209 | reverse complement strand
GGGGTCTTTTTTTGTGAATGAATCGCCCACTAAATGCCAATCGTTGTTCACGACCATTAGATGAACGCGTTATTGACGCTGAAATGGCCTAGCCGTACCCTTTCTATAAGGGAAGTCCGATGCTCATTAGGAGGCCAATGGCCTTCTTTTGTTTTATTGCATCGGTTATGGGGGCTATGCTTCCCGCAAGAGAGAAGGTCCGTTCCCTCAGGGAACGGAGTTAAGTTAGGAGTGGTGTATATGCCTGAATTCACTACACCGCAGATCATTTCAATAGTGATCTTCATTGTGGTGTTCGCGCTGATCATCTCAGAAAAGGTCCACCGTACGGTCGCCGCGCTTGCGGGCGCCGTTGTGCTCATCCTGACAGGTATCCTCAGTTTTGATACCGGCATGGAGCACATCGACTTCGGCACGCTGGGCGTCTTGGTAGGCATGATGATATTCGTTGCCGTAGTTAAGAATTCGGGCATATTCGAATACATCGCTATTCGAACAGCGAAGATAGCGAAGGGCAACCCGTGGGTAATCATGGTGTTGTTCTGCATTATCACCGCTGTCCTTTCCGCGTTCTTGGACAACGTCACTACGGTATTGCTTATCGGCCCCGTTACCTTCACGGTTTGCAAGATGCTCGAATTGAGCCCCGTGCCGTTCTTCATCACCGAGATCATGGCCTCCAACATCGGCGGTACGGCAACGCTCATCGGCGACCCGCCGAACATCATGATTGGCTCCG
>FR884633.1:36413-37312 GCA_000436075.1 Eggerthella sp. CAG:209 | reverse complement strand
CCGCTGCAAATCTGACCTTCATGGACTTCCTGGCATTCAACGGCCCTGCCATTGTCGCGATCATGGTTGTTGCCATTGCCATCTTCTACGTGATGTATGGCCGCAATATGGGCGCTTCCGCCGAACAACAGGCGTCCATCATGGAGCTTCACGCACACGAAGCCATCAAGAACAAGTCGCTCTTCAATAAGAGCGTTGTGATGATTGCCCTGGTTGCCGTTGCCTTCGTATGCCATAGCATGGTGGGCGTCGAACCAAGCGTTGTCGCCCTTACCGCAGCTGCCATCATGTTGCTTATCAGCCGCGCAGAGGTAGAGAAAATCCTGCTCGACGTTGAATGGGCAACCATCGGCTTTTTCGCTGGCCTGTTTATCGTTGTTGGCGGCTTGGCCGAAACCGGCGTTATCAATATGCTCGCCAATGGCCTTATCGATATCACCGGCGGCGACATGATGATCACCATCATCGTGCTGGTATGGGCATCGGCCATCATCTCTTCCTTCCTGGACAACATCCCCATGGTTGCTACGCTTATCCCGATTTTGATTGCCATGGAATCCACCGGCGTCGACGTTATGCCTTACTGGTGGGCTATTTCCCTGGGCGCCTGCATCGGCGGCATCGGTACGCTCATCGGCGCTTCTGCAAACGTAGTGCTTTCGGGTATGTCTGGACGCTATGGCTACCCCATCAGCTTCATGGACTACACCAAGGTTGGCTTCCCGCTGATGCTGGTCTTCACCGCTATCAGCTGCGCATGGCTGCTGATTCGTTTCTGCGTGTTCTAAGGTTCTGCCATTTAACGTCCTTGCAAACGCTTTGAGCTTTCGCACTGCCTGATGCAGCAAGGAACGAAACCAAAACCATGAGTGCTAAGACCCCGCTTCTGCGGGGTCTTT
>FR884633.1:33589-36394 GCA_000436075.1 Eggerthella sp. CAG:209 | reverse complement strand
TCATACAAACGGAACTACTCTTTCACACGGCTATTGCGGCGCTTTTTAGCACGATGCAGGTATTGCGCTTCCAAGCCGAGCACAAGCAGGTACACTAGCTGCTAACACTTTTATTGAAAGGAACCCATTATGAGCAATGAAGGTAAGCGCGTCCGCGCCCACTACACCGGCACGTTCGACGACGGCACGGTATTCGACTCTTCTGTTGAGCGCGGCGAGCCCCTTGAATTCGTGTGCATGGCCGGCCAGATGATTCCAGGCTTTGATGCTGCTGTGAAGGAAATGGAAGTTGGCGAAACCAAGAACGTTCACCTGCCTGCATCCGAAGCATACGGCGAGCATGACGAACAGTTGGTTCAGACCATCCCCACCGCCCAGATCCCTGGCGCCGAAGACCTCCCCGTTGGCCAGCGCATCTACCTTCAGGGCCCTGGCGGACAGCCCATCCCTGCCCTGGTTGTTGAAGTTACCGACGAAACCGTAACCTTCGATCTGAACCACGAAATGGCAGGTAAGGACCTGAACTTCGAGATCACCCTTGTTGAGGTCGTCGAATAAAACCGGCAATATGTCGCATCACATGAAGCGGGAGCACCTTAGGCTCCCGCTTTGTTATTGGTAGAAGGTTCGCGCAAGCGAACCTTCCTGTTTATAAACGCAATGATCGACCGCAAAAGCAGGCAGATGCGTTGTCGGCCCAACGAAGCGCGACGGACTGCGACAAACGCGACTTGGGCAACGCCGACAAAGACGACACCAAGCCCAACTCAGGCAACGCCAACAAATAGAAAAGCCCGAGATATGCGCGCCAACATTACCGCACATATCTCGGGCTAAAAACGTTCGAAAGATGAACTATTTCTTCTTGCCATACATAGTCATCTGGGAAACATTGAACAATTCGCCATCGGACTCGCGGTATTGCTCAACCTTCCATTGGGAAATACGACCTCCAGCGCGAATGGGCGTCGCCACCGTTTTCACCGTATCGCCTGCCTTCACGGGAAGGAGATGGGTACTGGAGACCTCGACGCCCAGAAAGAACATCTTGTCGTTGTCGTAATGATCGGTGCAGCACTGGCTTGCAGCGTTTTCAGCCAAAGCGGCGCTGATACCACCATGCAGCACGCCATGAGGCTGAAGCATGTTTTCGGTAACCAGCATACGCGTGACATACTTGTCGGGCGTACTCTCGACAAGCTCAATACCCAGAAGATCAGAAAGTGCCATAGGGCTCCCCTTCTCGAAGCAAAATACTGTTACGTATTATCGCATGTTGTCCGCAGCGAAAAACGATTCCCTTGATTAACCTACCCATTACGGTAATTTTGAGGAAATGGACTTAGCTTCTTCGTGCGCCTGGGCCAAACCCTTCGCCTTCGCCTTTTCGAATTGGGCCCTTACGTCTTCAAGCTCTTCTTTGGCGGCAGCAAGCTCCAATTCTTTTTCCCTTACTGCTTTCTGGAGCAAACGCTGATCGCGCTGGATGGGCAGCTCGTCGTCTTCGGGTTTCGGGTGATTGTCGAAGTAACCCGTTTGGCCACGCACGTTCCAAGCGCAGGCCGCGTAGGCAAGCACCACAACGAGAGAAAAGACCATGGCGGGGTCTACCTGCCCCATCGACCATGCACTGACCACCTGCCATACCGACAGCAGCGCCGTAAGAAATGCTGACCAGAAGAACAGCGTAATTCGTCGCGGATCGTGGGCACCCCATAGTCCAGACAAGGCAATGATCAGATTAAACACGCCGCTAAGAACCGTAGAACCACCAAACGTGATGTTGGGAACGAGTTCGGTCGGATCAAACAGGCCAATAGAGCGAATAGTAAGAAAGCCGGCGCCTACCGCAATTTCCAGCAATGCCCAAACAAGATAGATCAAGCACAGAATACGCGTACGGGTTTGCCATACGGTATAGGGAGTTCCATCTGCGGAGATGCGCACTTTCTTTTGGCGTTTCTTCTTTTCAGCAAGCTCTTCTTGAACCACAAACTCCCCTTCCACTGTTCTTGCCCATGATAGCGCATAGAAACCACCGCCCCGCTTGCGCAGCCTTTGAAGTTCCACAGACGTAAGAAAGCGAGCCCAAAATAAATCGGACTCGCTTTCTTGCTAACTGCTTCAAATTGGCTTTGCCGAACTAGAAGGCAAAAGCCTTTGCCAAGAACAGGGGCTATCCTCGAACTTCGGCACCTGTAGCGCCGCATACCTTCTTGATAAGGCGTGCGTGCTGCTTGTCCACCTCTTCAGTGGTAAGGGTACGATCGGCAGCACGATATTCAAGCGCATACGCCATCGACTTCTTGCCAGCACCCACGCGTTTTTCATCACGATACACATCGAAGAGCTGGGCAGAGGAAAGGAGCTTACCGCCCGCAGAGCTGATGCAACGGGAAAGCTTTTCATGCGTAACCTCTTCGTCCACCACAAAGGCAACGTCCATGGTTACTGCAGGGAACACCGGCACATCAACGTAATCGCGAGCAGGACGGGCAGCCTTGATCAGGGCATCGAGATCAAGCTCGAATGCAACGATAGGAGCCTGAGCCTCAAAGGCTTCTGCCGCCATGGGATGGATTTCTCCAACCCAGCCAAGCACAGTACCGCCAGAAAGAACCTGCGCAGCACGCCCAGGCTGCAGGTGGGGAGCTTCTTCAGCGGAAAGAGCCTTGAAGCGAGACTTCGGAATGGCCAATTCGCGAATAAGGTTTTCGATAACGCCCTTACCGTCGAAGAAATCGAAGGCAACGGTTTTGCGATTCCAGGCATCGTCACCCATTCCACCAGCCATAACGGCAGCAA
>FR884633.1:26568-33574 GCA_000436075.1 Eggerthella sp. CAG:209 | reverse complement strand
CAAGACGCTGGCGCTCCTTGGGCTTCTTATGACCCTCAGCGCCGAAGAACACCACGCCGGTTTCGTAGAGCTGAACGTTGTGCACGCCGCGGGACTGATTGTAAGCAACGCTGCGCATAAGGCCAGGGATAATGGACTGACGCATAACCGACTGCTCGGCATTGAGCGGATTCAGCAGCTCAACGGGAACACCCATGCCCTCGGTAGACATACGCAGCTGCTCGAGCTCGTGCGGGTCGGCAAAAGAATACGTCATGGTTTCATTCAGGCCCGATGCGCGCATGGTGTCGTTTATCACGTCAAGCGTGCGCTGAGCCTCGGTGCGAACGCCGAAGCGACCGCGGCCACCAGGCAGGGTGGGTTCAATGCGGTCCATGCCGTACAGGCGCAAAACCTCTTCGTACAGATCGATTTCACGCGGAAGGTCAGGACGGAAGGTGGGAGCCGTAACCTCAAGGACGTTCTCGGCTTCGCCGTCTTCGACCTTGCAGCCCAAACGACCCAGAATGTCCACGATGAACTCGCGGGGAATCTGGGCACCCATCATGCCGTTGAAACGGTCGATGCGGAACTGCAGGTGAGACTCTTCCGACTTTACCGGCCATACGTCGATGATGCCATCTTCGTTTCCTTCGGCATAGCTTACGGTACCGCCCGAAACGGCAGCGATAAGGGCGGCGGCAGCAGCGGAGCGATCTTCGATGCCATGATCATCTACTCCACGCTCGTAACGCATAGAGCTTTCGGAGATAAGACCCAGGTTGCGACTGGTGCGGCTGGGACGGCCAGCTTCAAATGTAGCCGTTTCCAGCAAAACGTCGGTGGTTTCTTCTGTAACCTCGGTTGCCAGGCCTCCCATAACGCCAGCCAAGGCAACTGCACCCTGATCGGGCGTCGAAATAACTGTCATGTCGGACGTAAGCACGCGCTCTTCGCCATCGAGCGTAGTGAGTTTTTCGCCCTCTTCAGCAGCGCGAACAACGATGTTTGCCTTGCCTTCGGCGTTCTTAAGCTTGTCCAAGTCGAACGCATGGAGCGGCTGTCCGAACAAAAACAGGATGTAGTTGGTTACGTCAACGATATTGTTGATGGAACGCTGACCGATGGCAGCCAAACGCTCTACCATCCAATCGGGGCTGGGGCCCACCTTGCAGCCACGGATAACGCGAGCGGTATAACGAGGGCAACGAGTCTCGTCAGCGATGGAAATGCTTACCTCGGAATCGAGAGCAGCCGCTTCCTTGCTAAGCTCGAGCTTGCCAGCCATCTCGGCCAAGGGGCTTGTATAGGGCTTCTGGTACATAGCTCCCACTTCGCGCGCCATGCCTACCATGGAAAGGCAGTCGGGGCGGTTCGGAGTGATTTCCAGATCGAGTACCGTATCGGACATCTTCAAGTAATCGGCAATGGGCTGGCCGGTTGGGGCATCGTCGGGAAGCACCCAAATGCCATCATGTTCGTTGCCCATGCCCAGCTCGCGCTGAGAGCAGCACATGCCACAGCTTGCAACGCCGCGCAGCTTCGACTTCTTGATCTTGAAATCGCCGGGGAGCACCGCGCCGATGGTGGCAACGGGAACCTTGATCCCAGCAGCAATGTTGGGAGCGCCACATACGATCTGTACGGGCTCTTCTGCGCCAACGTCTACCGTGGTTACGTGCATATGGTCGCTATCGGGGTGATCGACGCAGGTGAGCACATGCCCAACGACAACGCCGTCAAACACATCGCCCGTGCGCTCCACGCCTTCAACGCCCGTACCGGTAAGGTCTAAACGGTCGCAGAATTCCTTGATGTCCTGCGGGACCTCAACATAATCAGAAAGCCATTTCAAAGATACTTTCATGTTTATCTCTTTCTATCTACGAGCCGAATTTAATCGGCAAGGAAATTAATAGAATCCGACACTTCCACAGTGGGAGAGGTTCGGATTTTGCCAAAGCCAACAAGGGTGAATATGACATCAGAACTGACGCAAGAACCGCATATCGCCTTCCAGCAGCATTCGAAGGTCGGGTACGTTGTACTTCAGGCAAGCCACACGTTCCACGCCCACACCGAAGGCAAAGCCGGAATACACCTCAGGGTCGATGCCGGACATGCGCAGAACGTTCGGGTCAACCATGCCACAGCCCAGAATCTCCAGCCAGCCAGTGCCTTTGCACATGCGGCAACGCTCGCCGTCGTGCAGGTGGCCGGTGCCGCCGCATACGCCGCAGCTTACGTCGGCTTCAGCGGAAGGCTCCGTGAACGGGAAGAAATGTGCGCGGAAGCGAGTTTTGCGATCGGGGCCGAACATCTGCTTGCAGAAGTATTCGAGCGTGCCCTTCAGGTCGCCGAACGTGATGTTCTTGTCTACCACCAGACCTTCGCACTGCGTGAACTGGGGAAGGTGCGAAGGATCGGCAACGTCGCGACGGTATACCTTGCCAGGAGCAATGATGTAAATAGGAAGATCCTGGTCTTCCATAACGTGAACCTGAACGCCGGAAGTTTGAGTGCGTAGCAGCACGTCGGACTCGCCGCGAACGTTCGACTGCTCGCCCGAAAGGTCGCGCACGTAGAACGTATCCTGCATAGAGCGACTGGGATGATCGGCGGGGGCATTCAGCGCCGTGAAGTTGTACCAGTCGGTTTCAACTTCAGGGCCGGTTGCGACGGTGTAGCCAAGACCCAGGAAGATCTCGGAGATTTCATCGGAAATGGCGTTGATCAGATGACGCGTACCCATCTGCTGGGAGCGGCCAGGCAACGTGATGTCGATGGCATCGGCTTCCATACGGGCCTCGAGTTCTGCATGGGCAAGTTCGCGCTTCTTGGCTTCCAGTGCTGCCTCGATTTCATTGCGGGCAGCGTTTACCGTCTTGCCCACTTCGGCACGATGCTCTTTGGCAACCTGGCCCATAGCGCGCAGGTAGCCGGTAAGCGTACCGGATTTGCCCACAACCTCTACGCGGATCTTCTCCAGCGCATCGGTGTTAGGCACTTTGCCGATAGCAGAAAGCGTATCGGCATGCAGGGACCTGATATCGTCGATAACTGACATTCCTTGCAACCTTTCTTCAACTTCCGCAGGAACGCTGCCCAAGGAAAGCGTTCCCAGCACATAAAAAAGAGCCCTTCTCGTCTTGGTAAATCCAAGGACGAGAAGGGCTCTCGCGGTACCACCCTGGTTGATGCTGTCCGGCAAAACCCACACAAGCACCCACTTATGCCGCTCTGTAACGGGAGCTCCCGTCGGGGCTAATAACATCCATGGCAGAGCCACCCTGCTTTTACTCCGATGCTGGTAAAGGGAATCGCACTGCACGCTTGCTGGAGCCTTTCAGCCTAGGGCCCCTCTCTGTGAGCTTGCGGTATAGCATTGCGCTGTCTTCGTCATCGCATATGCTGGGAAGTATAACATTTCATAGCGCGCACCCTCACGAAAGCCATAAAACTTGCGCTTGAACACGACGAGGCAAAACCATGCACTCGGCCAGCTGCGCAGAAATTCATAAGCTTGCCACTGCAGGCTATGAGCTTTGCTGCTGGCTGGCCAATTCGCGAAGGCGAGCGCTAGATCGATCCAGTTTTTCGGCCGCCACCACAATGCGTCTTCCCTCTTCTTCCGGATCAGCGCGCTCCTTCTTGTTCGGTCGCCGCATCAAAACGCGTCGCAGCTCGGCAGCATCGGCCTTCACCTGCTTCTTCTCCAACTTTTCGAGCTGCTTTCCCACCGCGGAAAGCGCTGAGTCCACTTCGGAAAGGAGCTTTTCGGCGCGTTGGCGCACTTCCATGGTGGCGCGACGGAACTCGTCTTCCTCGGCATATTCCTCGGCGTCGTTAATAGCTTGCTGCACCTCGTCGTCGGACATGCGGTCGGAGTCATCGATGGTGATCGACTGCTCTTTTCCCGTGTCCAAGTCCTTAGCGGAAACAGTGAGGATACCGTTGGCATCGATATCGAAGGTCACTTCAATTTGCGGAACCCCCGCAGGCGCACGCTTGATGCCCTTCAAACGGAAGGTGCCAATGGCCTTGTTGTCCTTGGCCATAGGGCGTTCGCCCTGCAAAACTTTGATCTCAACGCTGGTCTGGAAAGATGCCGCCGTACTAAACGTCTTGGAATAGTGCACAGGAAGCGTGGAATTGCGTTCTACCAGGCGCGTTGCCACGCCGCCTACCGTTTCGATTGAGAGCGAAAGAGGCGTTACATCGAGCAGGAGCAAGCTGTTTGAGCGAACGATGCCCGTAGTAGCGCCAGAAAGCGTATCGCCCTGAATGGCAGCTCCCGTTGCCACGCATTCATCGGGGTTAACCGACGCAGAGGGCTCTTTGCCCGTGATGCGGCGTACGTGTTCCTGAACAGCAGGGATACGCGTCGAACCGCCCACCAGCAAAACACACCCAAGTTCGGATGGGGCAATGCCCGCATCGTCGAGGGCCATGCGAACAGGAGCCGTGGTACGTTCCACCAAATCGCGCGTCATCTGCTCAAATTCGGCGCGGGTGACAGTCATATCCAAGTGAACGGGTCCCTGTGAATTCTGGGAAATGAACGGCAAGTTAATCTGAGCGGAAAACCCTGCAGAAAGTTCCTTTTTGGCCTGCTCGGCTGCCTCCATCACACGCTGCATAGCCATAGCATTGCGGCGCAGGTCTTCGCCCTGTTCGCGCTTGAACGCCTGAACAACGTGGTCTACCAAACGCTCGTCAAAATCGTCGCCACCCAAATGGTTGTCGCCCGATGTTGCCAAAACTTCAATAACATCATCGCCAATCTCGATGATGGAAACGTCAAACGTGCCACCGCCCAGGTCATACACCATAACCTTCTGGGGCGTGCCGTTGTCCAAACCGTATGCCAACGCAGCACTCGTGGGTTCATTGATAATACGCAGTACATTCAAACCGGCAATACGACCTGCATCTTTGGTTGCCTGACGCTGCGAATCGTCGAAATAAGCAGGTACCGTGATAACGGCATCGGTAACATCCCTACCCAGATACTGCTCGGCATCTCGCCGCATTTTACGCAGGATCATGGCAGAGATTTCCTGGGGAGTAAACGACTTCCCGTCCACGCGGACTTTCCACTTACTGCCCATATGGCGCTTAACCGAAGAAATTGTTCTGTCGGGATTTACCACCGCTTGCCGCTGAGCGATGCTGCCCACCAAGCGTTCGCCTTCTTTCGAAAAGGCCACTACGCTAGGCGTGGTTCGCTCCCCTTCCGCATTGGGGATAATGGTTACGCGGCCACCCTCCATAGTTGCCATGCAGCTATTGGTGGTACCGAGATCGATTCCTATTGTCGCACCCATATGGGTCCTCCTTATTTGTTAACCTCTTCCGTAAAACGCCGAGAGAACAAATGCATCAGCCAGCCCAAAGGATCAAACTTTTCCGAGCCGTGCTAGATGCCCAGCCAAAACCCCATAGCGCGAAGCGCGCCATACCGATTCCTTCTTCATTCCCTATCTGCACAACAACGAAAAAGCGAAGCCCCTCAGGAGCATCAGCTCCCATGGCTTCGCTTCTTGCTTGCTAGAAGTACACTCCACGTCCCAGTGCCGCACAGGCATACTGCGCCAGGCATAGCCCACAGCAGATAAGGCCTGGATCCATAGCGCTTATGGTAAATCCGCGCTTGGTTCCTTCTTGCTGATAGGCCTGCCCAGCCATCTGAAATTGCTGATAGGCGCGACGATAGTCGGCATTGTTCGGATCGAGTTTCACCGCTTTGCGAATATGCTCAAGCGCGACCAGCATATTGCCCGCGCCTTTATTCGCAAGCGCGCTTAGGTAGTACCAGCGGGCATTGCGCTCGGTGCTCACGACGCTGCTCAGCAACGAAAGGGCCTGATCGTATCGGCCGGCATTGATCGCCTCAACGGCACTACGCACCGTAGCGCTGTCGGTTGCCGAAGCCTCAGGGTGAATAGGGGCAGAAGCGCCGAAGCCTCCAAAGCCGAACAGATCCTCGAAATCAACCGTGGTCCAGCCATAGGGCCCTTGCGACTGGTAACCGCCCTGACCCTGTTGGCCAGCCCCTGTGTACGATCCACGCGTATAGGGGTTACCCGCAAAAGGATTTCCCTGGCCCTGATAGCCTGCACTTGTACCGCTCGCCGCAGCGCGTGCGTCACTGGCTGCATACTTTTCAGGATTGATTATGCGGTCGTAGGCCTCGTTGACCTCATTCATGCGCTCGGCGGCCTTGGGGTCGTTCGGGTTCAAATCGGGATGATTCTCACGCGCCTTCTTGCGATAGGCCTTCTTTACTTCATCCGCCGACGCACTAGGACTTACGCCCAGAACCTCG
The DNA here is from genome assembly GCA_000436075.1 of Eggerthella sp. CAG:209. Taxonomy (GTDB): domain Bacteria; phylum Actinomycetota; class Coriobacteriia; order Coriobacteriales; family Eggerthellaceae; genus Anaerotardibacter. Next base: position 27,267 of record FR884633.1, on the reverse strand, counting down.
TATGGGTTCTTAACCATGTTCTACCTTGCTCTCTTCTGCGTTGTAGCGTTGCCATATTCCGGAATACAGCACGCTGCGCAGCACATGCACATCACGTTCCAGAGGCAAACGCTCAAACGCATCGGCTGTAGCTGCAGCAAGAAGCTCCAAGTCTTCACGAAAGTCTTCGATCGAACGATCAGAAGAAGAAAAAGGATTGTAGCTTCCCGTCTCTTGATCTTGCCGCAGATCCATTACGGCATCCATGACATAGACGAATTTTCCCAATCTCGCACCAAAACGCCGCAAATCCGTTGCCCAAAAGTCATCCTTGTTGGCAAATAGGCCCCCCAGGAGGATCCCGAAGAGATTCGCCGCCGCATCGAGGTTCACCACCCCACTCGCCAAGCAGCCTTCAGGAACTCGGGAGCCATCACTTTCGCCCAGTGCTGCCTCTTCTATGGAGTGGATGCCCGCCATGGCATCTTCTATGGCTTGGCATGCTTGGGGTATGCGACGCTTTGCCTTGCGGTACGGCATTTCTAGCGCCACCGCAGCTGCCCTTGCCTTGGCTGAATGATCATCGCGCCAATCGTCCAAACACTTGTGGTACGCCGTAGCAACGCTAAGATCCGCTGCATAATCAGTAAATTCCGACTGAGCCACCTGTCGTGGCTGAAGCGGATGCACGGGGCAACGCTTTTGTGAAGCATGCTCTTC
>FR884633.1:23946-26552 GCA_000436075.1 Eggerthella sp. CAG:209 | reverse complement strand
CTCTTCCGGCTCGTATAACGAACCCAAAACCATGGCAAGAAACGTCATGTCGTAGGAGACAGTCAAGCGGCACCGCTGCCCATAACGAGCGCGGATAGACCGACATACGCCGCAGTACACCGCATGATAGCGAAGCTTCTCTTCTTCGCCCAAGCTTTCCAGGTTGGGAAGTATATAGCCAAACACCCAGATCACTCGACCTTTCTGGGGTTTTTAACCAAGGCCGCAACCAACAGGGCCATTGCGGTAAGGCCGAGCAAGAAGGGCGATGCCTCCGTACCTGTTGCTTTCAGCGTATTGGCCATGCTAGAAAGACCGATAGAAACAGGTGGTTTCCCCTGTATGGCAGGCAGGGCCTGCAGGATTTACTACAGCAAGCAAGGTGTCGGCATCACAATCGTAACGAAGTTCAACCAGCTTCTGTGTATTGCCCGATTCTTCGCCCTTATGCCAGAATTTCTGACGGCTACGCGACCAGAACCAGGTTGTACCCTGGCTGATGGTGCGGCGCACCGCTTCTTCATTCATCCATGCCATCATCAGCACTTCACGTGTTTGCTCATCCTGGACGATGCACGGGATAAGCCCATCGGCGTTATAGGTAAGATCTTCGACCTGCAGCGCGGCGGTTTCACGTTCATTCATGGTGGCCCTTTCATCGTGCGCAGCTCTGCGCATGTTTGCTTTTACCACCTGCAAGAGTGGCACAACCGCACCACCAAAGCGCAAAAGCGCAAACGAGTTCCATAGTACGCAAACCCGATATCCCCGCCAATTCGAAATCCAGCAGCAAAACCCCTTGCCGCAATCATTCGGCGACAAATCGGTAGAACACTCCGCGCACGCCCCAATCGCTAATGCTGCTAGCGCCAAATGCACGCCATGTTGCGGGGCTTAAGTCAAGCGCACGGCCCAAAGGCGCCAAAGCCCCCGTATCGGTAACCTTCGCTTCCACCGTTTTGCCCGCATAGAAAATTTCAATGCTACGCCCCAGAAGATCTTTGTTTTCCTGCGGCACTGCAACGGTTAGAGAATAGTTGTTCAAAGGTATGCCCGAGGCGGTTTCGTCCCATCCGTCGTTGGTTTCAAAACTGTAGGCGGAAGCCAAGCCCTCCGACCACCCATCGCCTTCGGGGCGCAATTGCTGCAGCTCCTGAAACTGTGCAGGATCTTGATCTTCCACACAAAGCGGAAGATCTTCAGCTGGCCCAACGGCAGGCAGAATCGTCACAACGGTCAGCACCACCAACGCCACGACAGCACCGAAGAAAATCAGGAAACGAGTTTGCTGAGAACGGATGGCGGCAGCGCTTTTCCTTCGCGTAGGCATTGTTAGAGCCTTACAGGAATCCCTTGGGAGCGCATATATTCCTTCACCTCGCGGATAGTGAGCTCACCGAAATGGAAGACGCTTGCCGCCAACACGGCATCGGCTTCGCCTTCGATGATGCCCTCAGCAAAGTGCTCAAGTTTGCCCACGCCGCCGGAAGCAATGACGGGGATGTTCACTGCACGGGAAACTGCTCGCGTGAGCGCCAGGTCAAAGCCGTCCTTGCTACCATCGCGATCCATGCTAGTAAGGAGGATCTCGCCTGCGCCGCGACGTGCCGCCTCGGCAGCCCACTCGACAGCATCAAGGCCCGTGTTCTTGCGACCGCCATGCACATACACTTCCCACTTGTTGGGATTGCCGGGAACCTGCTTGGCATCAATAGCGCACAGAATAGCCTGCGTGCCGAATGCCGCAGCCGCTTTAGTAATTAGTGTGGGATCGGCGATGGCGGCGGAATTCACGGAAACCTTGTCGGCGCCAGCGGCAATCATGGTGCGAATGTCTTCCACACTGCGGAACCCGCCGCCCACGCAGTAAGGCAAATGCAGTTCTTCGCTTGCGCGACTCGCCATGTCCACCGTGGTTGCACGACCCTCGTGCGTTGCCGTGATGTCCAGGAAGATAACCTCATCGGCACGCTGCTCGTCATAGCGCTGAGCCAGCTCGATAGGGTCGCCCGCATCGCGCAGGTTAACGAAGTTAACGCCCTTAACCACACGGCCGTCTTTAACATCCATACACGGTATTACGCGCTTCGTAAGCATTGGTTTCCTTTCTGAAGTGACAGACCGAAACGAGTCAACGTAGGTGTTCGCATTGCCCGATGGGTAGGCGAGAGCACTCGGCGTTTCAAATTTAATTAATTAAGAAAATTGAACGACGGAACGCAGCGCATAGCGAGCAAGGTGAGCGGTAGCGGAGTGGGTGATTCGAATACCCATCGGGCAACGCGAACACCGAACGGATGGGCCTTAGCCGCAGAGTTTCGCGGCCTCTTCGACGCTCAGCGAGCCTTCATACACCGCGCGACCTGCGATTACCCCTTCGATAGAATCGGCAACGGAAGCCAGATTCCTCACGTCTTCGATGCTTGCTACACCGCCCGATGCAATAACAGGATTGCCAAACACACGCGCAACTTCGACATAGCGAGCTGCATCAATGCCCGTCTGCATGCCGTCACGGGAAATATCGGTATACACCAGGTGTTTGAAACCAAGCTTGCCCATTTCGGCAATAAGCTCTTCGGCAGGAACGCCTGCGCCTTCGCGCC
>FR884633.1:23058-23926 GCA_000436075.1 Eggerthella sp. CAG:209 | reverse complement strand
ACCCAGCCACAGCAACTTCGCCGTTCTTCGCATCGATACCCGCAGTAAGCATATCGGGGTACTTGGCCAGAGCAGCTTTAGCAAATTCAGGGTCGGTTACCAACGTGGTGCCCAGTACCACGCGCGAAACACCAGCCTCGGCCAAACGATCGATGGTTTCCAAGCTACGTATGCCACCGCCCACTTCGATCTTCAATCCAGTTTCTTTGATAATGCGCTCGATGATGTCGATGTTTTCAGGCACACCGCTTCGGGCTCCATCGAGATCGACGACGTGGATCCAACGCGCGCCCTGTTCCTTAAAGAGGGCAGCCTGAGCTGCAGGGTCGTCGTTGTATACGGTTACTGCGTTATAGTCGCCCTTTGCCAGACGGACCGCCTTACCGCCCAAAATATCAATAGCAGGAAGAATATCCATGATGTTCCTTTCGCTGAGGCCCAGTTTGTTCGGTTCAACTGGGCAAACCTAGGCAAGCCTTTGCCGATGCCCCCTATTTGCAGGCTTCGACAACTTTCAGAAAGTTTGCCAACACCTTAGCGCCGGCATCCGACGACTTTTCCGGATGGAATTGAACGCCGAACACCTTCCCTTTCTGCACTGCGCACGGAAACGTTACCGAATGCGTGGTGGTGGCAACGGTGCATTCGTTTTCGGGAGCAATGTAGCTATGCGTGAAATAGAAGTACTCGCCCGAGGCAATGCCCTCGAACAGGGGGCACTCGGCAGTGAATTCAACGGAGTTCCAACCCACATGAGGCACTTTGTACAGCACGCCCTGAGCGTCCTTGGAAGGCATGCGAGCCACCGTGCCGGAAACCACGTCCAAACCAACGGGCAAATGAGGGTCTCCCATAACCCCATCGACAC
>FR884633.1:22789-23052 GCA_000436075.1 Eggerthella sp. CAG:209 | reverse complement strand
TAACCCCATCGACACCCGGGCCAGCCGCACCTTCCACGCCCGCCTCGAACAGCAAGTGCTCACCTAAGCAAATTCCCAGAAAGGGTTTCCCGGCAGCGATAGCATCGCGTACCGCTCCCATCTGCCCCGATTCCACCATATGCTGTGATGCGTCGGCAAACGAGCCTACACCGGGCAGCACAACAGCATCGGCGGCTCGGATAACCTCAGGGTTGTCGGTGACATGGGCATCACCACCTACCGCCCGAAGCCCGCGTTCGACG
>FR884633.1:18576-22767 GCA_000436075.1 Eggerthella sp. CAG:209 | reverse complement strand
CAAATTTCCCTTGCAATAGTCAACAACGGCAATCATCGGTTGCTTTCAGCCTTTCTGGTAGAAGAATCGGAAAACGGGGACTGCGCCCCTGGTTTCCTACAAAGAGCCCTTGGTGGAGGGAAGCTCGCCTGCAATACGCGGGTTGATCTCAAGCGCTTGACACATAGCGCGACCAACCGCCTTGAAACACGCTTCCACGATGTGGTGGGCGTTTTCGCCAACTACCATGCGCACATGCAGGGTAACCTGCGCATTCGTCGCAAACGCAATGAAGAATTCCTTGGCAAGCGAAGTATCGAACGCGCCAAGCAGGCACAACGGCACGTCAACGTCCCAATGCAACTGGCCCCTGCCCGAAATATCAACAGCGGCAAGCACCAAGGTCTCGTCCATGGGAAGGTACTGGGAGGCAAAGCGCGTGATACCGCGCTTTTCACCCATAGCCTGGGCAAACGCCTTACCAAGAACAATTCCCACATCTTCTACCGTATGATGGGCATCTACTTCGATATCGCCTTCGGCCTTAACATTCAAATCGAACAAGCCATGACGGCCGAATGCATCAAGCATGTGGTCAAAAAAGGCAACGCCCGTGTCGATGCTGGTCTTGCCCGTTCCATCGATATCAAGCGAAAGCGAGATATCGGTTTCCTTGGTGGTACGTGAAAGCTCCGCAACACGTTCTTCTTGAGCCACCGCTAGCTCCTTTCGTTCAGAATCTCCGCCAACGCATCCAAGAACACCTGGTTTTCCTCAGGGGAACCGACGGAAACACGCAGGCAGTTTTCCAGATACTGAGAGTGCGAGAAATCGCGGATCAGCACACCGCGATCGTAGAGCCCCTGCCAAACCTGCCCGGCGTCAGCCACGCGGAACAGGACGTAGTTCGAATCCGAGTCGAACGCAGTAACTCCAGGCATTTTCCCCAGCTCTTCGAGCAACACGCCGCGCTGTTCGATTATCTGATTGATACCAGGCACAAACAGCGAACGGTTTCGGTACACCGCCGTAGCAATAGCCTGCGAAACGGAATCAACCGAATAAGGCTGGCGCACCTTCAGGAACTCACGGATAACGCTGGTATTGGCCAGCAGGTAACCCATGCGCACACCCGCAAGGCTAAATGCCTTCGAAAAGGTGCGTAAGATCACCAAGTTCTCATACTGATCAAGATACGGGCGCATTGAAAAACAACTGAACTCGAAATACGCCTCGTCAACCATGATAAGAGCATCGGAGGAATCGAGCAGCTTCTTCAAAAACGTCTCGTTGGCCATCTTGCCAGTGGGGTTATTGGGGCTGGTGATAACGGCAAAGTCGATGTCGCCTTCGGCCATACGGGCAAGCACGGCCTCTTCGTCGATATCGAAGTTTTCCTTGCGCGGAATGTTCACCACCTTGGTACCCGTAAGGCGCGCATTAGCTTCGTACACCGAAAAGGTGGGCGGTACGTTCAAGAAGGTGCGCCCGGGGCCGCCCCAGGTAAGCGCCAAATTGAAGAGCAATTCGTCGCCGCCGTTTCCCAACAGCACATTCTCCCGCGAAAGCCCGTTTGCCTCGGCAATCAGATCACGCAGCTCGTTTCCCAACGGATCGGGATAGCGATTGAAGGGAAAGCCCTTCAGTGCCTTTCTGATTTCCAGCTGAACTTCCTCTGGGACGTTGCTGGGATTTTCGTTGGCGGAAAGGTACTGCTTAGCAGGCAGGTACTTTGGGTCGTAGGGGACAATGCCGGCAAGGTTCGGATGGGAGTTGCGTACGCCGTGCATGGGTTACTTCGCCTCCGCAGCGCCGTCAACCTCGCCGGCGGCCTGAGCATCTTCAAATGCCTGCTCAACCAGCTTACGGCGCAGGCGAACGCTCTGGGCGTGGGCCCAAAGCCCCTCGTGATCAGCCAAAGTGATAACAGCCTCAGAATCACGCATCAGGGCAGCAGGAGAATATTGCAGCACGCTGCTCTTCTTCACGAACTCATCGACGGAAAGCGGGCTGGAGAAACGAGCCGTACCGCCGGTGGGAAGTGTGTGGTTGGGGCCGGCAACGTAGTCGCCCACCGCCTCAGGCGTCCATTCACCCAGGAAGATAGCGCCTGCATGGTGAATAGCACCCAACAGCTCCATGGCATTGGACAGGTGCAGCTCAAGATGCTCGGGAGCAATAATGTTCACGGTGTTGAGGGCAGTTTCAGTGTCGGGGCATACGATAATCAGGCCCTTATTGGTAAGGGAAGCCGTGGTGATTTCCGCACGCGTAGAACCCTCCATGTGCTTTTCGATAGCAGCCTCAACCGCATCGGCGTATTCGGAACTGAAGGTTACCAGGTAACAGCTTGCCAGCGGATCATGCTCAGCCTGCGCCATAAGATCGATGGCAACCAGCTCGGGCAGAGCGGTTTCATCGGCAACCACGCATACCTCAGAAGGGCCCGCGATCATGTCGATTCCCACATCACCAGAAACGAGCTTCTTTGCAGCGGCAACGAAAGCATTGCCGGGGCCGGTGATCTTGTCTACCGGCTTGATGCTCTTGGTTCCGTATGCCAGTGCGCCGATAGCCTGAGCGCCGCCCACGGCATAAATCTCGGTTACGCCCGCAACGCGGCAAGCTTCCAAAATGGCAGAATCAAGCGATCCGTCCTTCGTGGGTGGTGTTACGCACACGATGCGCTTCACGCCCGCAACAGAAGCGGGGATAGCGTTCATCAGAACCGAGGAAGGGTACAGGGCTCTGCCGCCGGGAACGTAGATGCCCACGGAATCGAGCGGCTCCACCTTTGCGCCGACCAAAGCGCCATCTTCGCGCATGGTGAACCAACCCTGCTGCTTCTGACGCTCATGGAAATCGCGGATCTGGGAAGCGGCTTTCTGAATGGCGGCGGCTACCTTCGGATCGACCTTGGCGATAGCTTCATCGATGGCTTCCTGCGAAACACGGAACTCTTCCATTTCCACGCCATCGAATTTGGCGGTGTACTCACGCAGGGCCTCGTCGCCGCGCTTGCGCACATCCTCGACGATATTCGTTGCAGCAACCAGGGCATCGGCATTGAAAGCACCAACGCGGTTGAGCATCTTCTCTTCGAAAACCTGACCGGGAGCAAGTTCGATTCTTCTCATGGTTTAGTTCTCCTTCGTCTGGGAATAGAGCACGTCGGCAAGCTGGCCAACACGCAGATTGGTACGGTACGAGCACGGGTTGGCAAAGAAGCGAGCGGTGGAAGCAAGAACGTCGTCAACTACCACCAGGTTGTTCTCGCGCAGCGTAGTGCCCGTTGCGGTGATGTCGATGATGCGTTCTGCCATGCCAGTGATGGGAGCAAGCTCGATGTTTCCGTGAAGCTTCACGATTTCAACGGGCATGCCCATCTTGGCATAGTAGGAACGGGTGATGTTGGGGTACTTCGTGGCAACGCGAATAGACCCCAGCTTGCGATAGCGGCTTTCCACCGCCTCGGTAGTGCCTGCCGATTCTGCCACCACGAAACGACAGCCTCCGAATTTCAGGTCAGCGAGTTCGACAACGTCGGGCGATGCTTCGATAAGGGAGTCCTCGCCGCAGATGCCGCAATCGGCAGCACCCAAGGCCACAAACACCGGTGCATCGGTAGGACGCACGAACAGATACTCCACATCGCCGTTGCGCAGCATCAGCGTACGGCCAGCATCGGCCAACCCCGTTACGTCGAGTCCCGCCGCTTCAAGCGTTGCAATGGCATCATCTTTCAGCGAGCCCTTCGGCACAGCAATGCGTAAGGGGCGCGTTGCCTTGGAAGATTCCAGCGCCGCCATTACCTGTTCCAGGTAGAATGCAAAGCCTGCAGCGGGAACCTCTTCGGCTCCGTACTGGGCAAGCAAGTTGTCGTAGCGGCCACCGCCACCCAAAGGCGAGCCCAGGCCGGGAGCGTACGCTTCGAACACCAGACCCGTGTAATAGTCAAACGAGCTCATTACCGAAAAATCGATAAGGACCTTGCCCTCCAAGCCCGATTCGATCAGCGCGTTGTACACGCCTTCCAGCTCGCTGATGCCGCGAGCGCAGCCCAACGGCTCGAGCATTGCACGTACCTGCGCAAGCTCCGCCTTTCCGCCGCGCAAGCGAGAAAGAGAGAAGATGGCACGGGCAATGGCGGGAACCACACGGCCGGGATTGGCGATAGCAGGATCGGCAAGCTTGAAGCGGGATTTGTCCTCC
>FR884633.1:15369-18521 GCA_000436075.1 Eggerthella sp. CAG:209 | reverse complement strand
CGGCGGTAACAAGTTCTTCCAAGTACACAAAATTAGAAGTGTGATAAGCCTGCATAACGGCAGTTTTCCACTGATCCGAAGCACCACTGGCATCAAGCAAATCACGCAGAACGCCTGCCGAACCCAGGGCGATGGTAAACGTTTCCAGACCGCATTCGGAAAGGGCGGAAGCAAGCAGCGAGACCAATTCGACATCGGCTTCGCTCCCTGCCGCGCCAATGCATTCAGCGCCACATTGCGTTAATTCGCGGGCAGCAGCCTCTGCCGTTTTCTCGCGGAATACACGCTGGGTGTAGCGCAGGCGCAATGGCTGGCCCTGAGCCACTCCGCGCGTTGCGCACATGCGGGCAATCTGCATGGTAACGTCGGGGCGCATAGCTAAAAGGTCTCCATGGGAATCGAAAAATTTGAACGGAGCCTCGGGCACATGGCCGCCAGCTTCCATCACATCGAGCACTTCCAATGTGGGTGTTTCTACGGGGCGATACCCCTTCTGCGCAAAGCAGGCACGGACCCGAGCCGTAAGATCTTCGCGGACAAGCGCCTCATCGCTCATCACATCACGAAAACCAACGGGAGTGATGTAGTTCATATTCCTTCTTCCCTAAACACATGCTATTCCTGAACGCTCGCATAACGTATTGGCCGAAAAGATCCAAGCGCCTTTGCCTGCAAGCAAAGCATATTGTTGTTAACCTATTTATTATGCCTGCTTGCTGCTTCCCCGCGTTTGGCGATTGGCATCTTTACAGGCATTTTACGGAAGCATTTCCCCTGAAATCATCGCGGCAACCAATGCCAGACGCATCAGGCAACGCTACCTGATTGCAGCTGATATCCCGCGGCATCCACCATTCGGGCGAGCACCGCGACGATCCACCATCCGAGAAAGCATCGCAGCAACGACAGCCCAAACGCCCGGCATATCGGTTGCCAACGATTAGGAGGGGCAACGTTTCCGTTGGTGGTACTTTATCACAGTAGAGCGCTAAAGCAATTAAATCATGCCAGTTTTACATTTCTTAAAGAAGGCTGCGCCACAACTTCGCTCAAATTAGCTGATCAAGACAACTGAACACGTTCATCAATAGAAGAAAAGGCGTATAATCAAAAGCAATAACAGAGCCTGAGGGGGCGATTTACATGGGGTTCAAAAACATCCTCGTGCCGTACGACAACTCCGAGCACGCAAACAATGCACTCAAAGAGGCCATTAGCATGGCTAGCGAAAATCCCGAAGCGAAAATCCATGTAGTTGAGGTTGTCGCTCCGCCGCAAGACCTGGTGTACAGCAGCATCAACCAAACCGGTTTTGGCATGGGCGTTTCGGTCGTAGCCAAGGGCGATTTCGCCAAGGTAGTCGAAGAGCGCAACGCCGAGCAGGACAAAGAGCTGCAGGATACCATCGCCGATATAGTTGAAGGCTTTCCCGGTGCTCTTACCGCAGAAGTGGTCTTCGGCGTCTACACCATCGAAACCATCATCGAAACGGCAAAGCACTATGATTGCGACCTTATCGTCATGGGCTCGCGAGGACTGGGTGCTATCCGAGGCGCAATAGGCTCGGTCAGCTACGGCGTGCTTCGCTCCGCCGAAATTCCCGTACTGGTGGTTAAGTAGGAAATCGCTTATCCGCAAAGCCCATTCATGGGAAGCGGCATCTAGCATATTCCGCGAGAAAGGGCGGCGAGAGCAATCTCGCTGCTCTTTCTCGTTTTAGGCTTCAATGAGGGCCATGGGAAAAACAGCCTTCAACGAACAACCCAAACTAAAACTAGCCAAACGCAAACGGACCCAGAATGAGCTACCATTCCGGGTCCGACACCAAAGGCTCGATGCAATAACGCCGAACCTGACTTAATCGCACGAAAAAGTTCAGCTACGCCAAACCGAGCCAAGTTTGCATGGTAGGCGCCCAACCTGTGAAAAACACGATAAGGATCAGCGCAGGCACACCATACTTCACCCATAAGCGCGTCCACTTCGGGAATGCAATGCCCTCGCCACGATCGGCTTCTGCCATGAATTTATCCCAACCCCAACCGCGCTTGGTGGTGCAGAACAGTACAAACAGCAAACAACCGATTGGCAGGATATTGTTGGAAAGGATAAAGTCTTCCAACGACTGCACATCGCCGATGCCCGGCACCAGAAAATCCGACCAGACGTTGTAGCCAAATACGCACGGCAGGGAAAGCAGTACCAAGATCGGCGCGTTGATTGCCACTGCACGCTTGCGGGAAGTATCCCATTGATCCATGGTGAAGCGAAGAATTGCCTCGAACACGGCAATGACCGAAGAAAGCGCTGCAGCTGCAACAAAGAGGAAGAACAGCGTGCACCACAAATGCCCTAAAGGCATCTGCTCGAATACCGTAGGCAACGTAAGGAACACCAAACCAGGACCGGCATCAGGGTTGATGCCGTAAGCGAAGCAAGCTGGGAAGATGATAAGGCCCGCCATAATGGCAACCAAGGCATCAAGCAAGGCGACGTTTACCGCTTCGCCCGTGAGCTTCCTATCGCGTGTTACGTAGCTGCCAAAAATAGACATGGAGCCAACGCCGATCGAGAGCATGAACATGGCTTGGCTCATAGCAGCGTAGACAATTTGAGGGAAGCTGGCATTGGGGTTGTTGAAGAGGTTATCGAAGTTGGGCAGCAGGTAGAACTCCAATCCAGCCTGACCGCCTTCCAGCGTAAGAGAGTGCACGCACAAAAGAGCCATGATAACGAACAGCGCCGCCATCATAACCTTGGTAATGCGTTCAACGCCCTTCTGCACGCCCATGGCACACACGCCAAAACCGATAACGGCAACCAAAAGCATCCAACCAGTGAGTTCCATGGGGCTACCGAGCATCGACCCGAACACCATCGTGACATCTTCCGTGCCGTCAAACATGCCCATTGCCGCCTTCACAAAGTAAGCAATGGTCCAACCGCATACCACGGTATAGAACATCATGAGCAGATAGCAGCCAACCAAACCAAGCCACTTGAAGCGATGCCACTTCGAACCCTGCGGCTCCAAAGCCTCGTAGCTACGCGCTAGCGAACGGTAGCTGGCGCGACCCATGGCAAACTCCATCACCAGCAGAGGCACGCCAAGCACCACCAGGAAAAACAGGATGAGAAGAACGAATGCCGCA
>FR884633.1:8882-15334 GCA_000436075.1 Eggerthella sp. CAG:209 | reverse complement strand
GTAGGGAAAGCGCCAGATGTTGCCCAAGCCGATAGCGCAACCAGCGCTGATGAGAATGAACCCGAGGCGGCTTGAGAACTTCTCACGCCCTTCGTCTACGATTTCTTTATCTGCCACGGCAGTTTCTCCTCTGCTTTGAATTGCAATGTTCGAAGTATACGCTCTTGCACTCCGGCGCAAGAGTCCTAAGCCGCCGAATCGTCTCGGCAGGCAAGAGCCGAGTGGCCCGCTACATATTCAGCCAGAAAGTGATTTTAGGCACCCATCCTGCTACGAAAATAACGATGATCAGCAGCGGCACACCGTAACGAGTCCAAACGTACAGGAACTTCGGATACGCCATACCTTCGCCTTCGTTTGCCTCGGCAAGGAAGTTCTTCCAACCCCAACCAGAGCGGCGGGTACAGAACAGGGCGAATACCAAAGCGCCCAACACCAGGAAGTTGTTGGAAACCAAGAAGTCTTCCAACGACTGGATGTCGCCGATGCCGGGAATCTGCATGCCCGACCATACAGAAAAGCCCAAAACGCACGGCAGGGAAAGCAGTGCCAGCAAAGGCCCGTTGATGGCAACTGCTCGTTTGCGCGTGACATCCCACTGGTCCATCGAAAAACGCAGGATGTTCTCGAAGACCGCGATAACGGTTGAAAGCGCTGCAAAGGCCATGCACAAGAAGAATATCGTTCCCCACAGCTGGCCGAGCGGCATTTGCTCAAACACAGCAGGCAGGGTAAGGAACACCAGGTCGGGACCGGCATCGGGCGCAACGCCGTAAGCGAAGCATGCGGGAAAGATGATAAGGCCCGCCATAATGGCAACCAAGGTATCCATGCCTGCAATGCGTACGGCCTCACCCGTGAGCTTGTTGTCACGTCCAATGTAGCTGCCGAAAATGGACATACCGCCAATGCCAACGGAAAGCATGAAGAACGCCTGACTCATTGCGGCGTACAGGATTTCAGCGAAACTGGCGCTGGGATTGTTGAAGAGGTTATCGAAGTTGGGCAGCAGGTAGAATGCCAGACCTTCCTGACCACCTTCAAGAAGGCATGAATGCACGCAAAGAACAGCCATCAAAACAAACAGGGCGGCCATCATTACCTTGGTGATGCGCTCTACGCCCTTCTGCACGCCTGCCGCGCAGATCGCGAAACCGACCAGCGTTACCAGCAGCATCCATCCCGCCATTTCAACTGGGTCGCCGATCATGGAAGAAAAAACAGTGGGAATATCGTGCGTTCCGTCAAAGGTTCCTATGCCGGTTTTGAATAGGTAGGCAACCATCCAACCGCACACGCTGGTGTAAAACATCATCAGCACGTAGTTGCCTACAAGGGTAAACCACTTGAACCAATGCCACTTGGAGCCGCGCGGCTCCAAGGCATTAAAGCTTCGCGCTGTCGAGCGATGGCTTGCGCGACCTACAGAAAATTCCATCACCAACAGCGGCACGCCCAGCACCACCAGGAAGAATAGGATCATCAAAACGAACGCGGCACCGCCGTATTGTCCTGTGATGTAGGGGAAGCGCCAGATGTTGCCCAGGCCGATAGCACAGCCTGCGCTGATAAGCAGAAAGCCCAAACGGCTAGAGAATCCTTCGCGCCCTTGCCCGTCTACGGAAGAGGCATTGTTGCCGGTAGTGTTCTGGCTGGCCATGCAAGCCGCCTTTCTGTCGAAAACGAAAGCGGTTATGCCAAAAGACATAACCGTTCAATGATACGCGTTTTGTAACTAGAACAGGGTGTCAACCTATTCCATACGCATCCGTGGGCAAGCTAACGGTGCGCGGTCCTTCGCATTCGAGGATAAACAGCCGGCAGTTTCGGTGGCTCAATTCAAATGGCAGTCCGCTCCCGTACCGCTCCAAGATCCGTTGAACAGACGCCTCACATCAGGGTATGGATACGCCCGCTCAAATCTAGCGACACACGCTAGATTTTTCTCAAAGCAAACAGCGCGTTCCCTCGAGGGCGGCAGCATGCGCCGCCTCCCGAAGCGCAAACGCAAAGCGGCAAGCGCTATCATAGGCAACTACCAACAGACCCCTCACTAGGCGTTGATTTCGCGCAAGAACTCTTCGCCGTACCGCTCAAGCTTTTTCTGCCCAACGCCCTGAACATCCAGGAATTGGGCTTCGTCCTTCGGGCGGGCAAGGCACATGGCGCGCAAGGCCGCATCTGAAAACACCACGTAAGGGGGCACGGTAGCTTCAGTCGCTATGCGCTTGCGCAAAGCGCGCAGACGCTCGAACAGCTCGGCATCCATCGGGTCGAGGCCTTCTGCGGCCTTCGCCTTTTTCGGCGCATCAGAGCCAGCAGCGCCGAAGGCAGCACTCGCCCCTTCGGCCCCCTTCAAACGCGTTATGCGCTCAGGCGGACGCTTCATGGCAAGCGAGAATTCGGGCACCGCCGCTTCACGGGCACGAGCGCCCAAGCCAACCAGGGGATAGCGCCCCTCCCCTATCTGCAGGTAACCTTCGCTTGCCAGGATTTCAATGATCTCTTTGATTCTTGTTGCCGAATCGTCGGGCAAAGTGCCATAAGTGCGCGAACTTTCCAAGCCGAACTCGAAAATGCGCTGGCTCTTGGAGCCATGCAGCACATCGGCCACCACGGATTTACCAAAACGACCGCGCAATTCCTGAACACAGCGCATAACAGCGCGAGCCTGCAGGGTTACGTCCAACGCTTGATACTGCCCCTCGCAATTGGAACAATTGTCACATTCCATGGCAGATTCATCGCCGAAATAATCCAGGATATGGCCGCGCAAACAACGCGTAGTAAGGCAGTAGCCCGTCATGGCTGCCAGCAAGCGACGCTGCGAGGCGCGTACCAATTCGCGCTCTTCAGGCTCAAGGGCTTCATTTTCAACTTCTTGCTCGATAAAAAATCGACACGTGCCGATATCGCCGTCGTTCCACAGCAACAAGCATTCCGACGACTCGCCGTCACGACCAGCACGACCCGCTTCCTGGTAATACGCCTCCAACGAACCCGGCATATTGTGATGGATAACGTAGCGCACATTCGATTTGTCAATGCCCATGCCAAACGCATTGGTAGCCACCATAATGGGTGCATCATCCAGCACAAACGCCCGCTGCGAATCGGTGCGCTCTTGAACCGAGAGACCTGCATGGTAGCGAACCGCTTGCACGCCAGCTTCCACCAATGTCTCATGCACCTTTTCGACGTCTTTGCGCGTGGAACAGTACACAATACCCGAGTCTTGCGGATGATTCAGAGCGTATGCAACGATACGTGCCAACTTGCGTTTTGAGGGAAGCTGCTCAACGGCAAAATGGAGGTTGGGGCGATCAAACCCGGTAACCACCGTAGCGGGATTGCGCAAACCCAACAGCGAAACAATGTCTTCGCGAACCTTTTCTGTTGCTGTTGCCGTAAGCGCCGCAACAATGGGACGCTTCGGCAGGGCGTCGATGAATTCGCCTATTCCCAGGTAAGCAGGGCGAAAATCCTGACCCCACTGCGAAACGCAATGAGCTTCATCGATAGCGATTAGGGGAATGTTTGCCTGGGAGGCAAAATCGATAAATCGAGAATCGGCCAACCGTTCGGGAGCTACATACATGATGTCATAGGCACCCGCCAACGCACGACGCATCACGGTGCCTTGCTGACCAGGGGTGAGCGTAGAGTTCAAATACGAGCCGCGCACACCTGCATCGAGCAGCGCACGTACCTGGTCGCCCATAAGGGAAACCAAGGGCGACACTACCAGGGTTAAGCCCGGCAAGACCACACCTGGTATTTGGTAGCAAATCGACTTGCCTGCACCCGTCGGCATCACACCCAGGCAATCACGCCCGGAAAGCACGGCTCCCACCAGTGTTTCCTGACCAGGACGAAAACCGTCATAGCCGAAATGCTCTTTCAGCGCCGCACGGGCGGCATCCATTGCTCCCTCGTTCGATTCTTCGGTCACCGAACATCCTCCAAAACAAAAATATGAACTTTTTTGCATCATTTTTTCTGTTTAACCACCAAGCGCCCGACCAAAGCGGGCCGGGCGCTTGGAACGATGCGCACATGTAGGTAACGCGTCGCATGTATATAGCTTGATTACGAAAGCTTCTGAGCAAGCAGCTGGTTGATAACCTTCGGGTTGCCCTGGCCCTTCATCTGCTTCATGCATTGGCCAACGAAGAAGCCCAGCAGGCCGGTTTTGCCTGCCTTATACTGCTCAACCTTGTCGGGGAAAGCAGCGAGCACACCATCGACAACAGCTTCAATAGCACCCGTATCGGATACCTGCTTCATACCACGTTCTTCGATGATGACGGAAGGATCCTTGTCGTCTTCGAGCACGATGGCAAACACTTCCTTTGCCTGCTTAGAAGAAATGGTGTCTTCGGCGAGAAGCTTAACCAGCTCCACCGCGCGCGCAGGCGAAAGGGCGGTTTGCTCCATATCTGAAACACCGTTGGCATTCGCATAAGCGGCAACATCATTGATGATGAGGTTCGCCAGAGGCTTGGCCAGCTTACCCGAATCATCCGCTGCTTCAGCCATACAAGCCTCGAAGAAATTCGAGGTGCTGCGATGCTCCACCAAGTGGCGAGCGTCGTAAGCGGAAAGACCGAACTCCGATTCGAAGCGCTTTGCTTTTTCGTCGGGAAGTTCGGGCAATTTGGCGCGAACACCTTCGATAAATTCATCGGACAAGTCATAGGGAGCCAAGTCGGGCTCAGGGAACAAGCGATAGTCGTCAGCCGTTTCCTTCACGCGCATAACGATGGTGCGCTTGGCGCTAGGATCCCAATGGCGGGTTTCCTGGTAAATGATGCCGCCCTCTTCCAAAACCTCAGCCTGACGGCAGATTTCGTAAGCAAGGCCGTCGTGAAGGTTCTTGAAGGAGTTCATGTTCTTGAGCTCGGTTTTGGTACCCAGCTCAGTAGAGCCACGGCGACGCAGGGAAACGTTGCCGTCGCAACGCAGCGAGCCTTCTTCCATCGAGCAGTCGGAAATGCCGATGGCCAGATAAATCTGGCGAAGCTTCTGCATAAACAGACGAGCCTCTTCAGGCGTGCGAAGATCGGGCTTGGTTACCAGCTCGATAAGGGGCGTACCTGCGCGGTTATAGTCAACCAGCGAATGGGTAGCACCGGCAATACGACCTTCGCCGCCGCCGATGTGGATCATCTTGCCCGCGTCCTCTTCCATATGGATACGCTCAATGCCCACATGGGCAACGTAGCCGTCTTCGGTACGAGTAACGTTTGCAGCAGTGGTGCCTTCGGCGCCCTGCTCGCCCGGTTTCAGGTCGGCCAGATCGATGCGCTCCTTAGCGGCAGCCCCGTCAACGTCCAAATCCAGATGGCCGCGCATGCAGAAGGCAACCGGGCCCTGCGTGGTCTGGAAGTTCTTGGCCATATCGGGATACATGTAGTTCTTACGATAGAACATAGAGCGCTTCTCGATATCGCAGTTGGTGGCAAGGCCAGCCAACACGATAGATTCGATTGCCGCCTTGTTCGGCACTGGCAAAGCACCGGGCAAGCCGAGACATACCGGGCAGGTATGCGTGTTGGGCTCAGCGCCAAATTCGAGCTTGCAGCTACAGAACATCTTAGTTTCGAGCGTGGTGAGCTCGGCGTGGATTTCCAGGCCGATAACCGCTTCCCAATCTTCGAGTACTTGTTCGAGCTTCTTCACGGTTATTCACCATCCTTTCCATCGGCAAATGCCGGAGCAACGGGAGCTGCGCCGTATACCGTTTCGAGTGCGGCGGCAGCACGCAGCATGTTTTCGTCCTTGAAAGCAGGGCTAATGAGCTGAACGCCCACGGGCATGCCAGAATCGGCACCCAGGCCAACAGGCATGCTCATGCCGCCGTTGCCAGCGATGTTGATGGAAATGGTGAACATATCGGAAAGGTACATCGAGGTGGGGTCCGCGATTTCGCCGAACTTGAACGCGGTGCGCGGAGCAACCGGAGCGATGATGCAATCTACCTTTTCGTATGCTTTCACGTAGTCCTGAGTGATAAGGGTACGAACCTGCTGAGCCGGGTAGTAGTACTTTTCGTATACGCCCGCGGAAAGCAGATAGCTGCCCAACATGATGCGACGACGTGCCTCGGGGCCGAAGCCCGCAGAACGAGAAGCCTCATATTGATGTCCCAGATCCTTGCAACCAGGCTCGCAGTAACCATAGCGGACGGAATCGAAACGAGCCAGATTGGAGAACGCCTCGCAGGGACCAAGCACATAGTATGCGCTCATTGCCGCCTGGGCATTGGGGAGCTCAACCTCTATGATTTCCGCACCCATCTGACGAAGATGCCCTACCGCCTCTTCAACCTTGGCACGAACCTCGGGAGCCAAACCTTCTGCTTCCATAAAGGCGGGAACAACGCCGATGCGCATGCCCGAAACGCCTTCGGCGAGATTCGCCGTGAAATCGGTGGTTACCGGCTGGCTGGT
>FR884633.1:0-8870 GCA_000436075.1 Eggerthella sp. CAG:209 | reverse complement strand
GGCTGGTGCAATCGAGCGGATCGTGGCCAGCAAGAGCATTCATGGCAAGAGCGGCATCCTGAACGTTGCGAGCAAACGGGCCCACCTGGTCGAGAGAGGAACCGAAGGCCACTACGCCGTAACGGGAAACCACGCCATACGTCGGCTTCACGGCAACCGTGCCGCAGAAGCTACCAGGCTGACGGATGGAGCCACCCGTGTCGGAGCCCAGAGTAAGCGTTGCAAGGCCGGCAGCCACCGCAGCAGAAGAGCCGCCAGAAGAGCCGCCGGGTACACGCTCCAGATCCCAGGGGTTGAAGGTACGACCGAATGCCGAAGTTTCCGTGGAAGAACCAAAGGCAAATTCGTCCATGTTGAGCTTGCCCAGCGGGATGCCACCAGCTTCGATGATCTTGCTTACGCACGTTGCGGTATAGGGCGAAACGTAGTTTTCCAGCATGCGGGAAGAGCAGGTGGTGTGGGTGCCTTCCAAGTTCATGTTGTCCTTAAAGGCAACGGGCACGCCCGCCAACGGACCAGCCTGGGCAATATCGCCCGCAGCGATGGCGGCATCAACACGTGCCGCCGCAGCCAGTGCCGCTTCTTCAGTGGTTTCGAGGAAAGCATGTACCGCCTTGTCGGCAGATACGATACGTGCCAGGGAGTTTTCTGCAACTTCCTTGGCGCTGAATTCTTTGGCAGTAAGGCCCGCCTGGATCTGAGCTACTGAAAGCTCTGCGAATGCTTGAGCCACTACTCGTCACCTCCACCCAGAATTGAGGGAATGAGGAAGCTGCCATCTTGCTGCTTCGGTGCGTTTTCAAGGGCAACTTCCTGAGTGAAGCTTTCGCCTTCAACGTCTTCGCGCATAACATTGGAAAGATTTCCGATGGGATGGAAGGTAGGTTCTACGCCCTCCAAGTCGTATTCAGTAATAGGCTTCAGGCTTTCGATGATGTTGTTAAGGTCAACGGTCATTTCCGTAACCTCTTCATCGGTCAGCCCGATGCGTGCATACGTGGCAATGCCGCGTACGTCCTTTTCGGTGAGATGCTGAGTCATGGTATTCCTTCATCGTTTTTCATGCCAAAAACGGCACAACTCTAGAACATTCCCATGATAGCAAACCACACCGCGCAACGGCCGTGGCTAAACGTTTACGCAGGATACGTTCACGCAATGGAAAACGAACGGCGATGCGCAGACGAAAACGGGACAGGAAATGCCCCACGCCGAGCTTTCCGCATACGCCGTGTCCAACCAATCGCCCACTAAGCCCATGCGCGGACATAACAGGCCAAAGCCGACAAAACAAGAAAGCCGCCCAAACGGGCGGCTTTCCAAATGCACTTAGTGCAAAATCAACTGCTTCAGCAGATGACTACATCTTCATAGCGGTGAGGTAACCGTCGCGAACGGCCTCGAGGAGACGCTTGAACTCAGGCGTGCCGTAAGGATCGTTTGCTGCAACGCCTTCCCAATCGGTGTGGGGAGATGCGTTACCGATGAGGTGCAGATGCTCTTCACCGAGCACAGCCTTGACCTGCTCGTAGAGAGAGGTGTTATCAACGCATACCGTACCAGCGATGATGGTGTCAGCAGGAACGGTGAATTCCTTGCCCTCAGCGTCTTCGCACAGAACGCCTTCGTCGGTGTAAGCCTTAACCTTGGTGAGGGTAAGGATCTTAACGCCTTCCTTCTTGAGCTTGCGGAGCTCAGGGTTCTTGTCGATGATGCCGATTTCAGCGCCAGCCTTCTTGGCGGACTCGATAACGGTAACCTCGCGGCCCTCGTTCATGGAAGATGCAACCTCGATGCCAGCAAAGCCGCCGCCGATAACAGCAAGACGCTTCCTAACCAGCAGGTGCGTACCGAGGCCCCACTTCATAAGGCCAAGGGGTGCGCCCAGGATGCCCATGCCGAAGCAGGACAGGCCCCACATAGCGCCCATGCCCGGGGTGTTCTTGCCCTCTACGAGCTCCTTCAGTGCGTGGGAGTCGATAACGTTCTTGCGGTTCTTGCCGGGAACGTCGGGGGAAGAAGTTTCAGGACCAACAGCGAGGATTACCTCGTCAGCGCCGAAGTCCTTGATGTAGTTGGCGTCAGCCTTGGTGTTCAGGCGAACGTCGAGGCCAAGACGCTTGATTTCGTTGTTGTACCAATCAACCATCGGAGGAAGCTCTTCGTTCAGAACCTGAGCGAGGTTCAGAAGACCGCAAGCCTTCTTCTTCTGGTCAACAACGGTAACGTTCTTGAAGCCGCGAAGCTTGAGGTTACGAGCAGCTTCCAAGCCAGAGGGGCCAGCACCAACGATGAGGATCTTCTTTTCAGCCTCTGCGCCGGATACCTTGTGGTCTTCGGGCTGACCGAACTGGGAGAAGTATACGTTGGGGTTAACGGAGCACTTGCAGGGCTTGCCGATGAAGATGTTGTCCAAGCAGCGAGAGCAAACGATGCAGGGACGAACTTCTTCGGAGCGACCTTCGGCAACCTTGATGCCGATCTCGGGCTCTGCGATCCAGTGACGAGCCATACCAGCTGCGTCGCCAGAGCCGTCAGCGAGGATCTTCTCGCATACGTCGAGGTGGTTGATACGGGTGCCAGGGAAGCAAGGCAGAGAAGTGTACTTCTTAGCTTCCTTGGACAGGTAGATGAACTCGCCTTCGGGAACGAGCTGGTTAGCAACGGGGCGAGGAGCCTCATGGAAGCCAGCCTGGATAGACCAAGCGTCGATGCCGTGAGCCTCTACAACCTCGATAACCTCCTTGAGGTCTTCAACGCGCTGGCCGCCAGGCATAAGGTCGTCTGCAGAGTAACGAACGATGATCGGGTAATCTTCGCCGCACTGCTTGTGGATCTCGTCGATGATGTCGGTGAGAAGCTTGCAGCGACCCTTGGTGTCTCCGCCGTACTCGTCGGTACGATGGTTGGAGTACTTGGAGATGAAGCGCATAACCATGTAGCCAATGCCTGCATGGATCTCGATGATATCGATGCCAGCCTTCTGGCAGCGCTTAGCAGCATCGCCGTACTGCTTTACAACGAGCTGGATTTCTTCCTTGGTGAATTCCTTTTCAGGCATGCCAACGAAGGGGCCGGAAGCAACGTCGATAGAAGGAGCATAGGAGTGAAGCTCGTCTTCACCCGTTGCACGCCACTCGTAGCAAAGCTGCAGCTGAGCAGCAAGCTTTGCGCCATGCTTGTGGCAAACCTCAGCGGTACGGGTAAGGCCAGGGATGAAGCAATCGTCCCAAACGCCTACAGCGCCGGTGGTGGTGTGGTACTTGGGGTGGGTGTCGAAAACGTCGCAAACGTAGCAAGAGCCGAGCTCGATCAGAGCGGCACCGCCCTTTGCGCGCTGCTCGTAGAAGTCTACGAGGTCATCGCCAACATGGTAGTTGTCGGTCTTTTCGATGGTCATTGGCAGCATGACAAAGCGATTTCGCAATTCCACGTTGCCGATCTTAAACGGCTTGTTCAGTAATTCGTACTTCACGTCGCAGCCCCTTTCCTAAGAACATAAGATGTGAACCTCTGAGAGCAGATTAGACATACCTGGCACAATTCGTTTCCGAACATGAAAACGACGACCTCCCCCTTCTGGAAGCCGTCTACCCTACATGCAACGATCTATACCAGTGATGACCAATCGTGAGCACTCCTTCGCGTAAATTATTGTAAAACAGATATTCGGACGAATTGGCGGCATTATGCATAATTTGCGCGATGAGTATCCATTCATCGCGCATTTGCTAGCCAATTGCTGCGATAGTTTTTGAATCAACTACTCATTTTCATTGATTTGACCAAAAGAATGCTCGGTAGCGCTAAACTAGCCAAGTATGGAAGGTTGAAAGGATCGGGAAATGGGAACACTCGACACAAAACTGCTAATTGCCGATGCGCTTGTGCAGCTGTGCGAAGAGCAGCCGCTGAAGAAGGTTTCCATCAGCGACATCGTTGAGCGCACGGGTAAGAACCGCAAAACGTTCTACTACCACTTCGAAGATAAGAATGCTCTCATTATTTGGAAGTTCCGATACGATCTGGGACTCGAGCTTCAACACCGATTCCCCGAGAACATCCTGGTTTACAAGAAGGACGAAGACCCTTCTCTTTCGAGCTTCCCGTTCTACATCACGCAGAAATCGGGCGTGCGCTCGCTTGACCATTCGAAATTCTTCGACGCCTTTGCCATTGTGCTAGAGCGAAACCGCGCCTTCTACATGCAGGCTTTTGCCGAAACCGGGCCCGCCACCCTGCGCGAGTATCTGTACGATCTGTACTTGCCCGCCTTGCGCAACGACATCACCATCATCTTGGCCAACCGCTACCTGCCAGAAGAAAACATCGACTTCTTAAGCGAGTTCTACACCTGCGCGTTCCTTTCCTATTTCACGCACAAGTGCGAGCAGCCCGGCACCAAGCATCTGATCAGCAACGCAGGACCTTTTTCCAACATCATCCACAGCTCCATGGAAAGCGAAATCAAAGAAGCGCAATTAAGGCGTAACCTGTAACGCCCATCCAGCTCAGTCGCGGGCGTTCGGGCAATATCAACTTGGGTAATGCCGCTGAGCCCGACAACGGGCGCTCAGAACAGCGTCTCTTTGGAGCAAAATCCGTTAATGCCACCCAACCCAATCGCGGATGATCGCGGAATAACAACCCGCGAAACCACGCCAACAGGGCTTTCTATTCATATTCCTTCATGATGAGGGGCGCGGAAATATACACCATGATCTGATCGGTGCCTTCAGCGATCTGATTGCCGCGGCAATCCTGCCAGATAGTGCTCACTCGGGCACTATCGGTGTACCCCAAGCCGCCCAGGATCTGCATAGCGCTGCTTGCCACCTCGGTTGCCGTCTTGGGGATGTAGCGCTTCATCAACGCAACCGCCAAACGCTTATCAGGCTGGTCAGTTTCAATGGCCCATGCAGCTTGGTACAGCATAGAGCGCATCGTACGCAGCGACACCTCCATGTCGGTAAGCATCTGCTCTACCTGCTGGAATTGCCCGATAGAAACGCCGAACGCCTTTCGCACACGCGCGTTGGCAACCGCGTCTTCCATAGCAGCTTGCGCCATGCCCAGCGATGCTGCGCACGTGAACACACGGCCGAATTCCAACATCTTGAACAGGTGGCGAAAGCCCCCTTCGTGACCGCGCAAACGATACTCGGGCTTCAACTCAACCTCGTCGAAGGAAACCGATGCAAACGGCACCATCGATTGGCCGATCTTGTTGATGGGTACGGCGCGAATGCCTGGTAAATCGTGCGGAATAAGCCAAAAAGAAAGCGACGGATACTCGTCTTCGGAAGGCGTGTCCTTGTCGATGGCAGCGCACAGGATGCTTGGCGAATACTCGCCGTTGTTCACATAGGTTTTCTTGCCGTTGAGCACCAAACGACCATCGCGCGTTTCAACCGATGTGGTCATGCTCATAGTGTCAGAACCCGCATTCGGCTCAGAAACACCCAGCGAAAACATCAAGCGCCCCGTTTGGCGGTAGTCATCCAATACCCTCGAAGATACCGTCTCATCGGCAAAACCGCCCATGATCTGTAGATTGAACAGGTCGTTTTGGAATGGGAGGGCGGCACCTGCACAACGGCAAAGCTCTTCCAGGATAAGTGTCTGCGACATAATGCCCATGCCGTCGGGGCTTTGATCGTCCAGTGCGAAGTAGCGATCAACGAAGCCCTTCACCACTTCATCGGGAAGGCCTTGATCTTTTCGCCACTGGAATACCGATTCAGGAGTAAATACCGATTCGCCGAATTCGCGAAATGTGGCAATGATGTTCTTCTGGTTGTCGGACAAAGCGAAGTCCACGGTACCCCTCCTGATACATTCTTTTCACAGTTAAAAGAATACGGTACCAAAAGGTTCTTACCTATTCCCAAGTTTGACGAAATGTAACCTCTCTAGGATATGACGAAAGCGCAAACCCGCCTATCAGGCCATTCCGATAAATCGAAATACCCCATTTACTCGTTTTTGACCGAGAAGGCGCCCCATACGGAGCGCCTTCCCCAACAAGCCAACTGAGGCTCCTAACGGCCTTTCCAAACTGGCTCACGCTTTTCGGCAAATGCCGTTGCACCCTCAATCTTGTCTTCGCTATTTTGGGTAATCCGCTCAATCTCTTCGAGAATTTCCCAGCCTCGCGAAGGATACACCACATTTTCTCCCATGGTTTCGTAGGCGGTTCGCTTTGTGCATTCAACCGCCAAAGGCGCTCCCTTGCAGATAAGCTTCGCTAAGGAAATAGCCTCATCAAGCACCCGATCGGGCTCAACAACACGATTTACCAAGAAGCAGTCAAGCGCCTTTTGGGCAGAAAAAGGCTCGCAGGTAAGCATTAATTCCATGGCTGCTTTTTGCGGCACCATCTGCATAATGCGCATCAGCAAACCACCGCCTGCGGCAGTAAGGCCACGCCGCGGTTCAGGGAGAGAAAACGTCGATTCGGTTGAGCAGACCGCCAGGTCACACGCCATAACAACCTCTACGCCACCTCCTAAAACACGCCCCTGGCATGCCGCGATGATCGGCTTCGGGATATAACGTTTGGTCATGCCGCAGAACCCGCTTTTCTCATACCCCTCAGGAGCATGATAGGTGCCTGCGGCAATTTCCTTCAGGTCGCTCCCGGCGCAGAAGCAATCACCAGCATTGGTGATGATGCAGCATCGGAGCGAATCGGTTTCATCGAGATGGTCAAAGGCCCAGCACAGCTCCTGCCACATTTCGCTATTCATGGCATTTTTCGCCTTTGGCCTGTTCAGCGTGATGATATAGATACCATCACGCTCTTCGGTTTTGATGGTGTTGAATGGCATAACCCCTCCTCTAATCACGTGGTATGGCTCCACAGACAATTTACCGCGCTCGCTTGCGAACAATCGCCAGGCAATCACGCTGCTCGTACAAGCCTAGGACGGCCGCAGTCGCCCCAACCGAAAGCCTACGGGCGGGCGCTGGCACCCCGAACGGTGAGAGCCCTGGTTGTCGGCGCCTAATCACCGTCACCCTTCAGGGACGCACCTCGTTTAAGCATCAAACGATATAGCGCCTATTTCCTCGCAGTATGTAAACGAAACCCCATAGCGTTCGCTGGCATGCGCAAGATAATCAGCAAACTTCTTTCCTTCTTCAGGAGTGGAAACCTCTGGCAAGCCGCGCTTCAGGTTGTTTTCACGATGCATATCCAAATCAAGCGGAACAATTTCGTAGTTTGCCCCTTCCTCATCGATGTCGAGAACGACCAGGAAGTTGGTCGAGAAACGGCGTTCCGAATAGAACCCGTTCCAGGAACCATCAGGCTTCTGAGCGCGATTCGAATGCAGATCAGACGGATGAGCATCAGGGCCCAAATGATACGTCTCATACATTTCCGGCGAGATCATCGATTCGCCCGATTCGAACTCCATCAGCAAGCTGCCCAGATTGTAGAAAATGGGGCATCCCTTATACACTTCCACACCACGCGGGAAGTGGGCGCCCTGCCCTACGAAGCACGTTGCCCCCGCATCGATGGTTTTACGGGCAAATTCTTCTACGAATTTTGGCGCATAGGTTGCATACCAGTTTTCGTTTTCGCCTTCATGCGTATGCAATGTGGCGATAACCACATCCGACCTGCGCGCAGCATCGCGAATGCTCTCCAGAATTGCTTCCTGATCAGATTCGTTCACGTAATCGCGAACATAGGCGCGGTCACCGCGCTCGATCTGCAAGTTTCCGCTCATGGCAGAACCGAACTTGAACGCATCTTCCGTCGGTGACTCCCACGTTTCAATCTTGCTTACTTCTTTGAAACTTTTATCGGTGCCCAACATTGCATCAATAGCACGAAGCTGTTCAAATTGCTCGCTCGGCAACACATACGAACGCCCCCAACGCAGCGGGCACAACCCCGGACGCGCCACCACATCGGCATTCTCGTTGCTTGCCAAAGCGCGCTCGGCCCAGGTCGAAGAGCATGCAACCACCGCTACACGACCTTGCGCCGTGTCGAGGAAGCGCGCCTTGCGAGCCTCCCAAAGATTGCGGCCCACGCCACAGGGAATGATGCCTCGTGCCTCAGCTGCCTCTATGGTTTCAAGGCAGCCCTGCGGACCGTAATCTATGGTGTGATTGTTCGCAAAGGAAACCAACTTGATATTCAAGTCGGTCAGCTCATCGAGAATATCTTGACGCACTGAAGTCAAATACATGCACAAACCCGGAGGGGTGTTTCTTTTCGGCGTACTGAACTCGGCATTTGCAAATACCGCATCTGCATCTACAAGCAGATCGACCACGCGCTTATCCAAACGGTTCTTCAGGTTCCTGCTCGAAAATAGCAGGTCACCGCAGAGCACTACCCTCATGGCTCTTCCTTCCCCTCTGTATTCCCCCTTGGCGCATCTTTGTGCGCTGGTTTCATTGTAGAGGTCGGCCCACGTCACAAGATTATTAGCAATTTGTGTAATAGCCGCATTATCGAAAGATATGCAATAAGTCCCTCCCTTTAAGAGCATAGAGGGAGTCTTGGGCATCGCCCGCTTATCCCCATTACAGTCTGAGATAGACCGTCGATGAACTTCGGTGGCGATCATTCGGCGCCTGGCCATGGCAATATATCGCCCCGATGCGTTCCCGAAGGGGCCTCGGACAAGAAAAACACCAGTTCGTGGCAATATATTGCCGCCATGTATTCAGATTCAGCTACTTTTGGCAAGATATGCGTGCTATGTATCCAAAAAGCCCCGCAAAGCGCCGTTGGGGAATACGCCGCGCGAACATCTTGCCACCAAGGGGCGTTTTCGCCGCCCGAAGCCCTCAAATCATGCACGGCGCACAAATCTTGCCACCCTCTGATGGACTTGGCCCTTGCG